>CAYNOY010000076.1:0-1502 GCA_964399015.1 Candidatus Woesearchaeota archaeon | reverse complement strand
GAGAATTTATAAAGATTTATGCTGTGTTTCTTTTATGGTGGGTGATATGATTGATCGATGTCCAACAGGACTTGTTGGTTTTGATAAAATGTGCCAGGGAGGGTTCGTTAGAAATTCTGATAATTTAATTGTCGGTGGACCTGGTAGTGGAAAAAGTACTTTTTTGATGCAATTTCTTTGGAATGGGATAACTAAGTTTGGTGAAAATGGGTTATATTGTTCTTTTGAGCCCGATATTGTTGAGACGCTGAACGATGCAATGTCTTATGGATGGGATTTTTCTAGATTGAGCGAAGAAGGTAAGGTTAAATTTATGAGATTTGCACCTCAGACTTCGATGGAAGAATTAAAAAGAGAGCTAACAAGAATAATTTCAAAAAATAATATTAGGAGAATTTGTTTTGATCCGATTTCGGTTTTGGCTTTGAATTTAAATGATCCTGGGAAAATTCGACAAACTATTTTTGATTTATCGTCTTTAATGAAAAGGTTGAATGTTACAACTGTATTTGTTGATGAGAGCTTGGAAGATATGTGGGCTACGAATGATGGAGAATGGACAAAGACTGATATTTTGAGATTCCTTAGTGATTCTGTGAGTGTGTTTTATGAGTCTGGGGTTACTGGTGCTGGCGATAGGGCTATTAGAATTGCAAAAATGAGAAGGACAGCGCATGAAAGGAAAGCTGTTATTATGGAACTTAATTCTAAAGGAATTTTTGTTGGCGAAGATGTAAAAATTGAGAAAGATTCTGCTCCTGAGAGTGTGCCTGCTGCCCCTGTTCCTGTTCATGAAAGTGTGCCTGCTCCTGAGAATGTGCCTGCTGCTGCTCCTATTCCTGCTGCTCCACAAGCTGCTCCTATTCCTGCTGCTCCTGAAAATGCAGCCCCTCAAACCCCTACAGAATTAGATATACCTCACGCTTAGGGTTAAATTTATCGTATTAAAATTATGCTCAGTTCTTATATATGAATTTGTCAATTTGTTTTTCTGCATTTGCTCTTCTTTTTTGATGCTCACCTAACATTGTATTAAGTTTTTCTATTAGAGTAGCTTTTACTTCGCCTGATAATAATTCGCCTTTAGAATATTTATCGTATATTTCTGCTAATTTCTCGTCATCATCTTCAAAATATTTTAGCCATTGACATGCCACATCGGTTTCTACATTTCCGCCTTTCTGTCGGTGTTCTTCTGTGGTCTCTTGTCCACCAGAAAATGCATGTTTATTGATTTTCTTTTTTACGGTTTTTGCGTCGTCTGTCATGAATATTGTTTTTGTGTCTGCAGTACTTCCAGATTTTCCATCTGCCCCAGTTAATGGAGACATGAATTTAGCGTGTATAATTGATGGTTTTTTGTGTCCTAATTTTTCCACAACGTCTCTAGAAATTCTGAAATGTGGATCTTGGTCGACGCCCATTGGAATTAGGCAATATTCCTCTTTATTATTTATTACATTTGGTAAAAAACATGGGACTGTTTGCATTGCTGTGTAAAA
>CAYNOY010000075.1:0-1567 GCA_964399015.1 Candidatus Woesearchaeota archaeon | reverse complement strand
ATTTTTATTGAAGAAATATTTCTTAACGAAACAAATGCTTCTTTCTTTTTTATGAATTCTTCTATTTCGTTGAATTTAATATCTCCAGTTTTTCCCTGTGTCAATATTCCTTTTAATTTCAGTAGAACAATTTTATCTCGAAGATTCACTTTATCTAATTCTGATATTATCTCCTGTGTTGCTGTTAGCCCATTGTTAATTTTAATTTCTAGCGATGCAACTTCTTTTAGTGGAATCTTTATGCTTTGATATTTTATATTTGCCCCGTCGGTTTCTACCAGGTGGAAGCTTCCGCATTGTAAATCTACTAATTCTTGGAAGTTATTTGGGAATGTTGGTCCTGGATATACGTAATGAGAGTTTGCTTCTTGTGCTTCAAATATTTGATGGATGTGTCCCATCGCATAATAATTTGCTAATGGTAGTTTTAATTTTTCTACAGACTCCATAGGGATTGTGCCTACGACATCTTTGATTGTTGTGTGTATCATAAAAATTGTAAACGGGTGAATTGATTCGAAATAAACTTTTGATAAATCTTCCACTTCCATCCCTGATTTTCTTCCAGGATATCCATAGATTGCGATTTCTTTGTGCATGTGTGGTTTTAATTTAATCTTGCCGTCTTCTTGCATTTCCCAGTTTTCTACGTTTTTACAAAAGCCTGCTTTTTCTAATACATCTAAAAAAGTTTTTCCTGATGCTGAGAAATCGTGTGATCCTGCAACTAAATAAACTGGTATTCCCACATCGTGTACTTTTTTGAATTCCGCAAATGAATCTTTTAGAATTTCGATTGGGGGATATGCTGAATCGAAAAGGTCACCTGAGATTAGGATGAATTCTACTTGCTCTTGGATACACCTATCCATAATCTTTTGGAAAGATAGGAAGTTGAGCTTTTGTAGCTCTTCCTGTCGCCAGCCTCCCAAGTGACAGTCCGCTAAATGTGCGAATTTTGTCATAGTTGCCTCTCTTTGTTTATCATGTGATTAGAAAATTTGTGTGATATTTAAAGATAATTGTGGTTTAAAGGGACTGTTGATATGTGCTGGTTTAGGGGAATTCAAGGATTAATAATTCTTCCATGAATATTTTCTTTCGTGCGACGATTTTATATTTGAATCTTTTTATTTTGCTCATTGGAGTTAGGTTTGAAATTAGGAGAAATATTCTTCCGTTTTTGTTGAGATGTTTTTTCGCTTGACGAAGAAATTCTACGGAAATTTCATCGCCTTTCTTTCCACCCGTTGTTGCGATTTGGGATGATTTTGGTTCTCGTGGATCAAGTGGTAAATATGGGGCATTGAATGTTATTAAGTCGAACTTATCTTTTATCTTTGAGAATAAATTTGTTTTTATTATGTTGAATTTTTTCTGTTTTAGTAATCTTACTGCGTCTGGGTTTATGTCTGCTGCTAAAATGTTTTTTCTCTCTAAGAAATTTGATGCTGTAACTGACAAAATACCAGATCCTGTTCCCATGTCTAGATAGGAATTAGGTTTATTTTTGGAGAGATATTTCTTTAGAAATTCTGCGAAGAGGTATGAATCTTCTTGTGGTTGA
>CAYNOY010000074.1:0-1577 GCA_964399015.1 Candidatus Woesearchaeota archaeon | reverse complement strand
AAGATGGATAGTAATTTTTTGTATTCATTTACTCGTTTGAATCAGGAGTTGAGCCAGGCTCAGATTTCGATGATTGGGATTTCTAATGAAGTGACTTTTTTGGAGAATATTGATCCGAGGGTTCGGAGTTCTTTAGGTGAGGAGGAATTTGTTTTTCACCCCTATAATGCGATTCAGTTGCAGGATATTTTGAATGAGAGGTGTCAGGTTGCGTTTAAAGAGGGGGTTGTTGCTCCTGGCGTGATTGCTAAGTGTGCGGCTTATGCGGCGAGGGAACATGGAGATGCGAGGAGAGCTTTAGATTTACTTAGGATTGCAGGGGAACTTAGTGAGAGAGAAGGAAAGAAGGAGATTGGTGAAGAATATATTGATTTGGCGAACTTGAAGATGGAGCGTGATAAGATTTTGGACATTGTTGAGGGTGAGCCTAAGCAATTTAAGTTGGTTTTGCATGCGATTATGCATTTGACAAAGATGGCGAAGGATGGGAGTGAGAGGTTTTATACTGGAGATGTTTATAATGCTTATCAGGAATTTTGTGATCAAACGAAGACCGATGCTTTGACACAGAGGAGAATTAGTGATATTTTGGCTGAGATTGATATGCTTGGTTTAATTAATGCTAAGATTATTTCCAAGGGTCGGCATGGTAGAACTCGAGAGATTAGATTATCTATTCCTACTAATTTGTTTGACAAGGTTGAGGCTATATTGGTCGATAGTTTGGGCTTGTGATTATTTACAGGCTTTTGTTTTTTTTATTAATTTTCCTAATAAAAATCCAACAAAACTACAATAAATTATAGCCATTATAAATATTATAAATATTATATGACTTTCACTTTCTAAAGTTTCTTCACCCGAACCACTAAAAAACTTGTCTAAAAACACAGCTTCAGGTACGTGGAAAATTATAAAAAATATTATACAAATACTCGCTCCAATTATTATACCCTTTTTTTCACAGGAAATATTTTTCCATTTCATATTATATACCGTTTTTTATATGTTATATAAGTTTTGATTATGTAATAAGTTTTATTTGGTAATTTTTATAAAGTTATATTAAAGATATACTATATTTAAGCCTTATCTCAATAAAACTTAAAAAGGGTGGTGATTTTTTTATAATGGAGGACAAGGCGCTAACGTCTGTAGTTTCCTCGGTTTTGAAATGGTGACTAAGATATTTGAGTTGTGTAGTAGTAAAGGATTTCTTTTAGATAGAGAAATGTTGGAGTTGTTTTCGAGTATGGAGTTTGAGGTTGTTGAGAAGATTGTTGATGTGTTGATAGGGGTTATTAAAGAGAGGGTTATTACTAAGCTGATTTTTGATTCTCATATTGATAAGTTTAGAGATTTATTAGTTATTGATGGAGGGGGCGAAGTTGTTCGGGATGATGGTGTAAAACTGTTGTTGAGTCCTAGTTTTAAATCTAAGAAGGTTGAAGTTGGGGATTTTGTTAATCATTTTCGGGCGAGGTTTGAGTCGATTAAGGGGATGTTGGAGAAAAAGGATTTGACGAATTTGAGTTCTATTCGAAGGATTGGGACAAATAATGGTGTTTATTCGATTA
>CAYNOY010000073.1:0-1640 GCA_964399015.1 Candidatus Woesearchaeota archaeon | reverse complement strand
ATGTAGAATGGATGGAAGACACAATTGTTATTCACAAAAAATACGGACTTACAAAAAAATTCTTCGATAGTATCATGAACTCTGTCAAATACCATAAAGGTGTCAAAGAAACTTTCAAAGAACTAAAACAAAAAGGCTACAAAACCGCACTAATTTCTGGGGGATTCAAAGCAAACGCAGATCGAGCACAAAAAGACTTGAAAATCGACCACTCCTTTGCAGCATGCGAATACTTCTGGGAAAAAGACGGGAAGATTCTACACTGGAACCTATTGCCCTGTGACTATGAGGGAAAGGTAGAATTCGTAAAACTAATCATGACAGAACATGGAGTCAGCCCCGAAGAATGCGCTTTCATAGGAGACGGAAGAAACGACGTCCACTTAGCCAAAGAAGTAGGAATGGGAATCGCATTTAACGGCGCAAAAGAATTACAAAGAGTCTCTACATATTCTATTAATCAGCCTAAAGGAGAAGAGGATTTCCGAGCAATCCTAAAATATTTTTAACATGAAAACCTCAAAAATCGGCGACCTAAACTTCGGAAAATTCAAAACTGAAATTCACACAACGGAAGAAGTAAAAAAAGCCTTCAAATCAGCAAAAGAATCTACTGCTGCATTAATTCCGCCAGCATGGCTATGGTATGACAATGAACTTCTAGAAGTAATTGACGAAAATGGCGACGGCAAACCAGATGAAAAATTCGGAACAAATTTCAAAATCATCTATATGCTAAAAGACGACAATAGAGAAAATCTAGAACAAGAAGCATTATTACTATCCAAAACGACAATAAAAAATATCAGACTAAAATACGTCGCACTAAAAAATAAAATCGTCACCAATGACAAACCGACTTTAAAAAGAAGAGAAGTTCTACGTAAAAAACTCCGAAAAAGAAATTAAACGACTTCCTTAAATCTTAAAAACCACAAATAACATTATTTACTATGCCTAAAATAACATTCGACCAAACAAAAGAATTTTTAGATAATATAACCAGTGAAGACAAGGTAGCCATAGTCCACCATGACGACGGAGACGGATTCTGTTCAGGAATCTTATATTACGACTGGTGCAAATTAAAAAACGCAAAAGTCGAACAGTTTACTTTCTCTTTCGGAAAATGGGATAAAAAAATAGACCTTGAACCTTTTAATAAAATTATAACAACAGATATAGCCCCAGACGGAATAGAGGAAATAAACCCTCCAACAAACAAGCAGATATTATGTACCGACCATCATCCACAAAACATACCACTCCCAAAAGAAATTCTAGAATTTAGAACAACAGATCAAGGCTATATCCCATCAAGTCGAACTGCAGGAGAATTAACAAAATTAAAACCATGGCTCGCCCTAATCGGAACAATCACTGATGGAGGAAATCTATATACAGAAAACCAAGAATTTATAGATAAACACCTCAAAGAATTCAATATAACTCTTGATAAACTCAAACAAAATGTAACAAGTGTAATCACAAACTTTCTAATATATCTAGATAAAGACACCAGAAAAGCATTCAAACTTTTAAGAGAAATAAAATCAATAGATGAGGTGCAAAAATTAAGAAAATATTCTGAACCAGTAGAAGATGAAGTACAAAAGTTCATAGAAGAATATGAAACAAAA
>CAYNOY010000072.1:0-1700 GCA_964399015.1 Candidatus Woesearchaeota archaeon | reverse complement strand
TAGTTATTATATTAACGATGAGATGATGAGAATGGGTATACCAGGTAGGGTTCAGAAGACTATTGATAGTCCTATTGAGATGGAGGATGTTAATCAAGATTTGGCTGGGGAATTGAAAAGTTGGCGGAGTGTTGTTAGTGAGGAGAAAGGTGTTCCTGCTTATCTTGTTCTTAGTAATGCTGTGGTTGATGATATTGCTCGGGCGAAACCTAAGGATGCTGATGAGCTGGCTCGGGTTAATGGAATTGGTCCTGCGAAGTTGATTGAGTATGGGGCGAAGATTTTGGAGATTGTTGGGGAATTTGGGGAGTAGAAATAGATCATCAGAATATTTTTAAAGTCAGAGAATCAAGAAGAAATATGGCAGGAAAAGAAACAGGGGAAAGTGATTTTGATATTGTGCCTTCATATATGATGGTAGGACCATTAAGAGAATCTGCCCAGAGGATTATTGAAGATAGGAAAAAAATGGAAAAGGGGATAATCCCTGAAGAATATAATGGCCCAGAGGATATTGAAAGAATGACTTCTTTAATTAATAGGCTGGAAACAAAATTAGGTGTTTGTGCTCCTCTTAATGTATGTGAGGAAAGTGTTTTGAGATATGAATGGATGATATATCAATCTAAGGAAATCTTGGGTCATATGAATCTTCAAAATAATTCTACTCATTAATTTAATTCATTTATATCTCAACAAAGTTGGGAAGTATAGAATAAAGATATTGGAGATTGTTGGCGGGTTTGAGGAAAGGTTAAATAATGTAATTGTTAATAATATATCATGAATAAAAAAGGTGTTGGTGGGGTTGTTTCTCCTGTTCACGAGGGGGATAATAATGATGGAACACTAACTGATACTTCAGCGGGGCTTACTCTAGGTGCATGGATTGGTTATGGAATTTTTAATGTAGATGATCAAAGCGGTTGTTTAATAGCAGGTAACGATGCAACCACCGTAACCTGTGGAGGTTCGTGTAGTGAAAATCAAAATTATGCTTGCGTAGCTGATTCTGAATGCGGTTTGTGTGAGGATGGTCGTACACAATGTTCTTCCGATTTAGATTGCGATGTTGATGATGAAGAATTGTGTAATATAGGATCAATTGGAACCTGTGTCTATACTTTGCGGGGTGGCTCAGATAACACTTGGCAAGCTGGTGATGAATATAGTATATCAGACGGTTATCCTTGCAGGGATCAAATTGGAACAGGTTCAGATCAGTGGGCATGGGATGGGAATTTTCCTTTGCCTATCCAGGACAAAATGCCTATATTTATTTGGGATAATGGTCCTGACTTTTCGGTAGATCCAGAAGGAGATCATATTCAACAAAATCGTGATTTTTATTTAGAAGTTGATGCAAACGATGACCCTGTAGATTATAATTCTGGAACAGGTTATTATAATGCACAGTATTCATATGATGAGGAAACTTTTGATTGGAATTATAGGCCTTATATTTCTCCGCATCCGTTAGCAGTTGCACCTTTTGGAACTGATATTTGTAGTGAAGGAGAAATTAGTTCTTCTTGTTGGTGTGAAGGGTCTATAAGGACAAGCGGAAGTTGTGACAATGGATACTATGAATAACTTTATAATTCTCTTTTAAGTTAGTATGTTATGGGATTTTGGCCGATTGTGTTGAATGTTTTGCGGAATAGCGATGTTGTATTATTGTTAGTGGATGCGCGGATGCC
>CAYNOY010000071.1:0-1711 GCA_964399015.1 Candidatus Woesearchaeota archaeon | reverse complement strand
TAGGCTCCGGCGTTTTTGAATGTGATTGTGTCTCCGACTTTTGGATTTTTTAGTTTTACTTTGTATCTGAATATATCGTCTCTTGTTGGAGAGTTTCCTTTGATTAAATAATCTTCGCCATTTTCTGTTTCTCCCTCAACTAACATTTTTGTGTTTGTTAAGCAATTATCTAGTGCACAGTTGTAGACTGTCGTGTTTATTATTAGGTTGTTGTTGTAGGTTTGGATGATTTCTGTTACTAATTCTATTGGTGGGGCTGAAAGGAATCTTCCTGGTTCGATTATTGTTTCTATGTTTTTTTCTGCTAAGTATTTTTGGGCTTTTGTTAATTTTTGGAAGACGTAGCTGAATACATCAACGTTTGAACTTCGATATGTACTTGGCAGTCCGCCACCTAGATTTATCATATTTATTCTTTCTAGAGTTTCTTTAGATAGGGAATCTTCTACCTCCTCGACTATTTCCCACTCAGATGTGTTTTGGGATTTTCTATGTAAGTGAATTCCTAGTTTATCGATTAGGGGGTTGTCTTTTATTTCTTGAATTATTTCGTTTACTTTGTTTGATGGTAGACCGTATACGAAATATTTTCCTGTTCCTATTCTGTGTTCTTGGAATTTCATCCTTATGCTTAGATTTATTTTTGTGTTTGTTTCTTTGATTGTTTTTAGAATTCTTTCTAAATCTACTTCGTTGTCAATTACGAAGTTTGTGATCCCAGTTTTTATGATTTCTTTTAGTTCTTCGATTGATTCTGCCTGTGTGAAGAATGAAATTTTCGATTTGTCTTTGATATCTTCGATTTCTTCGAAGGCGTGAATTGAGAAGTCAACTTGCGGCGCGGTTTCCTGTAAGACTTTTCCTATGTCTCGATTTGTTTTGTAAGAATATGAGATTTTTAGTTTTAGGTTCCCTAGTTTTTTTACCTGTTTTAGTAGTTTAGATTTAGATAAGGTGAAGTGGGGTTTCATTTTCCAATCTCCCACAAATAAGTATTTAACCAAATTCCCATTTTATTTTTATAATTAAAAAAGTCCAAATGAGGCTCAAAAAAGTCCAGATTATTTTCAGAATCATCTCCATGTTTGGTATAATATTTCCCATCTTCAAATATATAATTTCCCTGTTTAAAATAAAATTCTCCATTCATAAAATTAAAAAAAGGTTTTGAATCATCACCAATTTTCAAAAAAGCGGCACTCCCACAAAGACGCATAGTTAATCCCTTAACTGGTTCTGCGAACACCCATTCTCCAGAATAACTAGTCCCAAAAGAACTATGGCAATTTCCATTGACAATATCCTTATCTATTAAAAGATTAAGATCATTTTTGTTTTCTAAGTATTGAACTTCAATCATCTTTCAAAAGACCTTCTTTTTTCATTTTATTAAGAACTGAATCCATCATTAGTGGGAACGTGATGCAGACGTCGCCGTTTACTGTTGCGGCTTCTCCATCGTCTTTTATTTTACCCCAAGATTTTGCTTCCTGTGTTGTTGCTCCTGACATTGAACCTGATGAAGCGTGGGATGTTGTCATATAAACTGCGTAGTCGAAACCTCCTGAAAGCATTGCGGAGAAAATTGCATAGTGTTTTGAAATTGAACCGCCTAGAGAAATCAACCCTTTCTTTTCGTCGAAGCTTAAATCAGTCGTTACTCTTTCCATATCTTTGATTGTGTCTACTATGAAGTCTGGGTTTTTTTGTT
>CAYNOY010000070.1:0-1757 GCA_964399015.1 Candidatus Woesearchaeota archaeon | reverse complement strand
GAATGATGGGCAGTAGAGGCAGGCGCCGTGGGGGCATTTTCTTGGTGCGAGCATTACTGCTAGCGGGGCTACGCCGGAAATTGTTCTCGTCGGTTTTTTCTTTGGTTTCATGAAAGGGGAAATGTTTTAAGGTTTAAATGTGTGATGATTTTATGGATCAGGAAAAAGTTTGGGATAATATCTCTAAGAGATGGAATGCTTTTCGGACACGGACGTCTCCATTGGTTGAAAATTTTGTTTCTGGCAAGGAAGGTAGGATATTGGATTTAGGTTGTGGGAGTGGTCGTAATTTTGTAAAGGTTGATGGGTTAAATTGGACTGCTGTGGATTTTTCTGAGAAGATGGTTGGTTATTCTAAGAAGAAGGCTAAGAAATTAGGGATGGATGTTGATGTTCAGAAGGCCGATTCGATAAAGTTGCCTTTTGAGGATAATTCCTTTGATGGTGTTTTGTGTTATGCTGTGGTTCATTGTATTGATTCGGCGGTTAAGAGGAAAAAGACTTTGAAGGAGATTTATAGGGTGTTGAAGCCGGGTTGTGAGGCTTACATTGTGACTTGGGGAAAGAATGCTCCTCGATTGAAGAATAAAGATAAGGAATGTTATATCCCGTGGACATTGAAATACATGAAGGAAAAGCAGATGAGATATACTTATGTTTATGATAAGGATGAATTTGTTGACTTGATAAAAAGTGTTGGGTTTGAGGTTGTTAAGAGTTGGGAAGAGTGGAATGTTAATGTTATTGTTCGGAAGAAGTAATTTTAAGTAGTATTATTGTTAATAATGGTTATGGATAAGAGGGGGATCTCTGCTGTAGTTGCTGTGATTTTGACAATTTTAATTATTATTGCTGGGATTGCTTTGATTTGGGCTGCTATTCGTCCGAGTATTAGTTTGGAAAGTGTTGTTGGAGTGGAAAGTTCTTTTAATGTTCGTATGCAAATTTTGACCACTGGTGGATATACTGTTTATGACCCTGAGAATCATTTTGCGTTTGTGCAGGTGAAGCGGGGAGTTGATGATGCAGAAATTAATTCTTTAGAGATTATTTTTAGTATCGAGGGGAATTCAGCTATTTTTAGAACTGATCGTGCGCCTGCCATAAATGGGATAGAAACTTATGCTTTTAATTTTACGAAGCCTGAGGTTGTTGGGGTTCCTAGCACTGTGAGTGTTGCGCCTGTGTTTGTTAAGGGAAATCAAGAGAGGGTTGGTGATATTTTGTCTAAGGTTGATATGCCTATTAAGGCTGCGAAGATTAGTGCAATTGATAATGATAAATCTAAAGATAACGTTCAAAAACCTGATGATGGGAGTGACCCTTGTTTTGATAGGGATGATGATGGATATGGGGATCCTGGTTCAAATGGTTGTTCTGGGGGAATAGAATTAGATTGTGATGATTATAATGCTAGAATTAATCCTGGAATGATTGAAAGATGTGAGAATTGTATATCTGATAATTGTAATGCCCTTGTTGACATGGCCGACCCTCAATGTACTAGAGATATGTTTAGTGCTAATTTGGTTTCGCATTGGAAGTTTGATGCGGATACAATGGGGACTGATGAACAGGGGAATAATAATGCGACTGTTTATGGGGGGTCTAATGTTAGTTATGATGAAGGTGCAATGTGTATTGGGGACTCTATTAATTTTGGGGACGGAGGATATGCTATTGTGGATAATGAAAGTGATGATTGTGATTTGAATATGAATAATGATGATTCGGGGACGATTTCGGTTTGGTTTAAG
>CAYNOY010000069.1:0-1973 GCA_964399015.1 Candidatus Woesearchaeota archaeon | reverse complement strand
GGATTTTTTATTCTAAGAGTGGTTTTCCGTTTGTTCTTTCTGGGGAGATTAGTTTGATGTATACTCAGGGGCGTGGGCGGAGGGTGCATTTGGTTTTGCTTGCTCCTTCTTTTGAGGCTGTTGATAAAATTAATGAGTGGTTGGATACAAAAGGTCGGAGGGATTATGATGGGCGGCCGATTTTCAAAATTACTTGTGAGGATTTTGTTAAAAAGATGGCGGAGATTGATGAGAAGATTGAGGTTATTCCTGCGCATGTTTGGACTCCTTGGTTTGGGGTGTTTGGTTCTTCAACTGGTTATGATTCTTTGAAAGAGGCGTTTGGTTCTCAGGTTGATAGAATTCATGCTATTGAGACTGGGATTTCTTCTACACCTGAAATGAATTTAAAATTAGAGGAATTGCAGAATAGAACTATTTTGAGTAATTCAGATAGTCATAGTTTTTGGCCTTGGAGAATTGGGAGAGAGGCAAATATTTTTAAAAGTATTGAGAGTTATGATGAGATTTTGAGAGAGATTAGGGAGAATGATATTATTGGGACTGTTGAGGTTGATCCTGCTTATGGGAAGTATCATTGGGATGGGCATAGGAATTGTGAGTTTTCTTGTTCACCTGAGAAGACTAAAGAATTAAAGGGGGTTTGTCCGAAGTGTGGGAAGCAGTTATTAGTTGGTGTTGAAAATCGTGTTGAGCAATTGTCTAAAATTGAAAACCCTGTTATTAAGAAAAAAGTTTTTAGTATCTTGCCTTTGCACGAGGTTATTTCTTTTGTTGTTGGAAAGGGGATGAATACAAAAACTGTTTGGAAGGAGTATGATAAATTAATTGAGGAATTTGGAAATGAGTTTAATATTTTATTGGTTACTCCTTTTGAGAACTTGGCAAGGGTTGTAGATGAAAAAATTGCTAAGATGATTATTAGAAATCGTGAGGGAAAAATAAAAGTTAAGCCAGGATATGACGGAGTTTATGGAGAGATTATTTTGGATGAAGAAAAGAAGCAAAAGAATTTGGTTTAGGGTTATGATTTAAAAAATTTCGCTCTTTGAAAGCCTCTTTTCTTTTAGGAAAAGAAAATTGGGCTTTCAAAAGAAAACTAAAATAGTCAAGAGCAAAATTTTTTGTGTTTATGGTTATTTGAAAGTTGAGAATGAGATTGTGGATGAGAGATAGGGTGGGTTGCTTTAGAAATGTTTATATATTTGATTGCTAAGTAGTTTTATGAAGAAGATAATGTTGTTAGGTTTTTTTATTGTTTTGATTAGTTTGGGTTTTTTTGTTTCTGCAACAATGAGTCCAAACACTTGGTCAGGAAGATCTGATATAGTCGGCTATGAAGCCTCTGTTCGGATTAATAAGGGTTGGAATTTAGTTCCTGCTGTTTTTTACATGAATGAAGCGATTTTACCAACAAGTGACATACAAAAAGGTGATATCTCTGCAATGTGGTATTATTCAACTAATTTAAATAAGTATTTTCAACTTTATCCTGAAATGGATTTTGCTGAAGCTGAAATGAATGACGAACAAGTTGTTCAAACTGATTATGATAATTATGTTATGACTTCTAGTGTTTGGCTGTATTCAGAAAAAAGTGGAATCCTAAAATATAATATGTTTGTAAGCAATTATGATTATATGAATAAAAGAAATCTTTTGAGCGGATGGAATTTTATTATTATTACTCCTGAAATGAAAGGATTTTCTTTTAATGATTTGAAAGGTACTTGTAATATTTTGAAAATGTGTGATTATCAAAGACAAAATTGGGATTGTACTGGAGGGGGAGTAGGAGGGGTAGATACGGATTCTGATGTTGGACTTGGTATAATTGTTAAAGTTGCAGAAAATTGTAAAATAGATGTTGAAGGAACTTCTGGGGCTGGGGGGCCTCCTGGATTGCCTGATTATCCTGGTTCTGATAATGAAAATAGCAATGATGAAGAGGTTTCGATTGATTATCCTGATGA
>CAYNOY010000068.1:0-1988 GCA_964399015.1 Candidatus Woesearchaeota archaeon | reverse complement strand
TCCACGACAGGTCATGATTTTGCTATAAACCCATCAAACAATACTTGGTTTTGTTTTTCACACAACACTGGCGGAAGCGTGGCAGAACTAATTGCGATGGAGGCAGGAATAATTGAATGTAAAGATTGCGGAACTGAGTGCTTGAATGATAAAGACAAGTTCAAAGACACACTACAATACGCACACAAAAAACATGGATTGGAAATTAAAACAATTTCAAAAGAAATAGACACCGAGTATGTTGAAAATGTTACAGATGTTGAAGTTAATGGGGGGGAAGTAGAAGATAATGTTACTGAGGTTGAAGATGAGGTTGTTGAGGTTAATGTTAGTGATGTTGTTGATGAGGGTAGGGGATTGGTTGCTTTGACTGGAAATGTTGTGAGGGGAATTGTGGGTTTGGTTGTTGGTAATGAGAGTGATGAGGGTGAAGAGGTTGTTGTTGAAGATGTGGAGTATGGTAATGTTGTGAGTGTTTATATTGAGCGAGATTTTGCTGAGACTAATTATAGTGTGGGAGATGTTGTGTTTTTGGATCCTACTTTGATCATTATTCCGATTAGTGATGCGGAGCATTTGGATGTGAATAGGACTTATGTTTCGAATATTTATAATGAAACTGTTGTGCAGGATGATGTTTGGAGTGAAGTGATTGGTGATGGTGAGTTTGTTCGGGCTAGTTTTACTGAGGCTTTGGATTCGAGTAAGGATGTGAGTGTTTATGCGAGAGTTGTTGAATCTGATTGTGTTGATGGTGTTTTGATTAATGGAGTCGAAGTTCCTTGTGAAGTTTATGAGAAGAAGAAAAGGATTGATGAACTTAGGAGGTTATTAGGATGAAAATGGATAAAAAAGAAAATGAGATAATTGTTTTTAGGGGGAAAAATGTAAGAAGAATTTGGTATGAGGATAGATGGTTTTTTTCTATTGTGAATATTGTGGAGGTTTTGGTAGAAAGTTCTATTCCAAAAAGATATTGGTCTGATCTCAAAATTAAGTTGAAGGAAGAAGGTTTTGAAGCGTACGATAATATCGTACCGTTGAAATTAACTGCTGAAGATGGAAAACTTAGAGAAACTGATTGCGCAGATACAGAATATATATTTAGAATAATACAATCAATTTCTTCTAAAAAAGCAGAATCATTTAAGAGATGGCTTGCAAAAGTAGGTTACCAGAGAATACAAGAGATTGAAAATCCTGAGTTGGCTCAGGAGAGGATGAAGGAGCTTTATGAGTTGAATGGGCATCCTAAGGATTGGATTGATAAGGATTATGATTGGTTGGTTAAAGTTAAATATATAAATACGGATGTTAACATTTTATTATCAAATGATAATATAATGTTCGCACTTAAAAATGGAAACTAAATTGAAGATAATTTCAGAGTTAGAAAGAAATCATAATGGTGTTCACCTTAGAGAGATTTCAAGACTTGTTAATAGTGGGCTTCCAAATATAAAGAGATTTCTAGAAATTCTTGAAAAAGATAAAATAGTAAGGAAGGAAAAAGATGCAAATTTAGTTAAATTTAGTTTAAGGGAAGGCGAAAAAACCCTTGCTTATTTGAAACAACTTAATACAGAACGTTTTCTTAGTCTTCCAGTTGTTATAATGGGTTCAATAAAGGATTTTATTTCTGAGTTAGAAGTTAAGCCATTAATAGTTCTAATTTTTGGTTCATATGCAAAAGAAAGTTATACTAAAAAGTCGGATATTGATATTTTATTAGTTTTTCAGAAAATTGAGAATGTAGAAAAAATTGAAAATACTGCTAGAAGAATTAGTATGAGGACTAATACAAAGATAAATTCGGTTTATGTTAGTTATAATAATTTTGAGAGAAATTTTTTGAATAAAAATCATGAATTTTCAAGAGAGATAAGGCAGGATGTTATTATATTTTTAGGAATTGAGTTTTATTATAAATTATTATGGAGGTATTTAGAATGAAAGTTGAAATAGATAGATTATTAGAAGATAAAGAT
>CAYNOY010000067.1:0-2106 GCA_964399015.1 Candidatus Woesearchaeota archaeon | reverse complement strand
TCTTTAATTTTTTGATAAAATATCCTCTCTGACAATCTAATTTCTCTGAGTCTTTCTTGAAGTTTGTCAAAATATTCAGTTGTCTTCCCGCTTTTAATTTTTTCTTCATTCAAGGAAACTCCTTGAACTAAATATTCTTTGAGTCTCTGTGTCGCCCGAATGCGTAATTGTGAACCTCGAAGAGAATTAACCCTGTAACCCACAGAAATAATGACATCAAGATTATAATTTTTTATCTTTCTGGAAACCTTTCTTTCACCTTCTTTTTGAACTGCCGAGAAATCCTCGGATGTTGCCTTTTTATCCAATTCTCCTGTTTCAAAGATATTTTTAATATGCACAGCAATATTATCTACACTACAATCAAAAAGATTTGCCATAGATTTCTGAGTAAGCCAAACACTTTCAAACTTCATCAAAGTATCCACGGAAATTTTTCCGTCTTCAGATTTATAGATAATTATTTGAGTAGGCGTGTTTTTCATAAATATTTTGCAATAAAATCTATTTCATTGGGCGAATCATCGATTCAATAAATTTCTTTTCTTCTTTAGTCAATTTGTATTTTTTATAAAGCTTCTCATCCGTCCATGATTCAGAAAAATCTTGCATTGGAACAAATCCAAACTTATCTCTAGAAATATCCATTCCAGAAATACCCTGAACAAGCAGAAACCGAACAAACTTTGTTGCAAGATAAGATTTTAGATTGATTGCCGTTACCTCTTTATCATAATTTCCGGCGACGAGATATGTATGTGTACAAATTTCTCTGGGCTTCAACACCTTCAGTAATGCAATAACCTTAAACGGCGGAACTTCTAAGTTTCCTGAAATTGGCCTAGAAAATAAAACCTTATAACTGTTTATTAGACTTATACCAGTCTTTATTTCGCTTTCTGCAACATATCCGGTTCCTCCACTGGAATGTAGCGTCAAAGAATTTTTTGTTTTTTGTGATTTTCCACGAAGTGATGTCGCTAATCCGAATGGACTAACTACAGATATTATCTCCGAAAGAGAATCTTCTTTTTCTTTCTTAATCTTGTTAATAATCTGTAATGCCATATTCCAACGAATAAAAGTTGAGTAATCAGACAGATCTCTCACCATTGTAGACTTGGTATTATTTGAAACGTTTGTGTATTCACATGTTCCGGGGTTATCCCTATCCCAAAGAAAATAGCAAACCCCACCTCTTAACTCAATTCCTGAAAAACAATCTCCAGCATTAGGATAATCGAAAAGTTTTCTAATATGTTTATCGCCCAACATTTCTGCGCGAAAATTATCCAATCCCATACCACCAGCGTACCAACGACCAGGGATAATCATCGTTAGATATCTTGGATTCAATTTCTTGGCTTGTTGGACAAATTTATCATAAAGAGGAGTAGCCTGTGCTGAATTACTTCCGGTATTTAGTTGATAAGGCGGATTGCCTATAATTACGTCGAATTTCATATTGTTTATTATATTAGGTATTTTATTATGAATAAATTGGTAAGCGTGAGATTCGAGCCCCTTCTCTCGCTCATATTCTGATTGACTTGCCCCACAAAAAGAACATCTACCGTTTTCCCAATCATGGTCAGTTTTTTCGAAAAAGACACCACCTTGATTATTACTGAATGAACTCGCTATTGAATATTTCCCATTTGCATTTTTTGAACAATATAAACTACGTCGAGAAAGGAGTGATGTGAGTTCTGTAATTCCAATTCCAAAAAGCTGTTTACTAAATATATGGTCGGTTCGCTTTTGAATATCTGGAATTTCATCTTGTAACCCTTTAAGCAATCTCTTGGTTATTTCTCGAAGGAAAACTCCGGATTTACATACAGGATCCAAAAAAGTTGCATTTTTATCCTTCCAAATATCTTTAGGTAGTAAGTCTAATATCTCATTTGCCAATTTTGGCGGGGTAAAAACCTCATCGCTACTGAGATTCGCTAAACACGAAAGAACATCTGGGTTGTAATTATTTTGCATCTTCATGATTGAGTGATAAATAATGGACTAATGGAAATTCTTTGATGGGTTTGACAGAAAAAAATTCTTCGCCTGTATCCGAGATTTTTTTTATTAAATCTAGTGGCAATTTAT
>CAYNOY010000066.1:0-2245 GCA_964399015.1 Candidatus Woesearchaeota archaeon | reverse complement strand
GGCATAGATATAAGAGAAAATTAAAATTAATAACCACAAAAACTTATAATGATGTTGTAGAGATGAGTTATAAGAAAATTTGAAAACACTTATTACATTGGTAACAAAACAAAGATATGCCAATACGCCATAATGGTTCAGTTGGTAGAGCGCTACATTGGTAATGTAGAGGTCCCGAGTTCGATCCTCGGTTGTGGCTTCGGGATCTCACTCCTCGATTCTCCATAGAATTAAAAATTCTTTGGCTCTCAAACTCTTGTGAGTTCGAGATAAAGAATCTTCGGATCCTAAAAAATTTCTAAATAAATTTTTGGGAATTTTAATTCTTTTTTTGATAGCGAATTAAAATCTTCGATCCTCGGTTGTGGCTTCGGGATCTCACTCCTCTATTCTCCATAGAATTAAAAATTCTTTGGCTCTCAAACTCTTGTGAGTTCGAGATAAAGAATCTTCGGATCCTAAAAAATTTCTAAATAAATTTTTGGGAATTTTAATTCTTTTTTTGATATCGAATTAAAATCTTCGATCCTCGGTTGTGGCTTAGTTGAAGATTTAAACGTTAGTTTTATAAGGATTGAGAGTTTTTGTTTGTTATGAAAAAAGATTTGTTGATTTTATGTTTTGTATTTATATTTTTGGGAATAGGTTTAGTTGTTGCTCAAAATGGTAGTGGAAATGGTTTTGATGATGGAAATGTTTCTTACAATGAAAATGTTTCTGGAATAGATGATATGGGAAGGGGACTTGGATCTATGGTTCGAAATAGGGTTAAGGCAGGAGTTTATATTAATGAGGCTGGCGATCAAATTAGAGTTTCTGAATTGGCTCAAAATAGGACAAGATTGAGAATAAGGGAGATAGATGTTGAAAGTGAATTGGAGATTGAGGAATTGCGTGAAAATAATCGAACAAGGTTGAGAGTTAAGTTATCTAATGGGCGAGATGCAGAGATTAAGATTATGCCAGATAGGGCTTCTGAAACTGCTTTGGCTAGATTGAGGTTGAAGGTTTGTAATGAGTCAAATAATTGTAGTTTTGAGTTAAAGGAAGTGGGTTCTAAGTTAGCTTATGAATTAAGGGCAGAGAAGAAAGCTAGGATTTTTGGATTGTTTAGAACTAGGATGCGTGTTGAGAGTCAGATTGATGCAGAGAGTGGAGAGATTATTATGTCTAAGAAACCTTGGTGGGCGTTTTTAGCTAGTGAAAGCGATGAATAATTTTTTAGTGTTAGGAAAGGTATTTAATATTTGAAGAGTATAGTTTTTATTAATGATTGATACATGTGTTCATCTTAAGGAATTTTTGGCAGTAGAGATGCCTGCGATAGTGTGTCTATCGAGAGGGATAGATATTATCTTGGTGAGGTGAGCAAGAGTTATATTTCTAAGGCAGATGCTGAGAATGATTTTTTTCAGAATCATCTTTTGCCTTATTGGGGAGAGATATTTAAGGCACTTTATTGTAGGTTTAAATGTGTTGATGGTTGGGATTGTTCTGTAGGTCTTAGGGGAAAGAGTTTGGCAGAGAAGTTTAGGGATGATGTGAGAAAATTTGGGATTGATGCGGTTTTGTCGGGAGGTGATGCGACTGAGGCAGTTTTTAGGAGATATGGGGATAATTCGGATGCATCGTGAAATAGTTAGTTTTATAAGTTGTGTAATGTAGGAATTTTTATGGATAAGTGTGAAGATTGTTCTGGGTTGGAAGAATTAAGGAAAGAATATGGTAAGATTAAAGAGAAGTATGAGCTTCCTGAGTTTTCGGATTTGAATAAGTTGTTTGATGTTGAAGATATCGAGGTTGATACTGAGTTTTTGTTGAGGAAATTTAGGAGGGTTATTTCTGAGAGAATTGCAGGATATTTGAGATTTATTGAAATTATTTTGAATCCAAGTAATGCTCCGATGTTTTTCTTTAAGATGATTAAGAAATTGGAGGAAGAGGATAGGAAGAATCTGTCTGAAGTTTATGATGTTTTAGGAAAGTTTGAACTTGATTTGTTGTCTTTGGATATTGATTATTTTGAGGTTCGAGAGGCTGAATTTATTAAGAATGTTTATGAGGTTTTTGAGAATGATGTTAAGGTGAAGTTGTTAGTGGTGGTTGATAGGATGGGGAATGATTCTGAGGGTGTGAAGAAAGATGGGAATGGTTATGTTGGTTAGAGTTTTTTTTAGATAAAATTATAAGTTTTTTTTGTTATTGAAGGATGGTTGAAATTAAATGTAAGGCAAAGAGATTCGCT
>CAYNOY010000065.1:0-2321 GCA_964399015.1 Candidatus Woesearchaeota archaeon | reverse complement strand
AATTCTATTGAAACAACATTTTCAGGAACATTCTTAGGATCAAATTTAATATCTCCCTTAACCAACAAATCATCTTGCCACTCAGTTCCAACAATACCCTTAATAGATTTAATTTTAGCATCAATCACACCCTTAAGCAATATTTCTTTTTCAAATTCAGAAGCATAATCCCATCCCCCCTGAATCCCCTGAATCTCCTGTGCAATAATTAATGAACCCGAAAAAATCATCATCAAAACAAAGAAACTAACAAAACAAACCCTTCGCATCAATAAAACCATAGAACACTCCCCCTCAGACAAAATTCCATTCATCAAATCCCCCTTATTTTTCATACCAAAAAATAGAATCAAAAGTATTTAATACCTACGTTTAACTCAATCAAACCCTATCAAACCAAATCAAATCAACCACATTTCTGTTGTAACTACTCAAGAGTAAAGTTTAAATACTGCAAACACCTAATTAAACCATGAAAAACAAATACTTAATGATGTTAGCAAGTATCCTAGTCCTAACTTTAACACTAAGTCTAACCTCAGCAATTTTATGCAGAGGTGCAAACGGTTATTACAGTGATTGCGGATACAATAACTACGCTTCAAGGCACGGAGGAGTTTCAGTTTCAGTAAACACACCAAGAGTCGGCGTATCAGTTAACACAGGCAGATACTCAAACTACGCATCAAATTACAACCTAGGTTCTTACATTGGTTACCTAGCAAATAGCTACTCAAACAACTACGCATACTCAAGAAACTCAATCTATGTAGGAAGACCAAGTTACTCTCAATCATATTACTCATCACCCTACTCAAGCTATTCAAGCTACTCATACTCACCTTATTCAAGATACTCTTACTCATCTCCATACTCTTCACCATACTCAAGCTACTCATATGGCAACAAATACTCATACAACCCATTCTCAGGAAGTAGCGGGCCTGCAGCAGGTTACAGTGCAAGTTACGGGAGCGTCTACGTTGGATCAAGATCAAACGGTTACGCAAACCCTTTCAGTAACGGTTGGTAAATCTATTCTATAATCGAAAATAACATTTTATTCTGGAGCTTCAAAACAAGATTATGAAACTAGAAATACCGAAAAAATAGTTAGTTATTAATAAAAATCAAAAAAACTCTTCTCCACAAAGTCTAAAATTTACACACTATCAGTAATTACGGGAAGGAAATGGGAAAGTGACGTAAGGAACGGATTTCCGCGGTGGAGAAAAACAATCTATTTCCCAACAACATAGAAAATCTCGTTATCAATCTCAAATTTCTCAAACTTCCATCCTCTCCGAGAACACATCAACTCAAACCATTTCCGATTAGGATTATTCATTTTCTTACGGGTCAAAGTCCTAGTAGCAAAACTCACAACAACAAAATTCGTCTTTCCCATCAACCTATTCATTAACCCCTCGCTAACCTTATGATCCTTAACATCAATAACATCTAAAACTTTAAACAAAAAAACCACATCAGATTTAGGCAACCCATCAACACAACCAGCAACACTCAAATCAATAATCCCTGCTTCACCCCTCACCCCAACAATCTCAAAAAACTCATTCAAAAACTTAGCATCTCTTTCATCAATATCATAACAATAATAATTCACCGAGGGCAAATTCATATAAGGAATACTAAATCCATTCAACCCTGAACCCAAATCCAAAATCACCTTAGGCCTTCCAGTAATCTCAAAAATTCTAGAATAAATCTCAGAATAATCCTTCAATCTCTCCTTCGTCGACAAACTAACCGAAAGCAATTTATCCATCACCTCCATATCCAAACCCTCCTTTCTCAACTCCACCAATAACCCTGCAATTTTATTCTTCCCACGCGTCTGAAAACTCGCATATTTCAAATGCAACTGCCTCCTAACCTCCTTAACAATCTCTCCCTCACCCGAAGAAGGATGCGCCTTCAAATAAATCTCAATCTCTTTCAAAACCACATCATCAGACAAACTACGATATTTCTTATTCGCCTTTATCTTCTTCAACAATTCATCTTTCATAATAATATTAATAAACCAAGATATAAAAAACTAACTCTCTTTCGACGAGAAAACCTTAACCAAAATAAAAAATAAAAAACTTACAAACCCCCTTAAACACGTCGATAAAAAAACATATCTACTAAAAAAGCAAAAAGTTTATAAACCCCTTTTTTTAAGTAATATTACTTAAAATTAATTTAATAATTAAAAAAAATAAAAATGGCACCAGAAAAACCAACAATGAATGTTGTATTTGTAGGTCATGTAGACCACGGAAAATCAACTTGTGTAGGTCAGCTTATGTTTC
>CAYNOY010000064.1:0-2393 GCA_964399015.1 Candidatus Woesearchaeota archaeon | reverse complement strand
GGTAAATCCGAAGAAGGAGTAAGAAAGATTTTTGAGAAAGCTAGGCAAGTTTCTCCCTGTGTGGTATTCTTCGATGAAATAGATTCTATAGCAAACAAGCGAGGCGGCGGTATGTCCCAAGGCTCTAAGGTCACAGAAAATGTACTTAATCAACTGTTAGCAGAAATGGACGGAATAGAAGACTTAACAAATGTAATCGTAATCGGAGCAACAAATCGACCAGACATTCTGGACCCAGCCCTAATGAGACCAGGCCGATTCGACCGAATCGTTTACGTCCCAGTCCCACAACCAGAAGGCAGACTAAAGATTTTACAAATCCATACAAAGAATATGCCTTTATCAAAAGACGTAGATCTAAAGAAAATGTCAGAAGAAACAGAAGGCTACACTGGTGCAGACCTAGAATCACTAGCAAGAGAAGCCGCAATGTTAGCCTTAAGAAAAGATATAGATGTAAAAACCGTCACAAAAGAAAACTTCAACGAAGCAATGAAAAAAGTCCAACCATCAGTATCAAAGAACGACCAGGAAAGATATAAACAAATAGAATCTAAGTATTTGAAATCAGCTAAGGCAGCACTAACGGACGCGAGCGCAAGTTATGCAGGATAAGGATTCCCATCAATATCAAACCAATCCCCATATGGCATTGTCGGGTTTTCCATTCTTCTAGCATTTACATCGGAATTTATTTCCGTCAAAGGAGTATCATTTTCTATACATATTTCTCGAAGAAAACTTTCAGCTTGTCCTAATTCCCCCCTATTTCTAGCATCAATTCTAACAGTATTAGATGAATAATCAACAATAACCGTCGCAGCCTTATTCAAACAAGTATACCAACAACAATTTTTACCCCGAATAACCTCGTTAAAACCACGACAACTTTTTAAATAATCATTCTCAATAAGGTCTTTCTTTAACGTTTTTCCCATATCCTCATCCGATGAGGCTAACACCAAATCTACTCCTAATTCCAATTTATTTCCCAAATATTTTTTCATAATTCACGAAAGTAACTCCAACTATTTAAAGAAATATATACTCAACCATATTCTTTTACCAATCAAATCACAACCTACGCAGGATAATTCTAACAAATTAAATCATTCCTAATTTCAAAGCAATCAGCATTCCAACACCCAAGGATAAAATAATTAATCCCGCAATCAAATGAAGCACTTTCAATTTCTTTCGCCTAAATTCCTCAGCTTTCTTAGTATCAGTTAATCCAAAGAAAAGAGCCAGAGTTATCAAAACCATCGGCAGAATAAATATCAAATTATAAAAAACCAATAACAGCATAGCATAAGATTTTGTTGTTGCTTCAGCCAATAATCCCAAAATTACAATATACGGTCCAGATGTACACGGAAGTAAAAATAAGCTAATAACAAACCCAATCAAAAATGCTCCAGGCACAGAAGTAACTCCACCAATCAAAGACTTCAATTTTGGTCGCCATTTCATAGGAACCTCCATCACAAACCATTTCCCATACCACAAGTAATCTTTCAAATTAAACAGCCCTATAATTATCGCAAGTATAGCCACAATCAAATAAAAATTATGACTAAGCCCAGTAGCTTGGATTGCAGAATAAAGCCCAAGTCCCATTAAGAAATATGAAATAAAAATTGAAAGTGAAAAGGCCAATCCAGCCAATAATGCCTTCTTACGATTTTTAGACATCAAAACAGTAGACATCAAAATTATCAAAACAGCAAACGCACAAGGATTAATTGCATCAACAATAGCAGCAGAAATAACAGCAGGAATAGTCAGCTTCTCAAATGCCGTAGTCTTATCGCCAACTAACTTAATCGTCTCATCATCCCTTATTTTATCAATAGGATCACAACATCCATTCTTGAAACATTCTTTAATTTCATTTTCAATAGAAACAGATATTGAATCACTAAATCCAACAATAATTCTATTATCTACAAACGTCGTAGGAACACCTTCTATTTTTTCCCCAAACGCAGAAGTCATCTTCTCAAACAATTCCCTCTCGCTCTGATTAGAATAAGTCTCATGCTCTTTTATAATAAGCAAAGGATATTCATCTTTCAATGAATCTAAAAAATCTAAACCCTTGGAACAATGTGGACATCCTTTCCCATAGAAAAAATGCAAAACTACAGAATCACTATCTTGCGAATCTTCTGCTAAAACAATTGGAACGAATGAAAACAAAATTAATCCCAATAAAATTACAAAACTAAATTTTTTCATAATTTCCATTTTAATCTAAGTCTTCTAAAAATTCGTTTAATTTTCCACTCGCTTCTTGAAACTTAATTCCCTTTTCTTCCAAAGCTGAAACCATATTTCCCCCAACTTTTCCAGCAACTACTAACTCAACTTTTTTCTCAGCTAACATATAA
>CAYNOY010000063.1:0-2455 GCA_964399015.1 Candidatus Woesearchaeota archaeon | reverse complement strand
TTCATAATTAAAATAAGTTAAAGCAGTTAATAAAACTTAACATCACGCAAAATTAATTAGAAAAAAAGAAAAAAAAGATTAAACTTGAAAAATTCCGTATGCTAACATTAGTTCTTTAAACTTTTTTTGATGAACCTCATCAGCCCTAACAATAATAATTAATCTATTTTCTGTAGATATTAAATCTATATCATAATTCTTATTCTTATAATGGTCCATATGATTTGCAGATATTTCTATCTCATGCCCATCACAAAAGTAAAGATCAAAACCAATTTTTTCCATAACATTATTAATTGGTTTAACTAGATTACTTTTTTTTACAATAAAGTAAAAACTACGATTAGATTTAGGGCTATAACCCATACCTTTAATTTGCATAGGTTTCATTGTTTTAATAATTAAGAAGAGAAACTTGATAAATGTTTTGTTACATTTAAGGTAAATTTTAAATTATTGATTTAACTAAGAACGATCCTAAAACTCTCTTAAAAATAAAAATGGCTCTTTCGAGCCATATAAAAAATAAAATTAATTACTCAGATTTCAATAAGCCTAGCATTTTTCTAGCTTCAACAAGACTATCCTTATTGTTCAAAAAAGCATTTGAACCATAAACGTTATTTTCTTCAATACTTCCAGCCAAGTTAACTGCCTGATTAATTACTTTTGACTTAATTAAATCATAAGCTAAAGAATAATCCTGCTCTATTTTATCCATTTTTGAGAGATTATCCTCATCCAAAGGATTATAGACATATCTCTCATAAATCTCTATAAGTTTTTCCCTTAGCCTAGTTTCATCCAATTCAAGAGCAGTCATTTTAACTACCTTTTCTTATTTGTGGCAACCCTAATTGCCGTGCATAATGATCTCCCATAGCTGCCTGATAATTACTTAAGCGCAAAACTGTTTCGTTTCCTACCTTTAATTTCGGACTAGCAATTTCATTAGGCCTGTTTTCATGAAAGTGAAGCTGAAATCCAGAAGAATTTAAACCAGTTATTCTTTCATTAGTATACAAAGCACTAGCACTCATTCCCTCTAAATCTCCTACAGCAAAATATGTTTGTTGAGTTTCTTGAGATGCTTTTGGTTGATATCCCATTAAATTTTCTAATTGCATTCTATTTTAACACCTCCTTTCATCAATATATTTGTTTCGCTATGCGAATATGAAATAAAATCCTCTTTTGTAAATAACCTTACTCCATTCCTTAATGCCAAAGCATTAGCTAAATAAGTTTTAGAATATCTATCAAACTTATTTCTTAAAAAATCATCATCTAAATTTTCATCTCTTAATCTTTGCATTCTAAAAGACCATTTTAGATTATGTTTTATTGCCTCGTTAGTTATTGGTTGAGATAAAACTTGTTGTTTTGCTTGTTCAAAATAATCTCTATCTCCAAAAATAAATTCTCCATTCATAAGAGGAATAATTGTTCTAACATCAAAATCGCTTATCCCTTTTCTTAAATCCCTAAGAGATTGCATTTTTACATCTAACCAATCAAAATGAAATTCCAGTGGATTTTTCCCAACCATAAAAACATCAATATCGCTAAACTCATTTTTTGAACCATAAATCAATGCAAATTCTACATCTTTTAATTTGTCCCCATAAATATCTCCCAACAACTTTCCAACCCTCTCAGAAGTAGTTCTCCTAGCCAAACCCCCTGCATAAAACGTTGCTAAATTTCCGCAGGTTTCCGAAAAATTAATAGCCGAATCAACAACTTCTTTTTCTTGGCCGTCTAAAGAATCATACTTTTTTTCAAAATCATCGTTTAGTCCAAATTCTCCTGAAAGCAAATATTCTGTCCATATTGCAAAAGTTTCATATTGTACTAAATTTTGTTTTCTAAGTTCATCTAACTCTTGAAAATTTTGATTGCCTGCCCTAAATTTTTGAACATCCTCTAAGGTAAATTTACCAAAAGAAAACTCTTGTTTTTCTTCTTCTAGTAATTCTTTTTCTAAATCTACTAATTTCTTCCCTAAAATAGATTGTTCACAATATAATCCATGCCCAAAATATTCATGGAATAAACTTAATGGATTTTCTCCCCGAGTTATTGCAATTTGATTTCTTGGTAAATAAACTCCGGATGAATTTGAGTCTAATCCTCTTGTTTGTGTGAAATTATTCCATTGATTTTTTGGAATTTGTTCTAAAGAAGTTTGTTTTGGTTTATATCCTAACAAATCGAGATAGAATTCTCCAACTTCACCCCTCAAATCTTGAAGACTTAATGATTGTGACATTTTAAACATATTATAAATTATGCCCTATTATTATTAGAAAATCGCATATTTAAAGATTATTGTCTTAGAGTTGATAAAACTCTCCTCCCACCCCCCCCTCCAACCAATCCTCCCAATAACCCACTCACCATTTATTCATTCCCAAGTAACAACAAACCCAAATACTTAAATACTTCAAAACCC
>CAYNOY010000062.1:0-2718 GCA_964399015.1 Candidatus Woesearchaeota archaeon | reverse complement strand
TTGGAAATTTTATTGATAATTTTGCGAGGTTTATTGGGAAAGGTTTTCCGGGAGAACCTTGCAAAATTATCAATAAAATTTCCAATACCAATATCTAAGGTCTCACCAAAAACCCGATACTTCCCACCTGCACCTGCAAATTTCTGTATTTCTTTTTTTGAATTTGCAGGCACCCGCGGGCTTTCGCCTGCGGTGTATGCAATCACCTGAGTATTAGCTCCGGAAGCATACAACAAAACAGGATCCTTAGCACCAGTAATCTGCCCAATCTCCAGATGAGCAACACAATGATTAACACAAACTAAACCCACACCTAATTCCTTACACTTCTTCTTAGCAAACTTCATTCCTTCAATTAAACAAGGGGCCAAACCCGGTGCACGAGAAACAGCAATAGCTTCAACATCTTCCTCACCAACCTTAGCCTCATCCAAGGCCTTCGCCCAAACACTCTCCGCAACCTCAACATGGTGCTTAGAAGCATCCATTGGAACAATTCCCCCACTCTCTGTAACATACATATCCCGAACATTACTCAAAACCTTCCCATCCCTAACAACTCCCACACCAAACGTATGCGCAGTTGCCTCAATTCCAACAATAACTTTCTTTACCATAACAACTAAACAAAAAACTAATTTATAATATTATCTAAAATCAATTAATTTATATATTTCAATAATCCTATAATAATATGAAAAAGAGAACAAAAAAAAGAGTTTTAGAAATAGCAGAAGTAATAACTTGGATTTTAGGTTTCATAGCCATAACATTACTAGTCTCAGAAATAATAAGAAATCTAATCTAAAATGAAAATAGGGAAAGGATTATCGATTCTATCTCACGCAATTAATATGTTCATATTCATTTATTTTTCAATAGAGAACCTTGCATAAATGTTATTTCCGAAGGAAATCTCAGCAAAGTTCTTCTTTGAGAATTTTAAAATTGGATTTTTTTAAAATTTTCAATAACCTTAATTCAAATAGATGCCCTAAATACAAGAGGCCTTTTCATAAGTGCTTTTGGAATCTTAACTTCTTTAATCGCAAACATAATCTCAGTCATAGAAACTAACTAATCCTCCTCAAGCCTTCGCAACTTTCTCATCACTACTTCCAGTTCTTCCCCCCGTCCTCCGTCCCCCACCCTTCTTGTACCGACTATAACGTCCCTTAGCCTTCTTATCATTCTTACTCTTCCGACTTCCCCCAGTATCATAATCCATTTTTAATATAACAATTAAAATTATTTAAAACTATCCCTCAAAACTAATCTAAGGGGGTACCTGGAACCTGAGGCGTTACAGGAGTCTCTGGAGTTTTATCCTCGTCATTATTCGTACTACACGTCATATCACAACTCAATCCCTGATCACCATATATCTCAAAACATTTTATCGTCTTTGAACCTTCCTCACCACTAGCAGAATCCCCTATATAATCATCGCCAATCTTCCAAGATTTCTTACAAAAATCATAAGTACTTTGTTTAGCACAAGCAATTTGACAAGCCTCTATAACTGTCTGAGCATCGCCTTCTCCACCACCAAAAGTCGTCATCCTATCCCATAGTCCCTTCCAACCACTTGCAAATCCAATCGCAAGAACCACAAGAACAATCAACGCCAATACAATTACAACAATACTACTAATCGCCATCTCAACACCCTTTTTACTTCTCATCTTAAAACAATTAACCCATTCATCTTTAAAAACCTTTCGTAATTTTCATCGAATCACCCTCGAGAATTAAGAGTTTCCCAACACAAGATAAAAAAATAAAAAAATATAAGATAAAAAAATAAAACTAACTAACAGGTAATTGCCGGATTTGTACATGCATTCAAATACTGATCCCCTACTGCAATATCTTTACAAGTATCATCCTTACCATCATTATTTAAATCCACATTTTCGTTAATCTTAGTACAATAAGCATACTCATTACCCTTTGCACAAGCAACCTTACAGTTATCTATTGCAGATTCAGCCTCATCACCTGAAAATTTAGTGAATTTATCCCAAACAGTATTCCATCCAGTTGCAAATGCAACAGAAATCATTACCAAAACAATTATCGCAATAATAATTATGATTATAGAATTTATTGCCAATTGTACCGCTTTCTTATTCATTTTTTCACCTCCTTTTCAATCAATATAATTTACATTGAACAATTTTTTTAAAGCTCTGTTCTCGCTTTATAATTTAATAAAAAATTAAAAATTAAAAATCTAATTATTCTGCAGGATCTACAACAACTGGAGTAGCTGATTTACATGTTGGTATTGCTTCACAAATTACAAAATCACTACACTGCCCTGGAACCATCTTACCTGTAGCTTCATCCTTATAATCTACTGTACCACTACAATAAGCATAAACATTTTCCCTAGCACAAGAAACCTTACAAGCATCATAAAATGCCTCAACATCATCTCCACCAAAAGAGTTTAGCTTATCAAACATACCTTGAGTAGTTCCTGCAAATCCTACAACCATCACAACTAATATAACAATCGCTAAAATGATTATAATAATCGAATCAATAGCCATCTGCACACCTTTTTTATTCATTCTTATTCACCTCCTTTTCATCTAATATAATTTATATCTTAAATATATTAACAAACCCGACTTTAAAAAGGTTTTCCCCTCGATGGCTTTGCGTATAAATTAATCCTCTACTATTTCTGAATCATTACATACGCAGTTT
>CAYNOY010000061.1:0-3189 GCA_964399015.1 Candidatus Woesearchaeota archaeon | reverse complement strand
ATAAGATTGTTTTTTTGAATGCTGGTGCGTATAATTATACTACTGATTTTTTTGGGTATAAGAAGTTGGAGACTGTTTTTGTTAAATGATTGGTGAATTGTTTGAAGAAACAATTAAATAGTAAAAAAAATTAATATTAGAATGTGTTTCACTCCATATATCTCATTGTCGACTTTTATTATAGAATTCTTATTAGCCTTGTATTTTTTGTTGAAAAATCCTAAGGATAAACTTAATCAGGTGATTTCTTTGCTGTCCTTTTTATTGGGGCTTTATCAGCTTAGTGAGTTTTTGATTTGTGTTACTGGGATTAATTTGTTTGCGCTGTTTGCTCGAATAATAACTGCCATTCTTCCTGCATTAGCAATCTCTTACGCCTTAGTTTTATCTAGAAGAAAAATAAGATTTTGGAATATTCTGATATATGCTCCAGCGATATTTTTTATTTTAATGTTTATTCTTTCTAACTCTAATCCTATTTCGGCTACTTGTTCGAAGGTTTTTATTGGATTTTCTTCGTTGGGATTGTTGGGTAAGTTTTTCGGGTCATATTATTTGTTGTACATATTTGGATCGGTAATCGCATTTAGTTATGTTGCTTCAAAGAGTACCTCAAAATATGAAAAGACATTGACTCTTTTAGGGATGGCAGGAATGTTTTTGTTTACAGTTCCAACATTTATATTTTTGTTATTTCTTCCAGAATTTGAGATTCAATTTCCTAGTGTTCTTTGTGAATTTGGATTGCTTCTTGCAATAGAATTAGTAGTTGTTCTTTGGTATAAGAATAAACATAATTTGAAGTATTGAATAATAGATTAATATTGCCGAGCAACATAAGTAACTTCGTTTGCTTTTTTTCCACAGATAATACATTTTGAGAAATCTTGTTTTTCTTTTTCGAGTTTTACGCCACGTACTTCTCCTCCGACTTCTTTCTCAACTATTTCTGCGCACTTTTCTCCTGAGAGAGACATTGAACAGAAACCACATCTTGCAATCTTGCCTGCTTCTATAACTTCTTTTAATTCTTTCTTGGTCCTTGCGTCTGTAATTTTATCTTTGAATAAGCTTTCTGCCTGTTTCTTTAGATTCTTATCTATTTCTGGTGAAGTTTTTTCTATGAAGTTAATTAAATCTTTTTCTTTGATTTTTTCTTTTGTGTTTGTGTCTCTTCTGAAAATTGTTAATTCTTTATTTTCTATTTCTTTTTTTCCTAACTCTATTCTTAGTGGAACTCCTTTCATCTCCCAATGATATAATTTTTCTCCGAATGTTTTTTCGCTTTTGTCTACTTCTACTGAAATGTTTTTGTCCCAAAGTAATTCGTTTAGTTCTTCTGCTTTGGTGATTATTGATTTATCATCTCCGATAGGTACGATGATTATTTGGACTGGTGCTATCTTCCAAGGGAATCTTAGTCCTTTGTTGTCTCCATGAACTGCGATTATACTTGCGAAAATTCTTGAGACTGCGGGGCCGTAACATGTTAGCCATGCGAATTGTTCTTTTTCGTTTTCGTCCATATATTTTACATTGAATGCTTTTGCGAATTCGGGATTAATTAGATGGGTTGAGGGTTGTTGGACTACTTTTCCGTCAGGATTTGGGACATCTGTTGCGAAAGTTCTTTTTGCTCCAGGGAACTTGTCCCATTCAGGTCTTTCGAAAAACATGAATGGTAGACAGTAAATATCTCCTAAAACTTTTTTTGTTGTGTCCATATCTTCGTGGACTTGCTTCATTGCGTCTTTTTCTGTTGCGTGGGCGCAGTGGCCTTCAATCCAATGAAATTCTCGTGAACGTAGGAAAGGTCTTGTTGCTTTTGTTTCATATCTAAAAACATTTGCCCTTTGGTAAGTTTTAAATGGTAAGTCTTTGTATGAACGAATCCATAGAGAGAACATTTGATAGAATGCGGTTTCAGATGTAGGTCTTAGTGCTAGTTTTTCTTCGAACTTTTTTTTACCCCCCTGAGTTACCCAGAAAACTTGAGGAGTGAAACCTTTGACGTGTTCTCCTTCTAGTTTGAAATTTTCTTCAGGGATTAGTGTTGGGAACCAGTAAGGTTTATGCCCTTTTCTTCGCATTTCTCTTTCGAGATAGTCATACATTTTTTCCATTGATAAAACTGCCCAAGGTTGGAACACTAAGAATCCCTTTACCCCGTATCTTAGGTCACCTAGTTCTGCTTTTTGAACTATGTCTGTGTACCAATTAGAAAAGTCTGTATTTTTGTCTATATCAAATGTGGTTTTTTTAGCCATGTTAGATTGAGGGTTTTGGGTTATTTAAATTTAAGGATTGGATGTGGAAAGTTTTCCTCCGCCGCGGAAAGCCGGCTTAGAGAATCTTTGATTCTCTAATTCTCCAACTCTCTTTCGGAGAGTTGGACACTTACGCCTTTCCCTTTCCTCCCCGCAATTACTGATATGTTGTCAAGAATTTAATCTTGAGGATTTAGTAATCGTATAGAATTATTGTATGAATAAGCAAAATGAGCCCACGAACTCAGAGAATTAAAAATTCTTCGATTCTCCAACTCTCTTTTTGATATCGAGTTGAAGTTATTCAAACTCCTAACTGTATTAGAATTTAGGGAAACTTATTTGTGTCAAATGCTATCTTCGATAGCATATGCAAAATGGGCCCACGAAGACTCGAACTCCGATCGTCTGGGCCGAAACCAGATACTTTATCCATTAAGCTATGGGCCCTAATGAATATATATCGATTTTGTCCCTTAAAATATCTTTCCTTTCTTGAAATGTGAGGTTGCTTAGAGTTCCCTATAGGAACCTATTTAAATCTTTATCTATTTAGGTGATTAAGAGATTAAAAATATGGTGAGATATTTATGAAAAGAAAGTTTTGGGCAACAACGTTTACGTTGACAGGTGCAATAATTGGGGCTGGGATTTTGGGGTTGCCGTATGTTTTTTCTCAGTCAGGAATTTTTATTGGTTCTTTGTGGTTGATTGTTTTGGGATTGATAATGATGTATACTAATTTATGTTTGGGAGAGATAACTCTTAAGACTAAAGGTAAGCACCATCTTGTGGGTTATGCTGAAAAATATTTGGGAAAGAGTGGTAAACGAGTGATGTTTTTTGCAGTTGTGTTTGGGGTTTATTCTGCGTTGATTGCGTATTTGATTGGAGAAGGTCAGAGTTTATCTCAGAGATCGGA
>CAYNOY010000060.1:0-3445 GCA_964399015.1 Candidatus Woesearchaeota archaeon | reverse complement strand
CCTTTCAAGTAAAGTCATAGAAGTATCTGTTCCCAACTGATTACAAAATTCTACACCATTATAACTACATTTATTAGTTTCATCACAAAAAGAAGCACCTGGACAACAAATATCAAAACCCCTACGACAATCATCTAATGAAGAAGAATGAATTATTGTAGGAAAAAATCCATAATCTAACCATTCCTCCCCAGAATCACTACACTGGATACCTCCAGAATTTATCTTTAATATAACAAAAGTATTATCAACTCCAATAGTTGGATGAGTCACCTTTAAAGTAACTTCATGATCATCAGGAATTATGAATGAATGAATAAACTGATCCTGATTACCTGGAGCTTCTTCAGGAATTACCCCATCAATCTTCCATTCAAAAGTTAACGCATCAGATTCAGCAAAACGATAACAATATAGGGACTTACTCCCACTTGCTACAGAATAACATTCCCCAGGTTTTGCAATTTCACATTCTTCAGAAGTAGCAAAACACTTAGCAACATAACTACTACTCCCATTTATTAACACAGGTCCATGACTAGCAAAAGGATCCCTATAATCCGGTTCATCAATTATGGCAAATACATTAAATCCTTCACCATAAACATAAATTCTAGAAAAATCCCTAGCACTCTGTCCACGAGTTGTCTCATTTGCTATAAGAGTTATTACCTTTGTCCCATTAGAAATATATTGATAAGTAGTATTACAATTTCCAGTTGTTAAACAATTAAAAAAACTCAAACTAGAACCATCTCCAAACTTCCAAACCACCTTCAAATCATCATCAACATCAGTACTTGATTGATTAAATCCAATCACTTCAGTAGTCCCAGAATCCAGAGTATAATTTGATTCTTCAATCGGATTAATTATTTCAGTGGTTAAAATATTATTATCAGGAACCTCCCCAATAACCAATTCATTACTCTCCAAACCATTAACCTTAAATATAAATTCAGCAGAACTTAAATCCTCTCCAACCAAATCTTCAGAGGTTGCCTTCCATTTTCCAATCGCATTTCCCTCAGCATCTACAATTCCAATTATAGCATTACCATTTGCAACAGTTCTTATATCATCATCCCCCACTAAATCCGCCTCATAAACTTCAAAAGTAACACTATCTCCCTCAGTCAATCCAGAACCTTGCAAAACCATCAAAACAGTATCTTCAACCTCCACATCCAAATCACCAAACCCAGTTCCAATCACCATTCCATTCATATCTCTCCAAACTGCAGTTCCAATTAAAATATTTTGACACAAATTAGAAACACAACTATCTGCAGTACCTGGATCACCATCATCACAAATTCCACAACTTCCCCCACAACCATCATCTCCACACTCCTTATCTAAACAATCAGGAACGCACGCCTCACTATCATCAGTAAAACTATCACAATCAGTATCATGAGGTATTTCAGAATCATCATTAGCACTATCACATCCCAAATCGCAAGTTCCAGAATTTGAACCATCACAAAAATCAAATTTACCGTCCACAGGATCATCATTATCAATTCCATCAGAACAATCAGGTAAAGATGTATCTTTCACATCAAAAGTACAAGTTCCATCATTATTTGCATAATCTATCATTGAACCTTCCTCAATTAAATAGGTGTATAAACTAGATGCACCCAAGGGCACCGAAATCCCTTCACCAACAAAATCTCCTAATGTATATTCAGGACCCACAAGACTCTGCCCTGCATAAAATCCCAATCTAGCACCAGTACTACAAGCTTCATCCCCCGATGCAGACCCATAACTAATAGTCCCTCCAATATTAGAGACAGTTATTTTATTTCCCGGATTTAAACTTCCTAAAACAAGTGCCGGTGCCCTTGAATAAACACTAAGAGTTTCATAATGCCTCCAAGGACCAGTATCAACAAACCCTGCAGTCTTACTTTCAATAGTAAAACTAACTACACCCTCAACTAATGCATCTATCTCTCCATCACCATCATTATCAATTCCATCCCCACATTCAACAGGACCATCAGTACAAAAATAATTACAATCAAACCATTCTCCATAAGTGCCTGTCACTCCCCTAATAACAAACCCTTCCCCAGAATAATAATTACATTCATCATTTCTAAAATAATCCTCATTTACTTTACGTCCTCTAAAAGAACTTATGCAATTTCTCTCCTTTCCAATATACTTACGATCAGGCACTGCAGGAGTTCTAGTCCCAAGAGCCCCTCCTAAAAACTGTTCCATCTCTATTCTCGGAATTTCATCTCCCTCAATTAAACCCTCTCCTAAACAAATATAACCACATCCAAGAGAATAATCTGTATCCAAATCACCGCAATAATCTCCCTCACACTTAGTTATCAAATCACCACTATCAGAATCATATTTACAAGAATAAGAAGTAGTACTCGATGCATGATCATCCCTTGCAAGCCCCCTAATAAAAGTTATACATTCCCTATCCTTACCAATAAGTTTATTACTACTTGTCTCCCCCCTAATATAACTCTCTAACTCCATTAATATATTTCTATCAATCTCCTCCCCATTAGTGCAAACATAACTACAACCAACAGTTACATCATTAGTTGAATCTGTTCGGATTAACTTATTGTCAACATCATACCAACAATTAACAATAAATCCGTCATTAGAAGAAGAAGGCAAATTTATTTTATAAGGGCTCGCAATACAATTATCATAACCACTAACATCAACATCTCCCTCATCAGAATAACCAATTTTAATCTCATTAGCAGAATAACTAACAGCCTCTCCCAAAACAAAATTAACTAACAACAAACAAACAAAAACCCCTAACAAAAGTTTTAATTCTCTCGCACAACTCACTTTTTTCCTAACCATCTTTTTTCAATTATAAAAGCTAAATCAAGTTTATAAATATTCCTCAATCCTCAACACTCACTTACAATCTCAACACTCTCTTAATATAATCTCAACACTAATAATCAAAAAATAAAAATTACACAATTTCTTAAAAACCCAACCCCCAACCAACCCCAAACCAAAACCTCACAACAATCACTCTTCAAAAACCTCTAACATCCTCTTTCCCTTTCTCTTCTTTTTTTCAGAAACCTCCAAAAAATTATCCTCAGATAAAACACTTTCCTCAGTTTTTAATTCAAGTTCTTTTCTTGCATTACCTGCAACTTCTCCTCCCTGCCTAGCCACAATTTTATTTTCATCAAAACCTTCAACATTCTTTATTTTTGCAATTCTTGTTGTAGATGCTTCCCCAAGCATTGTAAAAATTAATTCCAAATCATCCATATGGTCCCTTAAATTTTCTCTTTTTAACTCTTTAAATTTCTTATATTCTTCAATCGTCTTTCCAAAGGTAGCCAAACTTATCTCATTAGTTAAAATTGCAAACTCTATCTCTTTTTCTATCCCCCTATTTTTCCATTCATCAGTCAATTCTTGCCTT
>CAYNOY010000059.1:0-3465 GCA_964399015.1 Candidatus Woesearchaeota archaeon | reverse complement strand
AACTTATCGAGAGATTTCTGAACAATCTGGAGTTCCGGTTGGAACTGTTAATCGAATGATTGTTGCATCTGGTGCAGGTTTTTCAAATTGTACGGAATATTCGCATTATTTGGCTGAGAAAAGTGGTTTTTTAGATTTTAAGGAATATCAAGTTTCTTGTTTGAGGAATAATGGGTTTGTTAGTAAGACTGATTATCAAAGATTTTTGGCTATGCGAAAAGATTATCGTGAAGGTTACTTTATTGAAGAAGATTTTTTTGAATTAAGGGCGGAAGAGTTGGGTCTTAGGGGTGTGGAGGAATATTATGAATGTTTTGATGAGTTAGTTGCAGAGGTGGATAATGATTTGTTTTTGAAGAGAGAGAGTTGTCAAAATGCTAAATTTAGTCATGATGTTCGGAGGAGTTATGATCAGCGAGTTTTTGAAAATGGAATTGAATTTGTTCCATGTGATGTGTTAGTTTCTGTTGTAGATAATTATGATGCGTGTGATTTTTCAGATGAGGAGATTAGTGTTACATTTGGTTTGATTGATGAACTTTCTGAGGATAAAAAGCGTTTGATTGAAGGTCATTATTTGAAGGGTATGAGTTATGAGGATCTTGCTAAGACGATGGGGGTTAGCTCTCGTCAAGCGGTTAAAATTAGGGATAGGTGGCTTATGAGGGGTTTGGCTAGAAAGGTTGAAGAGAAAATTGCGAGTGGTGAATTGGAGTAGTTTTAGTTGAGGAGGTTTGGGAGAGTGATTTGTTATTTGGTTTTGGTGGTAAACTACATTTATATAATAATAAAGATATTTTAGGTTATATGTTTTCAAAAAGCATGCAATTGAAAGGAGGTAATAGAATGAAAAAGAATTTTATTTTCGCGATTTTTTTAATGTTAGTATTGGGAAGTCTTAATTTTGTGGTTGCTCTTGGAGCTTTGAATGCTCCGGTTTTAACTGTGAATAATCCGGTTGATATGGTTTATAATTCAAAGACGATTTTGTTTGATTTAGGAGCTGATCAGGAAAGCGATTTTTATCTTACGAAATATATTCATAGGCCTGCGGGATGGAAGGTGTTGTGTAGAGATACGATGGATTGTCAAAAAGAAGTTAGATTCACAGAGGGAGATAATCGTGTTTTGATTAAGGCGGTTAATTCGGCTGGTGAGAGAAAATCTGAGGTCCTTTCGTTTTCAATAGATACTCGGGCGCCTAAAGTTCATAGGGTAGAACCTAGAAGATCTTCGTTTACAAATGGAGAGCATTTTAGTGTGCAATATACTGAAGCTCAAACTGAAAGTGTGACTTTATTTTATGGTACTGATTCGATAACAAGAACTGATTGTGGTTCTGGAAGAAGAGAGGTTTGTGATTTTGATAGTGTAGATTTATCTGATTATGATGGGCAAGAAATAGATTATTGGTTTCAGATAATTGATGTAGCTGGAAATATTGGTTTGTCTAAAGTGACTAAGATTAATGTAGATACTAGTGCTCCTGTGACTCATTTTTATGAGAAGGAAATTGTAAGGAGAAGGGTGAATTTTGTTTTTGAAATTGAAGAACAGAATTTTGATGTTGTTGAATATATTGATAATACTGATAAGCATCCTCGGTGGAAAAAGCTTTGTTCTAAGTTTAGAAATGGAAGATGTGATACTCGGAAGAGTTTTAGAACTGGGACGCATGATGTTGATATTCGTGTAGTAGATAAGGCTGGTAATAGTGAGATGGTTGTTGTTGGTGATGCGATTGTTATTTGAGGTTATTGAGATTAAGATAGGTGATTTTCTTTTTTTTATTTGTGTGTCTGGATTTTGAGGAAATTAGTTAAATTATTAAACTTTAGTATGCCTAAGATTATATGAGAAAAGAATTTGATGAAGATAAAAAATTAATTGTTTTTGGAAATGAGGAGATAAGAAGGGTTTGGCATGAAGATGAATGGTTTTATTCTATTGTTGATATTGTTGCGATTTTAACTGATAGTAGTATTCCTAAGAGATATTGGTCTGATTTGAAAATTCGGCTTAAACAAGAAGGTTCTGAGTTGTACGATAAAATCGTACAACTGAAATTGAAATCAAAAGATAATAAAGAATATGAAACAGATTGTGCAAATAAAGAAACAATATTTAGAATTATTCAATCTATTCCTTCAAAAAAAGCAGAGCCATTTAAGTTATGGCTTGCAAGGGTTGGTAGCGAAAGAATTGAAGAAATTGAGAATCCTGAACTTGCACAAGCGAGGATGAAGGAGATTTACGAAATGAAGGGATATTCTAAAGATTGGATTGATAAAAGATTAAGAGGAATTGCAGTCAGACAAGATTTAACAGATGAATGGAAGAAGAGAGGAGTTGAGGAACAAAGTGATTTTGCGATTTTAACTGCAGAAATATCTAAGGCTAGTTTTGGAATGACTCCCAAGGAGTATAGGGAGTTAAAGGGATTGGATAATGAAAATTTAAGGGACCATATGACTGATTTGGAGTTGATTTTTTCAATGTTGGGTGAGGCGTCTACTACCGAGATTGAAAGGACTCAGGAGCCAGAGGAGTTTGAAGAGCATATTGAAGTTTCTAGGAAAGGCGGAGATATTGCAAGGAATGCTCGGGAAGAGTTGGAGGAAGAGACTGGAGAGGGTGTTGTTAGCGATGAGAATTATTTAGGGAATGATGAGAAGAAGATTAGGGAGAAGAAGAGGAAAAAGAAGAGGGCAGTTGAATTGGAAATTGTTTGATGCGGGGAATTTTGTGAGTGAGAGATTTGGGTTTGAAGTTGTTTTATTTTTATCTAATTAATTAGGAAGACCCATAGGCGTTGTCCAATCTCCTAATAGATGGGAGATATAACCGATTATTCCAAAAAATAAATAAAAAAGAAAATTAAATGCGAATCCTAAAATAAAAAGAGGAGCTAAACAATATACTGATAAGAATTTTAGGGTTGTTTTACTATGAAAGAAACCTCTGTGTTTATAATTTGTTGCAGGCTCTAAAATATCTGGAAGCATAGTTGTAAGAAACATTGGGAGTATAAAATAAAGATATTCAATTAAACCTATAAAATAAAATAATGTTGTAATTGGGATTGCTAATAATATTGTTAATCCTATGTGTTCGTCTTTTCTCATAAACATTCTATAATTCTTATTTTTTTAAATCTTCTTAACAAAAAGTTTAACTGAGAGGGAATTATTTAAACACATTTCACTTTCCATAAATAATTCTAAAATTTATACACTAATAATACTTGGGAAGAAAAGGGAAAGGTGAAACCGGCTTTTCGCGGCGGTGGAATTTAAAATTCTTTTAAAAATTTAACCGTGAAATTATAATTTTTATTTGGTTTGAGTGATGATATAGATTTAAATAATCTTTGGGGTTTGGTAGGGGATGAAAAAGGGTGTGTTTGTGTTAGTTATTTTATTTTTGATAACGATTAACTTAGGTTTTATCTCGGGAACTGAATAT
>CAYNOY010000058.1:0-3466 GCA_964399015.1 Candidatus Woesearchaeota archaeon | reverse complement strand
AAAACAACAATATTCAAAGTTTTTTGTAAATTTTTGTATGCTGGTCTCTGTGCAAAAAAAATCAGATCCACATACTTTTCCAGAAAGTTCTGCACAAGTTTTGTTGTCTACTTCAAAACTGGTTGTGTTGGTTATATTAGTTCCTTTTGGTAATATGAATAAACTTAGGGTAATTGATAATGTGTTCTGTGTTTCATTTTGGATATATGTTATATTAAGATCTCCTTCGAAATATCCTGGGTTTTCTGAGTTAAATTTAATTGTTAAATTTCTTTCCCCATTTGCTTCTATATCTTCCATTTCTTCTGTTTCTATAAAATCAATATCTGATGTAATCTGGATTTCTGTCAATGTATTATTTCCGAAGTTAAATAATTCAATTGATTCCTCTGTTTCTGTTTCTGTGAAAAGTTCTACTGTAAGAATTTCTTTATTTGACCTGAGATCTGGTTCGATTGAAGGTGAAATAAATGTTGTGTTTTCGTCTGCTGGCGGATAAACTATTGGGACGCTGAAATCTTTGTATGTTAAAATGTCTAGATATGAGAAGACTTCCTCTGGGGTTATGTTTATCTCGTGAGTTTCGGATTGTTCGATAAATACCTCTTCTTCATTATATTCTATTTCTAAAACTTTCGTACCTTTGTTAATCAGTCTTATTATTGGTGCTTCTAGCGTGAAAAGAAATCCTGGTTTAATTTGGAGAATTTGTGTATATGTTTCATTTGTTTCTCCATCGCTCGTTATTTCTTCTGTTGTAATGTTGAATTCTTTTTTTATTGTTAAAGATTTTAATTCGTCTTCTTCTTTGTATAATATGTCTGAAATTTCAATTGAAAAATTGGCTTCTCTTGTCGTATATATGTATAGGTAATGTGTGCCGTTATAGAAATTTATTTCGTATTCAAATGATGTTTTCTTTCTACCTTCGTAGAATTTTATATCAGATGGTTCTATTTGTTTTTCGAAACTTCCTGTTGTTGTTATTGTTGCAATTATTGTTTCACCTGGTTGGATTTCGTCGTTTTGAAATATTAAGGAGGGTGTTGCTGATGCTATTGATATTAAAAATATAGACAAAAAAATGATTGCGCCTCTTTTCATAGATAGGGAAGGTGTGAGGTATTAATAAATTTAACTAGACATGTCTTGAAGTTTTTTGAAAGTTTCTGACATTGTGTTACCCCTTCTATCGTTACCATTTCTTCTTGGATGGGTTGGGGCTGGTCGTTCCTTTTTTACTGGTGCTACTGAGGCAGGCTGTCTTCTTATTGGAGGGAAGCCTGGACGTGGTGGTCCTCTTGGGCCTGGTCTTCTTGGTGGTGGTCCTCTTGGGCCTGGTCTTCCAAAAGGTAAAGGTCCACCCTTACCTTTATCTTTTTTAAATTTTGTTTGAAGTTTGAAGAGAAATAATTTTAATTCTTCTCGTTTAACCCAACCAATTGCTCCTGCAACTATTAAAATTAGGATTATTAATATCCATACCCACATTAGAGATCCGCCTTCTTCATCATCGTCTTCTTCTGCTCCGCAACACACCTGTGCTCCGTCACAATCATAATTAGGTGTTTCTCGGCCGTCTGGGCACGAGTTCATACATGTATAAGATTCATCTTCACATTCTGTTTGTGTTAGTCTATCTTTGCAAGTTCCCGTACAACATTCTGATATATCTGTAGATTCCCTTTCTACTCCATCACATAACTCATCGTCAGAACATTGCTCTCCGCCATATTCTGAGCACGTCTTTAAATTTTCGCTCATACAACATGTTTCTGAGTCAGAACGACAATGATAATTATTTCCTACGTCGTCTGAAGTTGGTAGACATTCATTTCTAGGAATACAGAAATAACCTGCATCAAAACAACGTACTATAGTGCCGCCTCCAGATGACCTACCTGGTTTTCCTGTTAATGCCCATAATACCATTGCCGTGTCTTTTACTGTTTGCCAGCAGCCATTAGATTGACCTTGATTGTGTAATAACCATTTTTTTGCCTTTGTGGTTTGGGGTGTAGTGGAACTACCTAGTGCAATTAAAGCCAATGATGTGTCATAATATCTATTGTTTGCTGTTCTTGTTGCTTCCCAATAATCTCCTAATTTCTGGCTAGCAACTAATTGATTTGCGTAATCTGGATAATTTGTTAGAATGTAGACAAATGCTTCTGGTAGATATCGTTCGTTTGTATCGGACATTGCGATTATATATGGGATATATTCTTCGAAATTGTGTTTTGTTTTAAGTAGCGCATATGTCGCCCACAATGTAGATTCATAATCGCATGAGCCTGAACCGAAACATTTTGAGTTGACGCTTAATGTGATTGATTCATAAGCGAGAGCTTCGTCTGTTCCTTCGAGTACATAAAATGTTGATGATAGTTTGTTTTTGTATAATAGAGTTGCGATGAAATCTTTATCACATGAAATCATAAGGTCTTTTTCAAAGCAGTCTGGTGAAACTTCTAACCAAAAATTTGACTCAGCCCTTGTTAAACATAAACCTGCATTTTTATCAATTTTTTTGTTTTCTCCGACTATTATATCATAGGCATTTGCATCGTAATTAATATTACAAGCTGATTCTTCGTTTGAGTCCTGTTCGAAATACCATATTAAATCTGTTGGTGTTTGGCTTTGGGACATTAACCATGTCACTGAATCAGCAATATCTTTACCCGCATGTTCTAGTGCTACAATTGCCATTGCCGTGTCTTTAACATTTCCCCAACTGTTGTCAGATTCTTTTTTTGATTCTAATTCGCTTACGCAACTATCAAATATATTGTCTGGAGTTGCTAAAATCGTTAGTGCAATTTCTTCTGTTGATAAAGAAGAGCAATCGCCTGCTTCTTCTTCTAGACATTTAAAGCCATTTTCGATTTTTTCTGAGTCATCCTCTGGGTTTGTTGCTGGGGATTCTGGGTCTTCTGATGTATCTAAAACACATTCGTCGTTTGTACATATTTGTCCGGTCTCACAGTCACTGAGGGATTGACAAGTATCTCCAACCGCTGCTAACACTGGTGCTACTGAGAACAAGAATAGGAATAAAATCACCAATACACCGAGCTTTTTCATGTATGGATAAGATAACTCTTATTTATAAATATTGTTAAATCTCTCTTTGGTTCTTTGGTTTGGTGTAGAAAGGTTTGGATATTCTGGATTTTGATTGCATTGCTTTTTTGATTGTGTAGTTGATTGGGTTTTTCATTCCTGGTTCTGGCGGGCCTCTGATTCCGAATTCTTTGTAGATTGGTTTGTCATAGTTTGGTGGAAGTCTTTTATTTTTTAGAGCCCATAAGATTTGAGATTTAACGTATCCTTGTTTTAGTGGTTGATAATTTTTGTTTTTCCATTCTTCTATTTTTTCTTCGATGAATTCTTGTGGGAATTCTAGGGATGTGATTAATGATAATAATAAACCTAGTGCTCTTTTTCTTCCGTCTTTTGGGAT
>CAYNOY010000057.1:0-3978 GCA_964399015.1 Candidatus Woesearchaeota archaeon | reverse complement strand
GGCATAATAATTTGTTTCAACTATATCTGTAAACGATTGAATTTGTTTTATCCATTCTACATTTATCTCATATTGCTTATCCTTTACATTCAAAATTTTAGATGCAGTTAGTTCTTTAACAGTTTTATACACTGCCTGATACGTTGATGAATAATTATGATGTTTTTTTATTTTATAGAATATTTGCCTTATAGTTAGGGGCCATTCCAAAGTTAAGATATTTATAACAGAATCTTTAGTATTTTTTGGCTTGCTATTTAGCTCAGGTATGAGAATATTAAATGACATTCTAGTAAAAATTGAATTTATTATATAAACTTTTTGGTTTATTTTTTATTAAACCTAAGGTTGATAAGAAGTTTTTATTATCTAATCATTAAGAGTTGATAAAAATGAGATTAGATAAATTAAGTCATTGGGGAAGTTTTCAAGATTGGAACGATGGAACAATAAAGGCAGTTTATAATTCTCCTAATGGAATTATTGAAACCACATTTATCCAAAATAAAATTGAGCGGGGCATGGATGTTTATTGCGTCCCTACACACCATTATTGTAATCTTGGTTGTAAGATGTGCCATTTAACTAAGGAAGGTATTCAAAAACCAATGACTCCAATTAAAATGGAAAACCTTGTTGAAAGCATAGTAAGAACGGGCCATACTAATTGCAATGCAGAAGGAGAAAAAAGAACTCGCAATCATAAATGTTTAATATCATTTATGGGTGTTGGAGAACCATTATTAAATTTGAAACTCCTGAAAGAAGTTTTTGAAAATGAAGACTCTCTGAAAAGATTTGGAAATTATACTGAAGTAGGCTATGCTATTTCTACAATGATGCCAAACGATTCCTTAAGGGATCTTACCGATAAACTTGGCGAGACCAAATTTCCTGCAAAGGTTCATTTTTCCATGCACTCCGGATTCTCTGATGAAAGATTTGATTTACTCCCTAAGACTCAAGTAACTAATCAAGAAGCTCTCGAAATGCTTTGTTCTTATCGCGAAGCTGTTAATAATGTTCCAGATGTAGTCAACAATCTCAAGAGATTCCATAAAGGAAAAGTAGAACCTGTGGAGATACATTACACTTTAATTAATGGAGTTAATGATTCGAATAGACATTTAAATGAATTAATGAGTCTTACAAAAGAATTTATGATCCCAATTAAATTTTTAAGATTTAATCCAATTGGTGAATTAGAGGGAAGTTTAGAAACTGAAAAATGGATTGAATCATTAAATGCTGAATTCCCTAATCTAAATGTTCGGGAATATGTTCCTCCAGGTCATCAGGTCGGAAGTTCTTGCGGAGAATTCACTAAACATTATTATCATTCAGAGCTTGAGGGTGAAGATGAGAAACCAGAGTTTGAAGCATGGAAATCAAATCATCAAATTGAAGATGGTAAAGATGAATAAGGCATATCTCTCAGACATCCAAATCGGCCAAGGCCAATTCGCAGGAGAAAGCGCAGTAGCCACTCACGACTATCGCGGAGAACTGCATTCAGGTTTCTTTGAAGAAGATTTAATCGGCTTAGGAGAATTAGAGGTTAATATCTTAGAAATCAACAAAGAAAGGGGCCTAGCATTAGTAACTCCAGCACACGGACAACAATTCTTTGAAACTAATGCCATAGCCGTTGAACTAGATAGATTAAGATACGATTCTCAAGAATAATGAAAACTCCACCCATAAATTCTAAATAACAACACTATCAGTAATTGGGGGGCGAAAAGGGAAAGGTGAAACCGGCTTTTCGCAGGGGAACAATTCTTTAACTCAAAGCCGGCTTTCCGCGGAGGAAGAAACCCCCCAATACAACACCCCCAACCAAAGTAATTATAAACCACTCACCCCATCATATATAATGCACCCTCTAAACCAAATTCTCAAACAAGAACTAGAACTAATCGAAATACCCAAATCACAATCGAAAGAAATAAAAACACTAGCAAAAGAATTCTGCAATCAACTATCTACAAAACTAAAATCTAAAAAAATCAATGCAGAAGTTTTCATCGGAGGAAGTTTAGCAAAATCTACAATGGTAAAAAAGAAAATCCAAGATGTAGACATTTTCATAAGATTCAACCGGGAATACAACAACAAAAAATTACCCACAATACTAAACTCTCTACTTCCTAAAAAAGCAAAAAAAGTCCACGGCTCACGAGACTACTTCCAAATAACTCAAGACAACCTCATCCTAGAAATAATCCCTGTAATGAAAATAAGAAAACCAACAGAAGCAATAAACATCACAGATCTAAGTTACTTTCATGTTAATTACCTCTTAAAAAAAATAAGAACAAACAAAAACCTAACAAATGAAATAATGCTAGCAAAAACTTTCGCACACGCCTGCGATTGCTACGGAGCAGAAAGCTACATCAACGGATTTTCAGGATACGCCCTAGAATTATTAATCTGTCACTACAAAACTTTCTCAAAATTCCTCAAAGAAATTATAAAAATAGACAACAATCAAATAATAATTGATGACGCAAAATTCTACAAAACAAAAAAAATAGCATTAGAATCACTAAACAAATCAAAACTACAAAGTCCAATAATACTAATAGATCCAACCTTCAAAGAAAGAAACGCCCTAGCAGGCCTAAGCAAAGAAACATTCATAAAATTTCAAAAATACTCCGAACAATTCTTAAATAAACCTTCTCACGAATTTTTCAAAACTCATAACATCAGTGAAGAATTCCTAACAATACCTGAAACTCAAATAATCGAAGTAACAACCTCAAAACAAGCAGGAGACATCGCAGGAACCAAATCAAAGAAATTCTTCAAATACTTCTCAAAAGAAATTTCCAAAGAATTCAATATAAACAAAACAGGTTTCAATTATGATGACGAAATAAATCTAGCTAAATTTTATTTTGTCATAGAAAACAAAAAAGACGAAATAATTAAAGGCCCTCCAATCAACAACAAAGAATCCATAAAAAAATTCAAAAAAGTACATAAAGATTCATTCACCCAAAAAGGATTCGCATGCATAAAAATAAAACACACATCAACATTCAAAGAATGGTTCAAAACATTCACAACAAAAAATAAAAAGATAATCCAAAGTATGAGTATAACAAAACTAAATCACATTTAGTTTTCAAAGATAATATTCATTCTTTATATCTGGATTTTGAGAATAGGCGTCATTTGCTATTAAAATTTTTCCAGTACCTATTGGCTTATCTAATGGATTCTCAGGAGTATCAAAATCAACCTCATAAAAAACTCTTGATTCATCATAGTTTGAATGTTTTGCCATCCTACTTAACCCCGACAGCTTGCTCAAACATAAATGCTAAAGAATTAGCGAAAAAAGGAGTATTCAACCAAACACCAATTTCATCTGCAGGAGACTCAGTTTTATTTATTGAAAACAAGACCTGGTCCTTATCAGCTATAAAAAACTTCGAATCAATCTCAATTTTCTTAGCATTAATTTTAAACTTAAAGTTAATCTTCTTAATTTCCTTCTCTTCCCCAGACAAAGCAATCTTCAAATTAATCTTCGCTTCCTTCATCTTCTCAAAAGCTAAAGCAAAAAACCTTGATTTAGATTGAATCTCATTAACAGTAGTGCAAACAATAACTTCTTCCTTAGCATTCTCAAAAAGTTCCTTCAAATGACTATACAAAGTAGACTTACCCTTTATAGCTCCTGAAATATCTTCTTGCCTAACCGGCTCAATTCCCACATTATAAAGTTGCTCAAGTTCAGCATATTCACTAGTATCCTTCAACTTAGCCAAAGATTTCATTCTCTCATCAGCACCTCTCTCAATGTTTGATTTCAATTTATCCAAAACAACATAAGGTTTAACTGCAATATACTTAACAGGCTTACCCAATTTCATAATCGCAAATCCTCTCTTCTCCAAACTCTCTAAAACATCATAAGTCCTTGAACGTGGAACTCTAGAAATCTCCGCAATCTCACCCGCA
>CAYNOY010000056.1:0-4489 GCA_964399015.1 Candidatus Woesearchaeota archaeon | reverse complement strand
GATTATTCTTCTTTGGAGAATTATGTTCAGATTTATGAGGGTGAGTTGAAATCGTTTCGTGCTGACCCTTTGAATTCTTTGGCGAGTATTACTGAGGGAAGGATATTGAATGTTAAGGGAAAGGATATTGAGGTTGAGATAATAAGTGATGTTCACGAGGGTGTGATTAATGGGGAGAATATTGTTGTGAAGAATGGGGAGATTGTTCAGAGGTTTGATGGTGCGAAGACTTTTATTAATCGGAAAGGTTTTGAAGCTTTTGTGGTTAGTGATTTGGTTAATTTGAGGGCGGATGGTGGTGGGGAAATTGTGACTGAGGTTGTTGGTGGTGAAGAGGAGGGTGGGATTGGTGAAGGTGATGATGGTGAGGGGGTGAGTGTTAGTGTTGCAGAAATAAATAATTGGAAGGTGGTTGTAAAAGATAAAAGTGGGACTGAGCGTTTTTGTACTGGAGAATGTAAGAAGACGAGTTTTAAAATGGAGACTGCTAAAGTTGAAGGATTTTTAAATCCTGATCAATTAGCAGAAATTCCTCCTGGAAAGACTGAAAAAGAGTTTTATGATGTTCTTGCTTCTGAAGGTTTTGATAGGGGTTATCGTATATCTATTTTAATGGAGAAGGTTTCTCGTGGTAGTTTGTTGGTAGGAGGTTTAGAGTCTGAGGCTGGAGGAGGTCCTGTTACTAAGGAATTAATTGCAAGAGATATTAAGGCTGAAGCTCAGAAAGGTCTTAACCAAGGATTGATGACTAAAGGCGAAAAAGTTATATTTGATTCTATGGTGAATGATATAGTTAATACCGCTGGGTTTCCTTATTATCCTAAGGGTAGCAATGTTAAAATTGATTTTAAGTATGGAAAGATTCCGACTGCCAGGGTAACCTCCAAAAAAGTAGTTCTTGGTACTAGTTGGGGATTTCAAACTTATGATACAACTGGTGAGTTTGAGACTAAAACTACTGAAATAACTGACCCTCAACAACAAAAAGTTTTAAGCCAATTTCTTTCTGAGGCTCCAAAACAAGACGGAATTGATGGGCAATCTCCTCCTGAAGAATGGCGGAATGCTTATAAGGAATATCAAAAACTTACTAAATAATTTAAAATTATTTATTTTCAGAGCTGAATCGAACTGAAAGTATTTCATAAAAAAATTCATCAAATTCATTGAAGTCTTTGTGTTTGGGACCTAAAAATCTAATGAAAGCCTCATCACTTTTGAAATGTTTTTTTATTTTTTTTAATATTTTTTTAGGAATGTGGCTGATATCTTTATCTAATTTAAAATTAGAATTCGGATTAGAATCTTTAACGTATTGTTGATAGTTTTTTATTGTTTCATCTTTATTGATGCCTGTAAGTAATGCGATATAATTTCTTTTTTCTTGGTCGCCCACGTCTAAAAATTCTTTTAATTCTTTTTCTTTTCCTGGAATATATCTTGGACCTAAAGATTGTTTAAAATCTTTAAATGTTGGAACATAATTTGGATTATCAAGTCGTTCTGTAAGTTGTTCTCTTGGAGTGTATTCTTCAACTTGAGTTGCTTTTGGAATTTCAGGAGTATACGCGATATCATCCCTACAACTAGGAATAGCTAAAGCTAATGCAAGTGCTCCTGAACCTAATATTTTTGTTAGTGTTTTCATGGTTTAGATGGGGTTTTGAAGTATTTAAGTATTTGGGTTTGTTGTTACTTGGGAATGAATAAATGATTGGAAGAGATTTTGTTGTTTTCTTGATTATTTTTATTTTATTGTGGTGGTTCTGGGAATCTTGTTTCTGGAGGATAACGGTTTAATTCTTTTGCTATTCTGTCTTTTTTTGCTTTGTTTAAATCTTTTTGAACTTCTAATAAAAATTGATTTATTACTGCTTTTCCTAATTCTTTTCCTAGTTCTTCTCCTAATTCTTCGGGGGATTTTATTGGAGTTTTTTTTGGAGATTTTGAATTATGCAGTATCCCTTTACCGAAAAGAAATAATATTAGTTTATCAGTTTCTGAAAATTTAAGATTATCTGGAATTGCATCCCAGGGTGTTACTCTTTCATATTTTTTTAAATCTGATAATGTTAATGAATTAATATCTGGAGAGTATGCTTTTTGAATAAATGAATTGCATTCTTCATCGGTATGTCCTCTTATTTTCATCATTTCTTTTAATCCTTCTTTTTTAAATTTATCTGGATTTTCATATGCCCTACAAATAAATTCTCTGTCGTAATTCTCCATGTTATTCCATAATGTATTTAATGGTTTTTCTTGTTCTGGAATGAATCTATGATTTAAGGCTGTTTTGAATCTTTCGAAGGTGTATTTTTTGGTTGCGTTTTCATAATCTAAAATAAGTTTAGAATCGATTGCGAATAATACTAATTTGGTGCTTTTGTCAAATTCAAGATTATCTGGAATGAGATTCCAGGGAGTTATCTCTTCGTATTTTTTTAGTTGAGATAGTTTAATGGAATCAATATTAAATGAATTATATTTTTTTCTTGTTTCTTCAGACATTATACTTTCAATTTTTTTTGGAGTTTCATAAATTTCGCAGATTAATTGATTGACTGTTTGACCTTTGTGATCTTCCCAATTTTTTTTTAATTCTTTTTCTTGTTCTGGGATATATCTATTTCCTAGTGCTGTTTTGAATCTTTCGAATGTGTATTGGTTTTGAGAATTAGTTGTTTTTTCGTAGACAGGAGGTTTAGGAGCAGTTGGTGGAGAAATATCGTCTGCGTAGGTTGGGCTAAATGAAGCTAGTGAAATTAAGCTAGATGTTATTCCAGCTTTTGCAATACCTCTTAGTTTGTTTACTAAGGTTTTCATTTTGCGTAATATATAGAGGTATTTGGAATATTTAAGGGTTTTGGGTGGGTTTGTTGTTACTGGGTGGAGGGGTTTAATGGGGGTTGGGGGGGATGGGTTGAATGTGGGGTTGGGTGGGTGGGTGGGTTGGGGTTGAATGTGGGGTTGGAGAGTGGTTGAGTGGGGTTGGGGGTTGAATTTAATTTTTTAAGGGAGGGTTTTTATTTAAATTAATTATTTAAGTAAATATTTTTAACCAAGTTTTTGAGATTATTTTTTAGTAGTTCATTAAAAAATGGTTTAGAATCATTCATTTTCTTCGAGTTTTTTATAATTAAATCTGGTTAGATTATCTTTTAAATCTTCATAGGATTTTCCACAAAGCATTCCTCCGACTAAGAATTCTTCATTAGTTATTTCAACTAAACAGAAATTTGGAATTAGAAATTTTTCTTTATCTTCTAAATTTGAAAATTCAAAATCTATTACAACAAGGTCCTTTAAATCTTTTTGATAAACATCTACTTTACACATATGGTCTTTTTTATATTCATATAAAAATCTTTTTTTTGAAAATTTTTTGCCTTCTAATTGATTGAGAAATTTATGTTCTTCAGAATCTAATAAAATAGTTTCTTCAACCATAACTGAGGCATCTCCCTCATTTTTTTTATATTTTTTAGTTATAACTGTTTTATTTCCTTTTTTTCTGATTCTTAAAATTGGGTGGTTTGAATTTTTGGGAATATAATTATCTATTAAATCTACAAATTCGCATTGGTTTAAACCTTCTGGAAGAAATTTGGCTAAAAATGTTCTTTCTAATTCTTCTTCAACAACCATAATAATGTTTTATAGATTTTTTTGTTTATAAATTTTTTTGTAATGTAGTTTTTTAGGTTATTTTAAAAATTTATTTTTAATTAGGGTTCTTAAGCCAGCTTTTTGTTAAATGATTAAAAATAAATATTAATCTACTTCAACATCTTCCCCTAAGTGACATATACTATTTACTTGTTTAATTTTCCAAGTTCCTTCATTATATTCAAGTTCATTTAATCCAGTGTTTCTTTGATAAGATTTATACATTTCTTGTTTTGAAAAATGTCCTGTGATACCTAATGCTATTTTATTTGAGCCTGCGTGGGCAACAACTATTATTGTGTTATCTGGATGATGTTGCGTTATTTTTTCATTTAGAAAATCTTGAATTCTATCCCAGTGATCCTTATCACTTTCGCCATTGGGAGCTTTTACTTCTTCGGGATTTAGACCTTCTTGCTCAACCATTTTTTTGACATGTGATTCCCATTCGATTAAAAGATTGCCTTTATCATTTAAATCCCCAAAATCTCTTTCTCTTAATCTTCTATCATTTATTGGAATTAGGTTTTGTTTGAGGTTTATGATATGCGCAGTTTCTTTTGCCCTTTGGAGATCAGACGTATAAATCGCATTGATTTTTTCATTTGCTAACCTTTCGCTTACTTTTTTTGCTTGATTTTGTCCTTGTTCAGTAAGTGGAAAATTGTTCTTTTGTCCTTGGTTAATGTTTAATTTATTTCCAACACTTTCTCCATGTCTAATTAAATATATTTTCATTATTGATTATAGAACTTTTGACTTAAATAATTTTGCGTGATGTTAAGTTTTATTAACTGCTTTAACTTATTTTAATTATGAA
>CAYNOY010000055.1:0-4585 GCA_964399015.1 Candidatus Woesearchaeota archaeon | reverse complement strand
AAACTGCGTATGTAATGATTCAGAAATAGTAGAGGATTAATTTATACGCAAAGCCGTCGTGGGAGAGTTTTGTTTTTGAAAATCTAGGTTCGCTTACGCTCACGATTTATTTTATGAATTTTGGGAGGACGAATCCAACCCAAAATTTAATCGTATTGATAGTTTGTAAATTTTTAGGATGAGGTTTAATAGTTTTGATTGGATTATTATATTAGATTTTGGGATTTATATTGGATTTACAAAGTTTTTTAAAGCTTTATTTTCTTTAGAATGTGTATGGCTTGCTAGCTCAGCCTGGTTAGAGCATCGGCCTTTTAAGCCGGGTGTCAGGGGTTCAAATCCCCTGCAGGCCATATTTTTTTTAGGGATTTTATTGTAGGTTCAATTCAGGTTCAACTCGATATCAACAAGAGAGTTGAAGCATTAGAGAATCTTTGATTCTCTGAGCCTACAGACAATATTTTTTTAGGGATTTTATTTTGAGTCTATAATTTTATAAAGTTGGTTTATCTTGATATCTTATGGTGAAATTATATGTTTGTAAAATTTGTGGGGAACCTTATTTGGGTGGTGAGGCACCTGATGATTGTGGGTTTTGTGGGGCGCCTAAAAATTATTTGAAAGATGTTGAAGAGTTTTCTCCATTGTGGGGTGTTGAGTTGAGTGATTCGGAGAGGAAAGATATTGAAGAAACTTTGAAGTTAGAGGTTAATGCTACAGCGTATTATACAAAGGTTGCTGGGCGTGATGAAAAATATTCTAAATATAATCGGATGTTTAAGCAATTAGCGAGGGTTGAAAAGGAGCATGCTGAAGTTGCTGCTAAATTTTTAGGTGTTGAGTTGCCTGAGATTGTTGGTGAGGGGCTTAGGGAGAGTATTGAAGGAGATTTGGAGAGGACTAGGGAGTTGGAGAAAGATGCGGTTGTGCTTTATGAAGGATTTTTGAAAAATGTTGAGAATGCTAATGTTAAGAATTTTTATATGGCATTGATACATGCTGAGAAAGGACATCATGAGATTGTGAGTGATGAAATTGAAAAAATCTAGAGATTTTATATAAAATCTCTAGCTCTTCAAAAGTTCGTCTTTATACTTTAGTATAAAGATTCACTAGATTTTTGAAGATTAAAAAAATAGTTTATGCTGTTATTTGTATTTGTCTTCGAGTCTTATCTAAGCTTTGAATGATTAATGCATTTCTTGTTTTTTCAAGGTTTGCATTTTTTCTTTTAGATTCAAGTTGCATGAATAATTCTCTAGCCATTTGAATTTCTTTGTTCATTTATTACACCTCTTTTTTATTTTCTTCTAAGACAAAAACCACTACTTCTTTGTTGATAAATTCTTTTTTGCAAGAGATCTTTGCAGAGTTACCTCCATTGGTTTTTACCTTGTCAGTATAAACTGCCTTGTATCCTGAATTGAGGACTAATTTTTTTGCAGTTGTTGAATTTATATTTAGCATTTTAATTTTGTATGGATATCCATGGATACCCATGCTTTTAAAGGTTTTGGTTGATTTGAGGTTGTCGTCGGAGATTTGGGTATTCCACCTCCTGTGGAAAGCTGGTTGTTACCTTTTTCTTTCCGCCTATTGTGTATTATTAGTGTTGTTGGTTTTGGGATTTGTGGAGGGGGGGTTTTGTTTTGGAGAAGAAATTTTGTTAGGGTTTAGTGCAATAATCATTATAAGGCTTTTTTATTGTTTTGTTTTATGGTTAAAAGAGATTTAATTTCTTCTTTGAATGATCTTGTTGATAAAGATATTGTTGAAATACTTGATGGAGGAGAAGATATTAGTTATCGTGTTTTTGTTGTCTCTCAGATAACTTCTTTGCGTAACTTTGGAATTAATGTTAGTTTTAGGCCTTTATATGGGTCAGATTTTCCTGAGGAAAAGATGAGTTCTGCGGATTTTAATTTGAATAGTTTGTATGATTATAGAATTAGGGTTTTTGATTTTGAGGAGTATTTGGGATGGAAGTATAAGACCTTCGTGGGGAGGGTTGAGCATTTGGAAGTTGGCTGATTTGAATTTTGAGATGGATGAAATTTTGGGAAGATAATCTTAACCTAGATTTTTTCTTAATTATCTGAGTTACTTGATTTTAATTTATAATTCTTTTTCCATGTAAATTTTATTTTTGTCTAAATTATAGTTTTGTTTTTTGTAATATTCTCTGACACCTACGCCTGAGATTACTTTTAGATTTTGGACTTTGTGTTTTTTTGTTATTGATTCTGCTTCTTTGATTAATTGTTTTCCTAAACCTGAATGTTGTCCGAGGTTTTTTGCTTTTTGTCCGATTGGAAGTGCTTGACCGTAGACGTGGATTTCTCGTATGTAGGCTTGATTTGTTTTTGAAGTTGGGTTTTTGAATATTCTTAATCTTAAGAGTCCGAAGAGGATGTTTTGTTTGTTGATTATTTCTAAGAAATATTCTGTTCCATTTGAGGCTTTGTATTTTGTTGTTTTGAGTTTTAGTTGTTGATTGATTGTTTCATTGGGTTTTAGGTCTCGGATTTTGAAACCAATTTCTCTGAATCTTATTTCATTGATTTTAGTTTTTGAATCTTTTAGATGTTGTTCGATGTCTCTTCGTAAATCTATTCTTGTTGTGCCTGCTATGAGGAATTCTGGAGGGATTTCTCGCATGATTCGCATGACTCTGCAATAGTTTGGAATGAGTTTCATTATTTTTATGATTAGATTTTGGATTTGTTCTTTTGAGTAGGGGGTGTATAGGTTTTGTTTGTAGAGTTTTACTAGTTGTGCTCCTTTGATAACTTGGCAAGGATATATTTTTAATTGATCTGGTTTGAAGTTTTTATTTTTGAAAAGTGTTTTGAAAGTTTTTAGGTCTTTGTTGGGGTTGGTTGTTGGAAGTCCAAGCATCATGTGGTAGCCTATTTTGAAACCTGAATTTTTTAGAAGTTGAGTTGCTTGGACTACGTCTTGGATTGTGTGACCTCGGTTTACTTTTTGGTATATTTTATCGTCTAAACATTGGACTCCGATTTCTACTCTTGTTGCTCCCCAGTTTAACATTGTTTTGATTGATTCTTTTGTGATTGAATCTGGACGAGTTTCAATGCATAATGCCACGCATCGGTGTTTTGCTTTTTGGTTTTGGGTTTTTGCTTGTTCTAGAGTTTTAGATGGTTTTTGATTTAGTGCGTCGTAGATATTTTTTATGAATTCTGTTTGGTAGTTTTTTGGGTAGTTTAGGAAGTCTCCGCCCATGATTATCATTTCTATTTTTTCTGTAGGGTGGTTCATTAATTTGAAGGCTTTGAGTCTTGATTCTACTTGTTTTAGTGGATTGTATTTTAGTATTGTTGCTCTTAGGACTGGAGGAGATTTTGGCGTGTAAGATTGAGGGACTTTTAGTGAGGGGCAATAGATGCATGTTCCGTGTTTGCATTTTTTTGGTTTGCACATTACTGCGACAGGTGTAACACCTGCTAGAGTTTTTGAAGGTTTTCGGATTTCGTTTGGTTTTGGGAGTTTCATTATATATAATAGGGGAGATAGGTAGTTTTTAAGTTTTGGTTTTTGATGTTGTGTTTCTTTCGCCACCGCGGAAAGCCACTCATGAAATCGCTTTCCCTTTCCTTCCCCCAATTACTGATATGTTGTCAAGAATTATTTAGGAGATTTGGGTTAGGGTTAATTTTAATAAGCTTAATTATAATTGTTTATTATTGAAGTTATATTGAGAGATTATAAAATGACAATACCAATAAAGATAATCAAGAAAGAAGAATATTTGAAGGAGCATGATGAGCCTGAGCAGGAGGAGGTTTGGGATAGTATTGCTGTTCCTTGGGGTAAGTATGTTGTGAAGAGGATTGGTTTTGTTGAGGATTTTTTGGAAGGTAAGGAAGGGAAGGTTTTGGATTTGGGTTGTGGGAGTGGGAGGAATATGATTCCAGGAAAGGGGTTGAAATATTGGTGTGTCGATTTTTCTTCTGGGCAATTGGAACATGCTAAGAAGTATGCGGAGAGTGAGGGGATTGATGCAGAATTTTTTAAGGCTTTAGTAGATGATTTAGAATTTGGGGATGAGATGTTTAATTATGGTTTGTTTATTGCTACGTTGCATTGTGTTGAGGGTGTGGAGGCTAGAGAGAGTGCGTTGAAGGAGTTTTATAGGGTTTTGAAGAAAGGTGGTGAGGGATTGATTAGTGTTTGGGATTCGAGTGATAAGAGATTTGATTGTGTTGAGAATCATGGGGATGTTTATATGAGTTGGAGGGATGAGGGTATTGCGTTTATGAGATATTATTATTTGTATTCTAAGGATGAGTTTTTGGAGTTGTTGAAGAAAGTGGGGTTTGAGGTTGTTGAGGTTTATGATTCGCGTGAAGGTGATGGTGGTGGGGAGGAGGTTTCCAAGGGTGATGGTGGAGGTGAGGGGGTTTCCAAGGGTGATGGTGGTGGGGGTAGTGGGAATGGTGGAGGGGTTTCTAAGGAGGATAGTGGAGGAAGGGGAAAGGTGGATAGGTTTAGTAAGAAGAATTTGGTTGTTAGGGTTAGGAAGTGATTAACGAAAGGCTTAAATAATCTTTTGTTTTGTAGA
>CAYNOY010000054.1:0-5081 GCA_964399015.1 Candidatus Woesearchaeota archaeon | reverse complement strand
AAGGCATTTTAAGTTCACTCTTCTTTAAAAAGTTTTGCCTTAAAAAATCATCATCGATTACATCTGCACAAATTATTTTTTTATGTGAGCCAATAGTATTAACAGTTCTCATTAAACAATTATCATTAGTACCCATTATTTTATTTTTTAAATCTAGCGAAGGTACATCTACGTCTGTATTAAACATAACATCATCTTTTATTGACGATGCGATATCTATATCAATAATTGTTGTATCTACCATTAAAATTCACCTTTTTCATAGTTTATAAAGATTACTGGGATTAATAAATGTTTCTAAAAATATTTATTATCATTACATACTAACCAAATTAACGTCAGTATCAGAGAATACAAAATTAGTTGCGATTAAATTATGACATCCCATTGTTTCACATGTTTCAATTACACGAGGTGTTGCTGTTCCATCGATTGCAACAACATAAGGGTCTTCAGGATTTAATGTTGATAATTTGTTTAATGGAACTTTGCTTGTTCTTTCTAAATCTTTATTGAAAAGTATTGCGCCTTTTGTTCCGATAAGGTTGTCTAATTCAGATTGAATTTTTTCTTTTTCTTTAGGTGTTAGTTTTTTTCTGTTAACTTCTTTAGGAGTTTTTTTTTGAGCTGTTGAAGATGTTGATGATGATGTGCTAGATGATGATCGGCTAGATGATGAGTCTCGAGTGCTATATCTTCGACCCCTACTTGAAGTCGGGCTTCGATAATCTTTTGTTGGAACTTTTTTTCTTAATGCTTGAAGTATTTCTTTACCCATTAATTCTTCGACTTCTTTTCCGTCTGGAGCTATTGCGATGAAATCAATTTTAGCTACTTCGCTAACGTTTTTAATTATTAATTCTCCACCTCTGTCTCCATCTACAAATAGAATTACTTCAGGTTTTTCTTTTGTTAATTCTACAACTGTATCAGGTAATTTTGCTCCGTTCATTGCGATTGTATTTTTTATTCCGTTTTTTAATAAAGTAATAACATCTGCTCGACCTTCTACAATTATTAATTCGTCACCCGAGATATCTCCACAAGGTAAGTTTTCAGTCCCATATGTTTGCATTTTTGCGATTCTTGTAGAGTCTTGGATTTCGCTTGTCATTTCACTAATCTCGCTACTTGCATCGCCTAATTTTTCCATTAGTTTTTTTGCTCTTTCTAGAATATAATCTCTTTTGCTTCCTCGAACATCTTCTATTTCTTCGATTGCTATTTTTGTATCGCTAGGTCCTACTCTTTCAATTGTTTCTAATGCAGCTGCTAAAAGAGTTGTTTCAGTTTTATCCATCGCTGAAGGCACTTCTATTTCTCCTGTGGTATTACCTCCTCCGTAACTTGTGTTAACTTCGATTCGACCAATTTTTCCAGATTTTTGAAGTTCTCTCATTTCCATATCGTCTCCTAAAAGACCTTCTGTTTGACCAAATATAGCACCGATTATGTCAGGTTTTTCAACTGCTCCAGTTGCCTCTAATTTTGCGTGAATTATATATTTTATTGATACTGGACTAATTTTTGCCATTTTGTATATTTTTAAAATTACTAGAAAAAGATTTTGCTATCAATTATTACTTCTCTTATACTTCTCTTTACTCATTATCGAATGAATATGATCTTGAATGTGAATGTAATGATGATGTGATAATCTTTATCATCTGTAATTTCTTCTAATAAATAGACAACTATACTATTTATAAAACTTTTGGTTGGGGTTAGATTTGGAACGTTGTTAGGAGGTAGGTTATCTTTTTAAATTTTATTACTGTGAGAGACAACAAAAATGTTTAAATACTGGACTAAAGATATACGATTATAAAAATGAGGGGAGAAAATATGTCTGACGATTTTGAAGAGAGTTTAGATGAGCTAGACCTCGAAGAAGAATAATCTTTTTTTCTTTTTTTTCTTTTATTTCTTTTCTTTTTCTTTTTTTTGTTTTTGTTGATTCCACCACCGTGGAAATCCGTTCCTTACGTCATTTTCCCATTTCCGTCCCTTGCGTATTATTAGTGTTGTTGGTTTTGGAGTTGGAGAATAGATTTTTTTTAGGATTTGTGGAGAAGAGTTTCTTTCGGATTTTTTATAGGGAGAGAATTATATTTGTTTATTTGAAAATTTTTCTGCAAATGATTTGATTGATTCTTCCATGAATGTTAGTGATTTGTTCCAAGTTTCTAAAACTTCCTTTGGGCCCGATTTATATAATGCATCAAGATTGGGGGGATGTTGAAATAACCATTGAATGTGATTGAAGGGTTCTAGGTTTACTTGTGGAAATTCTTGGGCAAAGGTTTCTAATGAACTGAATTTATGATTTGTTGGGTGTCCTGTCATTGAGAGGATTTGTTTTGGGACTTGACTTGCTGCTTCTAAACTTTTGTTAAATTTTTCTAAGAATGTTGTGTAATCTTGTGTTAGATGATATTGGGAGAATAATAATCCTTGTCTTGCTTTTCTTAAGTTCCAGATAAGTCTGTCTTGAGATGGGTGAGTATTTTTGTCTCGGTTATATTGGAATGTTGGACGATAATCAGGTTCGGAGATTACTTCACATTCGTTTTCAAAAAAGGGTTTAAAGTCCCAGGGATATGGATTGAATCTTTTATCTTGCATGCTTGCTAAGTCTGTGACTGTTACTTGGAAAGGTATTCTTGTGTTGAATGAGGGATCTATTGCATGATGTGCGTTTACGATTAAATCTGAGGTATCTTTTAATGTTTCTTTATTGGTTACATAGGTTTCTGGGAAAATTAGAACTCCGTCTGCGTCACTTCTTCCTGCGACAAATCCTGAAGGATTATTTTTAGGATTATAATCTTCTCTGACAAATGACCCGTATAATAATAAACTTACTCCATTGAACCATTCGTGGTTTAATTCTTCAGATAATGTTTCAAAGAATTTTTGATAGTGTTCTTTTTTTGGGCGGGGTTCATCATATCCTAATACCATATTTTAGAAGGGTTGTAGTGGTTTTTAAGAATTGTAGTGAGGGGATGGATATGTTGGTGGGGAATGTTGGATTATTAAGTGATTTTACAGTCTTCAATAAATTCATTGGTTAAATGATGGAATTCGTCTACTTTGTTAAGCAATTCCTCACTTAATGAATTTTTATCTGCAAATAAGTAAACAACAGCACCATAACTTTTAGCTTCTTCAATTGCAGGAACAAAATCAGAATCGCCTGCAATTAAAACTGCATAATGTATTTGTTTTTCAAAACATTTCTTTGCTATGTCTAGTGACATTAAAACATCTATCTTTTTTTGTTTATATGTATTTTTAATTAGTTGAAGTTCTCCTAATTTTATATCAAATCTTGAAAGATGCATTAATTTAGTTATGAAATTTTTCTTACTTTGATAATGGGCTTTGTTTTCTTTTTTTAAAATGGGTAAACAATCATAATAATAAGTTCTTAATCTTTCTGCATTTATTACTTTAGAAATTTTATTTGAAAATTTTAGATAATCTAGGGGAAAATTATCTTTTTTCTTTAAGATGGCTTTGAGGTAACCTCCATCTATAAAAATTGCACAGGTTTTAATCATTTTAAAATGTAAATGCTCAAGAGCCCGTAGACTCTTGAGACTTGGATTGTATGGATATAAGTCTAATGTGTTATATAAATTTTTGGGTTTTAAATTTTTAATCTCTACCTAAGATGGATTCTAAATAATCTATGGTGTGTTGTCCTTTCTTTTTATTTGGACTGAAAACGTTTAGACTGACTACTAGGCTGGAATGGGGATTATTATTGAGTTTTCTAAGGCACGATTCTATTGAAAATGTAGTTTCAAATATGTGGTAGGTAGTCTTGGGTCTTGGATGAACCAGGATAAGTTTAGGTTTATGTTCTTGGCTTTTAGTTATTCTATGTTCTATTTCGGTTAGGTTTGCTCGGAGGGTTATGGTGTCTTGGACTTGATTGTAGGTTTTATCTAGAACTTCGTATCTTCCAAATGTTTGGGTGGGGGGGTTGGTTGGGCATTTTATATTTGTATTTCCTTCACCGCGGAAAGCCGGTTTCACCTTTCCTTTTCCGCCCTTTGCTGTATTGAAATCTTATCAAGAATTTAAGTGTGGGGAAAAGATTTTTTTTGGGATTATGAATGAAAGATGTGTTTTAGAATTATGAATTGAATATTTTATTTTAAAAGTTTACTAATATCTTCTTCTTTTCTTCGGGGTAGTTCTTTAAATCCTAGTCCTGCTAAACACAGGGCAATAGCAACATCTAAATTTGCTCTAAAGAGATATGTTTTAGATTCTTTTTCATTATTTTCTATTTTAGTTTCTTGTCTATCTTTATAGGCTTCTCTCCCATCAAGATATCTGTCAAAACCTATAATTCCTGATGAAATTGAACTCCACAAAAGCATCCCAGATAAACTATATTCTTTTAATTTTTTATTCATTTTATTTTAACCTTTATTCAGAAATATATCTGAAGCAATTTATCACTTCAATTTATTCAAGCTTTTTTGGTGTAACCTTTTGGCAAACACCTGCAGCAACTGTAGCTCCAGCATCTCTTATTGCAAATCTTGCCATATGAGGATTAATTCCAGATTCTTCAATTACTAAGTTTCCAATTGGTTTAAACTTACAGATTGCAACATCTCCGTTCTTTAGGAAATCTACTTTACCTTCCATAGGTTGTCCGCTAGTTGGATCTATTTTGTGAACTATTTCAATTAATTGGCAAGGTACTTGAGCTGTGTGAACATGGAATACTGGTGTGTATCCTTGAGCTACAACAGTTGGGTGATTAATTATTGCGATTTGTGCTGTGAAGTCTTCAGCAATTGTAGGTGGATTAGATGCGTCTGAGATTACATCTCCTCGAGCAATATCTTTCTTTCCAACACCTTTAACATTAATACCTACATTAAATCCTGATGGTGCTTCTTGTAATTGTTCATGGTGCATTTCAATTGTCTTAACTTCTCCTTCAATACCAGTTCCACTTCTTCCAGGTAATATTTTAACTTTTTGTCCAATCTTCATTATTCCTGTTTCAATTTTTCCTACAGGAACAGTACCAATACCAGTGATGTCATAGA
>CAYNOY010000053.1:0-5384 GCA_964399015.1 Candidatus Woesearchaeota archaeon | reverse complement strand
TACGTCACTTTCCCATTTCCTTCCCTTGCATAATATTAGTGTTGAAAATTTAATCGTGAGAATATATTCCATCGATAAAACTATGCCTCTTTTTCTTTTTTGATTGATATAAATAAAATTAATAAAAATAATTCATGTGTATTCTTCTGCTGTAGAAGTTTTACTTTAATCCTTTAAGTCACTTATTCCCAACATAAGGAATAAAAGACCAATCATGATTGCCATCCAGAAAACTCCGCCTTTAAGAAGTTCCCAGGCAGCATGTCTGAAGTTCCAAAAGTCTCCCCACCACGATGGAGAATACCCTGCAACTAAGATTGATCCTACTACTAGGATAAGTCCTATCAATATTTGTAACCACTTATTCATGTTAAGGGGATAAGATTTTAATTTATAAAGATTATGTAGTCTTAGGATATATTTTGGATGAGGGGGTTTTGATGTTGGAACTTATTTTATTTCCAACCTAAGCTTTTTAGGAATCTTAAAAATCTATTTGGTCTTTGTGATTCTTTAGGGAGTTTTCTCTCAATGGTTTTTACTAAATATTCTTCTGGAATTTTTTCCTTAGGGTCAAAACTAGTGATAGATTTAAAATTAAAATCTAATTCTGCTTTTGCGTCATCTAATTGCCCGTTATCTGCGAGATATTGGATTAAAGAATCGTCGAATGCACATCTATTCATAACTGCATAAAACTGTTCTTGTTTTTTTCCAGAAAATGAGGCTGCAACTTGGATATCTTTTTCGGGTTGATATGTGCAATTAACTTTGGGCATGCTATTGAGTATAACTGGTTCTTCACTATTTCCTATTAAATCATACATATTTGTAGTTGCATTTCCACATAACATACAATTTCTTCCAAAAAATGCAGGGTCTTCAAGTCCTTTTCCTTGACACATTAAAACTATTTCATCATGATAATCTAGCCCTCTGTTTCTTAATTCTCCAAACCTTATTGCATATACGGTATCTTTGTATTGTATAATTTCAGAAGGAGAAGAGAGGTCTACAGGTTTTTTTAATTCTTCGGGGCTAGGTCCACTAGAAGCTAGTATTTTGTATGGAAATGTCATTGATTTATTTGGGAAATTCGGGTTTTAAATATATAGGAGATGAGTTTATTTATGAACATTAGTTTTATATATTCAATTTATTCCTAATTAATTATGTTAACTGAAGAACAAATGGTAGAGATACGGGAACATTTAGAGAAGGCGCAGAATCCGCTTTTCTTTTTTGATAATGATAATGACGGTTTGACGAGTTTTTTGCAGTTGCAGAGGTTTATTGGGCGGGGCAAGGGTATTGCTATAAAGTCTTTCCCTGATTTGAATATTACTTATTATCGAAGAGTTCAGGAATTGAAACCTGATTATGTTTTTATTTTGGATAAGCCTGTTGTGTCTAAGGATTTTTTGGATAAGGTTAAAGAGGATAATATTCCAATTGTTTGGATTGATCATCATCAGGCAGAGAAACCTGAAGATGATTACGTTAATTATTATAATCCTTTTTTGAATGATGGGAGTAATGAGCCTGTTTCGTATTTGGTGTATCGGATTACAAATAATAAGAAAGATATTTGGTTGTCTATGATCGGTTGTGTGAGTGATTGTTATATGCCTGATTTTTATCCTGAGTTTGAGAAGGAGTTTCCTGAGTTGGGAATGAAGAATGCTAAGTCTCCTTTTGATTTGTTGTATAAATCTGAGATTGGGAAGATGTCGCGGGTTTTGGATTTTTCTTTGAAGGACACTACGACTAATGTTGTTCAGATGTTGAAGTTCATGATGAAGGTTAAAGGGCCAATGGATATTTTGGATGAAGGCTCAGGGGCGAAGCAAATGCTTTTGAGATTTAATGAAATTAATTCAAAATATCAAGAATTGATGATTAAGGCTCGTTCTGAAGTTAAGGGGAAGTTGCTTTATTTTCAGTATGGTGGGACTTTGAGTTTAAGTTCTAATTTAGCTAATCAATTGAGTTATGAGTTTCCTGATAACATTATTGTTGTTGCGTATTTGACTTCGGATATTGCTAATTTGTCTTTGAGGGGTAAGGAGGATATTCTTTCTTTAACATTGGATGCGATTGATGGGATTGGTGGGGCTTCTGGTGGAGGTCATAAGAATGCGACAGGGGCAAAGGTTTTGATTTCGGATTTGCCGAAGTTTAAGGAGAATGTGGATAAGTTGGTTGGGGCGTTGTGATTAGAGGGTTAGTTCGGAGGATTTAAATATCCTTGAATATTATTTCTCTTATGGGATGGAAACAATTGCCGTCATGGTTAAAGGGAGGGGTTATAGCGTTGTTAATCTCTGTTTTTGGGATAGTATTTGACTATATAAGATACGGATTAAAAATTGGTTATGATCAGTTTATTTTTTCAGTATTGTTATATTCCTTTGTAACATTTCCTGGAGAAATGATTGTGGAGATATTTGATAAGGATCCTCATAGGTTTTTTATTGAAAAAATTCTGATATGGACATTCTCATTGATAATCTGGTTTTTAATTGGGGCTTTAATCGGCAAGATATATGGAAAAATAAAATCTAAAGGATAATATCATTTTGTTGAGTTAATTTTATAAAGTTCTTGTGATAGAAATATTTATATGAAGTTTGAGTATGATTCTAGTAATAATGGGTGGATGTGTTATACTTGTGATAAATGTCAAGTTGAGCAAAATGGGCATGGGCCGTTTCATGAGGGGGATTGTTCTTTGAGGGAAGGGGGATTGGATTCTATGACGTGTCATGTAGGTGATGGGATTTTGTGGAAGATTGGAATGGATGGTAGTTATGATCAATCTAATGGGGAAGAGAAGGTTCGAGGATTGTTTTTGAAGTTTGATGATTTGCCTCCAATTCTGAAACATAGGGTTCGGAAGTTGGTCCCTAAGAATACTCGGGCCTAGTAGTTAATTTTATAAATGGGTTTTTTCTAGGAAATTTATGAATAAAGAACAGATTAATAGTTTGGCGATTCCAATAAACTAATCTAGTTCATACTTTCTATAAATTTATTTTCTTAATATGAAAAAAGTTAAAGATTTTCTCTGGAAACCGAGTATGACTGTTGCAGAAATGGTTGATAGTTATGGTAGTTTGGGCTATCAGGCTACTGAGTTGAATGAGGCTGGGAAGGTTATTTTGAAGATGAAACAGAATAATGCTAAGATTTTTTTGACGTTTACTTCGAATATGGTGACTTCAGGTCTTCGGGGATTTTTTGCTCAGCTTTGTAAGATGAAGATTCCGAATATTTTGGTTACGACTTCAGGTTCTATTGAGGAAGATATTATGAAAAGTTTAGGTGAGGCTTTTGAGGTTTCAAGTTTTCATGCTGATGATACTGCATTACATGAGAGAGGAGAGAACCGTGTTGGGAATTTGGTTATTCGTAATGAGAGTTATATGAAATTTGAGGATAAGATAAATTCTATTTTGAGTTCTATTTATGCTAAGAAGAAAAGGCTTTCTTCGTCTGAGTTGCTTTATGAAATTGGGTTGATGTTGGACCCTAAAAATTCGAAGAATTTTGGGGCCACAAAATCAGGTGATTTTGTCGGTGATGAGAATTCTATTTTGTATCAAGCTGCTAAGAATGATATTCCTATTTATTGTCCAGGGATTGCTGATTCTTCTTTTGGGTTTGCGTTGTTTATGTTTCAACAAAAGAATCCTGATTTTATTGTCGATACGATTTTAGATATGAATCGAATTGTGACTGATTTGTCTTTTGATGAGAAGAAGGGATTGATTTCTTTGGGTGGTTCGATTTCAAAACATTATGCGGTTTTTGCTGCCTTGCTTTCTGGTGGTTTTGATTATGCTGTTTATTTGACGACTTCGCATGCAAGTTCTGGTTCAATGTCTGGAGCTACAACTCAGGAAGCTAAGTCTTGGGGGAAGTTGAAAGATGATGCAGAAGCTTCTACTGTTAATGGTGATGTTTGTATAACTTTTCCTTTGATTATGTGCTCGGTGCTTGATAAGTTAGAGGATAGGGGGTTGTTGGAAAATGGAGAATAATATTTTAACCCCTCAGGAGCATGCGTTGATTGGAAGTACTGTTGAGGATAAATATTGTGAAAAACCCTATATGCCCCTTGTGGTTTTTGATGGGGCCATGTCTGTTGAAGAATGTGAGATATTTCGGAGAGTGCTTGAAGATTCTGGTGGGGGTATGGCAGGTTATTGGGAAGTTAATAGTATTTGTGGGGCATTTAGTTTTGAGCCTTTAATTTTTGGGCAAACAATGAGGGATCCGGTATTAGTTAGGGCCTGGGGTGGAAAGTTATTTGAAGGAAAGTTTGAATGGAATTATCCTTTTCCTTATGCTAGAGGCAAACCTGTTGTGAGGTTGGAAGATGACTGCTAAATTTATTTTATCTAAAAATGTTCTTCGGGGGCAAGTTGATAAGTTAAAGGATTTGGGATTAAAGGTTAGTTATAGTTATAAGACTAATCGAGTTGTTGGGAAAGTTTTGCAAGATATGGATTTAGGTGTTGATTTTTCAATACATGCTTTTGAAGAGATTGAAGATATTAGTAAGAAGGAAAAGATTTGGTTTTTTACTCAGGCTGAGAGTTGTTCTGGGTTAGAGAGATTGTTAGATATTGGGATTGTGAATTATGTTGTTGATAATGAAATTGATTTGGATAGGTTGTTGAAAGTTGTTGATGGGCGAGGGGCGAAGATTAATCTTTCTTTGAGGATGAAGTTTCAGGAACATAGGATTGGGACTGGGAAGTATTTTGTTTATGGGATGGATTCTCGAAAGGTTAATGATTTGATTAGAGGTTTGAAGGATAATACTTTGGTTGGGAAGTTGGGAGTGCATATTCATCGGAAGTCGCAGAATACTTCTGAGTGGGAGATTAAGGAAGAGTTGGTTGATTCTTTGGATGAAGATGTTTTGGAGAGGATTGATTTTGTGAATTTGGGAGGAGGTTTGCCTTCAGTTTATAGGAGTTCGTCTGTGGATGTTTTTGATTATATTTTTGGGAAGATTAAAGAGACTGTTGATTGGTTGAATGATTGTAGGATTGAGGTGTATATTGAGCCTGGGAGATTTTTGGCTGCACCCTGTGTTAAGTTAAAGTGCGAGGTTATTCAGATTCAGGGAAATAACCTGGTTGTTGATACTACGATTTATAATTGTGCTTTGGATAATATTTTGACTGGGACAAAGATGATGGTTGAGGGTGAAATGGGGGTGGCAGTTTCAAATGGTGGTGAGGGTAATCAAGGTTCGGAGGTTTTTAGTGGGAGTGATGGTGGTAGGAATTATTTGATTAAAGGTAATTCTCCTACTAGAGATGATATTTTTAGGTATAGGGTTAATTTGAAGGAGATTAAGGTTGGAGATA
>CAYNOY010000052.1:0-5435 GCA_964399015.1 Candidatus Woesearchaeota archaeon | reverse complement strand
ATTGGCAAGGAAGGGGGGATTTCTTTCCATTAGGATAGGTGGATGGGAAGAATATGAGGCTAATGTATATGAAACTAAGGAGGGTTTTCGTGAATTAATTGCAAAAAATGTGTGCGATGGAGAATATTATGACGACCTTTTATTACCAAGACCTATTGGAGAAAGAACTTATGATTTTGTTATAACTTCTCCGCAAATAGGTGGAACAAAAAAATTGACTTATGAAATTGATTTTAAAACTGATCCTGAGTTGTTGGCCTTACTTGAAAAGGAGAATGGATCTCAACAAGGTCCTAGGAAGACACGATGGATAGTTCAGGAAGAGGGCGATCCGGTTAAATATTTGGTGAGAGGATTGGAATCTTTAACTGGAGAATAATTTTAAACCTCGATAGTTAGAAAGTCTTTTGCTATTGTTGTTTTAGGAAAAATCTTTTTGGCTATTGATGATAGGAGCTTTTCTTTGAATTCGTACCTTTGAGAAAAGTGTGTAAGTGCTAATTCTTTTGTGTTTGATTTTTTGGCGGTATTGCATGCTTCTTCAACTGTCATGTGTTTGTATTCTTTAGCAAAACTATCTCCCTCTTTTGAATCAGAAAGGAATGTGGCTTCCATTATTGCTAGGTCTGCGTCTTTAGCTAGTTTCCTAACATTAGGGCATAATTTTGTATCAAAGATAAAACTTATTTTTCTCCCTTTTTGAGGGTAAGTTAAATCTTTTGATTTGATTGTTTTGTTGTCTATCTTAATATCTTTTCCTTGAGTTAATTTTCCGAGGTCTGGATGATTCTTGATTTTTAATTTGTTTAGTTTATCTTTATGAATCCTTAGCTTGTCTTTTTCTTGGAAGACGTATCCATTTGTAGGTATATCATGTTCTAAGGCTGTTGCGCTTAATGTGAAATCATTGTTATCTAGGAATTTTCCTTTCACCTCTTCAACCTTGAATTTTATTTTCTTAGTTAAGATAAAAACTTTGAAGATGTTTTCGATTAATTTTTTTGTTCCTTTTGGTCCATAGATGTATAATGTTTTTTCATAGCCATTTAGTGCTAGTGTTTGGAAAAATCCAGGTAATCCGAAAATGTGGTCTCCGTGTGCGTGAGTGATTAATAATCTTGTTATTTTGCAAGGATTGATTTTTGCTTTTCTCATTTGTCTTTGAGTTCCTTCTCCGCAGTCAATTAGGAGTTTTTCGGATTTATAACTAAGTAATATCGATGTGTGGTTCCTGGTTGATGTTGGAATTCCACTGCTTGTTCCTAAAAAAATTATTGGGATTTTCATGTGGATAGAAGGGGAGATGGGTTTAAATAATTAGTGAAATGGTTTTGATGGGGATTTAGAGTTAATTTTGAATTCTTGAAAGAATATGTTACAAAGACCACCTTACACAAATGTTTAAAAGTAACCGTGACATATCTTTTTTATGAAAAAAGGGGTTTTGATACCAATAATATTCTTGTTTATTATAAACCTATCTAGCTTAATTAGTGCAGAAAAAATTGGGATAAATATTGAAAATAATTTTCTTGAGGGAGGAGATGTGGATTTTAAGATAACTCTTTACGATGATGCTAATATTCCCATGGATGGCATGATTGATTTTGTGATTAAAAATACTTATTCGGATATAATTCATCAAGGGCAAATAACTTCTGGAGAGAAGATAAATTTTGAGATTCCTACTAATTCTCAGAAGGGAACTTGGGAAATAACTGCTTCCTATGCAGATGTTAATGCTAGAGAGAATTTTATAGTTGATGAAATTAAAAAAGTAGATATAAAATTAGAAGAGGATAATCTGGTTGTTACAAATATTGGAAATGCTTTTTATGATAAGTCTATTTTGATAATGATTGGTGATGAGGACCAGACTGCGATAGTTAATCTTGATGTGGGACAGACTAAGAAAATAAGATTGACTGCACCTCAGGGAGAGTATATTATAAAGGTTATTCCTGAAGGCAGTAGTGATGCAGATTTGATTTTTTCAAATGTTGCTTTGACTGGAAATGTTGTTGGATTAGAAAGAGTTATTGAAGGTGGTTTCTGGTATCGATACCCTATTGTGAGTTTATTTCTTTCGGTTTTATTAATGGTGGCTGTGACTATTACGATTTTGAAGATACGTGGAAATGTTTCAAAAAATAAAAAGTAGACGTATAATTTAAAAAGTAAAGTCGTATATTATTATTATGGGTAAAAGAGAGGTTTTGAGATATGCATTAATTGGGATGATAACTTTAACTTTGGTTAGTATTTTGATGGTTTTGAGAGGAGGGATGACAGGTTATGCAGTTTATGGTGATTCAAGTGGAAGTGATTTTAATGAGGGCAGTTATGTGAATACCGAATGGAATGGTAGTGCGGTTGTTTTGTCGAGTAATAATTTAAGTGGGAGTTATACTTCTCAGATTTTTAATGCTGGTGCAGAAGCAGTTTGGAATAATTTGAGTTGGATAAGTAATGATATAGGAGAGTTACCTAATAATGGTGAAGGGAGTTTAATGGATGAAAATGTTTTATTAATGCATCTTAATGAGGATTCTGGTGTAATTGAGGATAGTTCTGGACAAGGAAATAATGGAACTTATAATGGGGTTTTATATTCTCAATCGGGTAAATTAAATACTGCAATTGGATTTGATGGAGTAGATGATTATGTTAATTTAGGAAATAAATTGAATTTTGAAAGAAATGATTCTTTTTCAATAGAATCATGGATTAAGACAAGTTCTTCAGGTGTTGGAGATGTTATAATATCAAAAATACTTACTGTTTCACCCTTCAGAGGATGGGTGATTGATACGGATGGTGGGGCTATCCGTCTTATTTTAAGTAGCACTTATCCAGGTAATGATTTAATAGTTAAAACTAGCAATACTTTTAATGATAATACTTGGCATAATGTTGTAGTGACTTATACTGGGAATTCTGCACCTTCCGGAGTTAATATTTATGTAGATGGGGTTAATCAATCTTTTAGTATAGTGGACAATTCTTTAAGTGCGACTATTAGTAATTCTGCAGATTGTTCAGTTGGTTCAAGAGGTGGTTCAGTTCTTTTTTGGAGTGGAAGTTTAGATGAAGTAGCAATATTGAATAGGAGTTTATCCTCTGACGAGGTTTCTGAGATTTACAATAGGGGGATTTTAAAATTAAATCTTAGTGCAAGAAGCTGTAATGATGATGCTTGTTCTGCTGAAACCTGGGCAGATATAACTGATACAAGCCCTCAAGATTTGAGTTTAGATAATAACCCTTATTTTCAATATAAATTTTTATTTAATACAGATGATAGTTCTTATTCTCCTGAATTATATGATATTTCAGTTGATTATTCTCTTCTTAATACTGCTCCAACCATTTCAATAGTTTTGCCTCAAGAGGGTGCAACTTATGGATATAATGAAAGTTTGGCTTTGAACTTTTCTGTTTTTGATAATGATGGTAATATTGGTTCTTGTTGGTATAATCTGGATGGTGGAGCTAATGTTAGTTTGGCTGGATGTTTGAATACTACATTTGATGTTTCTGTGGATGGTGAATATATATTGAATATTTATGTGAATGATACTTTGGGAGAAAGTGATTCGGATTCTAAAACATTTACGATTCAATTGGGAGCTCCAACAATTGTTTTGCATTCCCCTATAGATGAATATTTAAATTATCAAGAAGATATTTATTTTAATTACACTCCTTCAGATTTGGATTTAGATTATTGTGAATTGTGGGGGAATTTTTCAGGGGCTTGGAGATTAAATCAAACGGATAATTCTCCTTTGAGTGGGGCAGTGAATTCATTTGTGTTGACTCTTCCAAATAATAATTATACTTGGAATGTGCGATGTGTCGATGACGAGGGTAATGATGCATTTAATGGAGATAAGACATTTGTTGTTGATAGTGTTAATCCAGGGTTAGTGATTAGTGAGCCTATGGGAGAGAAAAATTCTAGGATAGATATTCCCTTAACTTTTAGTGCTAGTGATTTGAATTTGGGAACTTGTAAATATAATGTTTATAGGGGGGCGAGTTTAGAGATTGCTAATACTACTGTTGATTGTGGGGGCTCTGGAACATTTGATGTTACTGTTGATGCTGATTTTGTGTTGAATCTTTATGTTGAAGATTTGGCAGAAAATGTTAATAGTATGAATATTAGTTTTAGCGTTAGTACTGATACTATTGGTCCTCCTATTGTGGTGGTTGATGGGGGGAGTTCTAGTGGTGGTGGTGGCGGCTCATATGTTCCTTCGAAGGTTGGAAGTGTAGAGGTTTCAGATATTAAAAATATAATCGCACATAAGGGTGATAAAAAAACTATTTCATTAGATGTTAAGAATAATGGGAAGGTATTTTTGAATACTTGTAAATTATCTATTGTGGGAGAAATAAGTTCTTGGATTTATTCTGAGGGGATAATGGGTATAGCTCCTGGAGAGAATACTGAGTTTATCTTTAATATTAATATTCCTGAAGAAATTGAAACTGGAGATTATAAGGGGGAGTTAGAATTAAAATGTGATGAGGTTGTCCATAACCAGAGTTTGACAATAAGTATTCCTGAACGAGGTGGATTAATTAGGATAGATGAAATCACGCATCAAGAAGATGGGCTTAATATTTCTTATACCTTGGATAATAGTAATTTGATTGGGGAAAATATTGCGATAGAGATTTGGATTTTGGATGAAGAACAAAATGAAATAGAAAGAGTTACTGATGATTTTGGGATAAATGTTGGGTCTCCTATAACTAGAAATATTATGGTGGAATTGCCTAAGAAATCAATTGGGATTTATTCAGTTTATCTTTCAATTATTGATGATGTTGATAGTATTGTGAAACAGTCTGTTGTTCTTGGGAAACCTAGTACAACTGGAATGGCCATCTTTGATACTGCTCGAGGTAAAACCCTAAGTTATGTTATGTTTGTTTTGGTTATTGGAATTGGAATTTTCTTTATGTTAAGGGGTCGTGGGAAGAAGGGTAAGGGAAGAGGTAAACGAGGTAAGGGAGGAGGGGACAAGAATCATTGGTTGATGATGGATAAGAAGTGATTGTGGGTTTTTGTGTAGATTGTTTTTTTTGCGAGTTGTTGTTAAGGTTAGATATTGAATTTTTCTTTTCTGTGGAAGTTTAGGGGATTGTTTCCTCCCCCGCGAAAGGCCGCTCAGAGAATCGAAGATTCTCTGATTCTTCAAGAGACGGAGCTCTTGAAGTTGCTCGCACTTTACCCTTTCGCCCCCTGCATATTATTAGTGTTGAAATTTAGATTTGTGGAGATGAGTTTTCGTTTGTTGATTTTGTAGGATTTGCATAGAAATTGTTTAAAGCATAATTTTAAATATTGACTTTTTCTAATTTTAGAGTAAGCCCTTGTAGCTCAGCTGGATAGAGCACCTGCCTTCTAAGCAGGGGGTCGC
>CAYNOY010000051.1:0-5601 GCA_964399015.1 Candidatus Woesearchaeota archaeon | reverse complement strand
TAAAAAGATTGGGGTTAGAAGGTAGATATTGTTTTCGACACATATATGAATTAGTTTTAAATTACGATAAACATGAAAAAAGGAATTCCTAGGGCTAATGACAACAGTATAGAAGTAAGATATAAGGACAAGTTTCTTTTGAGACCAACTACTCAGAAAGATAATGAGTTTCAACTTTATATGAGAAATCATAAGATTGCTAAAAGATATTTATCTAATCCGGATGTTGAGATTTCATCAGATGATCAAGAAAAGTGGTATAATGAAGTTTATAAAAATTCTCCTGAACAGCAAAGGTTTATATTGGAAAAAAATGGGGATTTAGCTGGCACATTAAGTTTGCTCTATATTAATTTAGAGGATTCATATTGTGAAGCTGGTATTATTATATCTCCAAAGTTTTGGGGTGGAAATTCAGCTTCTGTTGGGACAAATTTATTGGGTGAATATATTTTTGGACATATGGGTTTAAAGACTACTTTTGCAACAACAAACAAAAAAAATACAAGTTCTCTGGTTAAGATGCTTGACGCTGGTTTTATTAGAATTCCAGGTGATGATTTTGATCAAATGGAAGGGTTACAAGCGAAGAACAATGAGAATCATTATAAGATTAAATCGGATTGGTTTGATTCTTGGAATAATGTACAAATCAATACAAACTTTGATCCTAAAAATTTAAATAATTTTCCTAAAAATTAGAAAATATTCAAATTTATAATTTTTTTAGATTAGATTTTCATCATTTCGTGGTAGATTTGTGCTGTGATTTTACAGTCGGCTAGTGCGTCGTGGGCTTTTTCGTAATCGATTCCGAAATGGTTTGCCACAGTTCCTAAATTGCTTCTCCCAATTGGGACTTTATTTTCTTTTTGTAGGTTTCGCCGTATCCACATTGTGTCTTCGTGTTCGTGGTGGAATTTTGATAGAGCGTCTCCTTGGTCGAATAGGGCGTTTAGGAATCCTTTGTCGAAAATGATGTTGTGTCCGATTAGTGGGACTTCGTGTAATGTATTTTTTTCTATAAATGTGTTTATTTGGTTGCATGCTTTACATGGAGGTATTGCTATTTGGTTGTGTTGTATTAAGTTGATTTTGTTTACTGACATTGCTGCTTTGGAGGAGTTGTAGCTATCGTGTTTGATGAAGATATGATTTTCGTCTAGGATGTTCAGGTGAGTTTTTTCTACGTCAATTAGAAGGAGTCCTACTGTTAGGGTTTTATTAAATCTTGGGGAGAGTCCTGTTGTTTCTGTATCTATCACCAATCTTTTCATATCTTGAGAAATGGTTTTGGGTTTATATGGATTGTTGTGGCTTTTTGAGAGTTGTTATTATGACTTTGTTGATTAAAAAATGGGGGTGGAAGATGTATGGCGGATTCGGCGGGTTCTCGCGGATTTTGTTTTTGAGATTGTCAGAAGGGTTAAATAATGTAATTGCTAACAATATTTATGAATAAAAAGGGGATATCTGCGATTGTTGCTACGGTTTTGAAAGTTTTACTTGTTGTTGTTGGCACTTCTATTATTTGGGTTGGGTTTTTGTCGATGGTTAGTGATGATGTTGATATTAACAAGGATACTCGATTGAATATTATTTCTAGTGAGGGTTATACTCTTTGGGATGAGGAGCATAGTCTAGTAACTGTTCAGATTGAGAAAAAAGGTGAAGGTGAAATTTGCGGACTTGATTTGATTTTTGTTATAGATGGAGATTCCGTTACTCATCGTGAAAATGTTACTCCTGAAATTAATAATAAAAAAGTTTACTATGTTAATTTGAGTGGTTATGGTCGGGAGCTTTCTAAGATTAGTGTTGCGCCGGTTTTTTGTGATGGGATGGTTGGTGTGGTTACTGGAGAATTGAAAGATATTTCTAAGGGCGATATTCAAAAGTTGATTGATAATAGTGATTTGGATGTGACTTTTGAGGAGCCTAATGGTGGATATATTGGTGAAGGTGGAGATGATAATTTGGTGGAGGATGAGGAGGATGAGGAAATTGGGATTGAATGTCCGGAAGAAGCAATTTGTTATTATATTGATACCATAAGGGGGAATAATAATAATGACGGATCAACTGATTATCCGTTTATAACTTTGATACAGGCTAAAAATAACGTTAGAGATTTAAGGAATAATGAAGGGTTTAATGGACAAGTTTATATTTATCTTAGGGGAGGAACTTATGAGATTGATGAAACTTTTACTCTTGATTCCTCGGATTCAGGATATAGTGCTGTTTCTACAACAACTTATTCTTCTTATCCTGGAGAACAAGCAATAATTAGTGGGGGAAAATTACTTGCAAATTCTGCAGTTGAAGAGATAACAGATTCTAGCATTTCAAATCGTCTTAATGCTTCTATAAGAAATAATGTTAAACAAATAAATTTGGCAGAACAAGGAATAACTGATTTTGGAGAATTCATTGTTAGGGGCTATCGGGGGTCAAAGGTTAATGCGCATCTAGAATTATTTATTGATGATGAACCGATGACTGTTGCTCGTTGGCCGAATAATGAATATCTAAATATTGAACGTCTTCCAAATGGGGAAGATACAGCAAGTGAAAGTGAAATTCCAGAAGGTTTTTATTATAATACAAGTAGATATGGAAATTGGGAGACTCTTTCGAACGTTTGGGCACATGGTTATTGGATGTATCCTTGGGCGGAAACACATCAACCAGTAGATTCAATTGATCTTGAAACTGGTTTAATTAAAATACACGATGCAACCTATGGTTTGAGTGTGGGTGGTAGATTCTATTTTCAAAATGTTCTTGAAGAATTAGATAGTCCAGGAGAATATTATGTAGATAACAATATTGGAATGTTATATTTTTATCCTCCTGCAGATTATTCTGAAATTAAAGTTTCTTTATTAGAGGATGAAATAGTAACAATTGAGGGAGGATGTGGATTTGTTATTTTAAAGGATCTTCTTTTTGAAAATGCAAGGGGAGGGGCAGTAAGCATATGGGGGAGTAATAATCAAATTAAAAACACTACAATCAGAAATGTTGGAAAATATGGTATATATATTTATGCAAATGAAACTTCAATAGTTGGAAATGAAATATTTAATACGGGGGCAGGAGGAATTGATGTTGGACAGAGAGTTGCAGGAAGTAGAATAACATTAACATCTTCTAATAATGTTATATCAGATAACGTAATTCATGATTATGCTCGTTGGGTTAGGACATATACTCCAGCAGTTAATCTTTATGGAGTAGGTTTTGAAGTTTCTCATAATTTAATTTATAATGCACCTCACCAAGCAATAGCAATACAGGGTAATGATCATGTTATTGAATTTAATGAAATTCATGATGTTGTTTTAGAAACAGCAGATTCTAGTGCAATTTATTCTTGGGGGGACCTTACATATAGGGGGAATGTCATTGATAATAATTTTATCTACAATCTTCATAACAATGAGCATATTCCTCAAGAGGGCCCAAATCATGTTCAAGGAGTATATATAGATGGTATGACTAGTGGTTTTGATGTGAGAAATAATATTTTCTACAATGTTAGTCGTATGTTTTTGATAAATGGTGGGAGAGATAATTTGATAGAAAATAATCTTGTAATAGATTTTGAGCTCTCATCAGTAGCACTAGGGGATGGTATTGACTCTAATGGTGTAAGTCATCTTGATTATCTGATGAAGAGACTTATTGGAGAATATAGGATGCCATATGACACCCCTCCTTGGTCAACTAGATATCCTAGACTAGCAAATATTTTAGAAGGACCTTATAATGGTGATGATATATACAAGAATGCTTTATTTCCTCTAGGGAATGTTCTAAAAAATAATGTGGGAAATCAGGTAGTTTGGCTTGACCTTAGAAATGAAGTTAGAGATAATGAATCCTATTACAATCTTTCTGGAAATGCATTTTGGTGGGGGTTTAAAGTTATAGATGCCGAAAATCATAATTTTAATATGACTCAAGAAATGATAGATGGTATAGCTACTGTTTCTGATTTTCAACAAATAGATATAAGTACGGTTGGTCCAAGAATTTAGATTCCCCAGGTCGTGTTTTCTCTTCTTTTAACTTGTGCTACTTCTTGTAGAATAGATTTTTCTTCAGCTGAAAGTAGATTTTTGTGTTCTTTGAATTTTCTGAATTCTGTTTCTGAAAGGTTTGTGTAAAGAGGTTCTCCGACTTTTAGTTGTCTTTCAAAATTTACTCCGGGCATAGAAACTGCTACTTCTTGTTTTGCGGTTGCTTCTTGGACGTTATTTTTCTCGTGCTGGATTTCTTTTATTTGTCCGATTTTTACATCATCTTTGTTTATGAAACGTTCTTTGTTTTTTAGTACGCCGCCATTTACTTCTACTCCGAAAACTGCGGGAGCTGAGTTTCTGAAAACGAAATCTAAAATTGTTAATTTGCAAATTCTTGGGAGTTCGTTTAATTTCTTTCTTTCGATTTCTTTCAGTTTTTTAGATTTCCATTTTTCTAGGTTTTCGATTAGTTTGTATACGACTGGGTCCGTTAGGACTTTGATGTTTTTTAGTTCTTCTAGATCTTCTATGTCTTCGGCTAGGTCTACATTAAAACCTAATAATATTTTGTCTTCTTCTGGGAGTGTGTTTGTCATATAGATATCTTTTTTTGTGATTGGTCCGATTCCAGCTTTGATTACAGGGATTTGGTTTTGTCCTAACAATACAAGTAGGGCCTCTAGAGAACCTAAGGAGTCTGCTTTGACAACGATTCCGTATTCGTCAGTTTGGATTTCTTCTTCTATTTCTTCTTGGAACTCTTCGGAGATTTGTTCAAAAGTGTTTTCTTCATTGATTACTTGGAAAGGCATACCTGGAAGAATTTCTTCCTTAGACGTAATTTGTAACTTGATTCCTGTTGCTGCCTTAACTTCATTTTCTGTTTTGTATCCTTTGTTTAAGGGTTGTGCTTCTTGAATGTTTCTGATTTTTGTCTGGATTGGCTTACCTTCCATTGAAGCAATTGCGATTTCATTTGTGCTTGATAATTTTCCATCGTAAAGAATACATTCTAAGAAATTCATTGCTTTATCTTTTTTAACTTCTAAAACAACTCCTTTTCCTTGTTCTCGAACTTCGATTCTGTCTTTTAGAAATTTTTGGGAAAGGGCAGTTATCATTGCTAGGATTTCTGAGACACCTTCTCCTGTTTGTGCAGAGCATGGAACGATTGCAACATTTTGTGTGAAGTCGTCGATTTTTGAATACATGTCTGCTGTGATTCCGTGAGAATGTAATGCCCCAATGATTGTGTAGAATTTTTCATCGAAGTTATTTTTTACGTTTGTTGCTTGTCTTTCGATTGATTCTAGAGATAAAAGAGATTCTGATGTTTGCCAGCCTGAGATGTTGTCTAGTTTGTTTAGTGCGATTATAAAGGGTGTTTTGTTTGCTTTTAGGATTTGTAGGACTTCTGCTGTTTGTGGTTTTATTCCGTCGTTGATATCGATTACTAATACTGCGATGTCGGCTAGAGAACCTCCTCGTTTTCTAAGGTTGGTGAATGCTGCGTGGCCTGGTGTATCGATGAATAATAGGCCTGGGATTTCTACGGGAATTTTGAATTTTT
>CAYNOY010000050.1:0-5665 GCA_964399015.1 Candidatus Woesearchaeota archaeon | reverse complement strand
TAGCGGGGTGGAGAAGTCTGGAGTTCTCGCCGGGCCCATAACCCGGAGGTCGCATGGTTCAAATCCTGCCCCCGCTATCAGAAAAACGATGGGTACCCCACTTTTAAGTAAAGATGTAAACAACCCCTCGTTTTTATAATATCTGGAGATTAAAAGTAAACTATCTTTTCCCTCCCTAAATAAAGGGATTTTCAATCCACACTATGATTAAATTTCTCAAAAAAGAAATATTCTATAAATATTTATAAACTTCATCTCCCATTTCCAAACATGACAAAAGTTCTAGGAATTGACGAAGCAGGAAGAGGTCCCGTTCTCGGACCACTAGTCATGGCAGGAGTAATGATTGAAGAAGGAAGAGAAGCAATGCTCGGAGAAGTCAAAGATTCAAAACTTGTTCCCCATAAAAAAAGATTAAAACTAGACCAACATCTAAAAGAAAACTTTGAGCACAAGGTAGTCGTCACATCCCCTCAAGAAATTGACGCAGCATTAAACTCAAAAGACCTCAACCTAAACTGGCTAGAAGCCCACAAACAAGCAGAAATAATCAACGCACTAAAACCCGAAGTAGCAATCATCGACTGCCCAAGCACAAACCCATCAAAATTCGAAGAATATCTAAGAAATCTACTAGACAACAAATCAATAAAACTAATCGTAGAACACAAAGCAGATGCCATATACCCCGTATGCTCTGCCGCATCAATTCTAGCAAAAGTCGAAAGAGAAAACCAAGTAGATAAAATGAAAGAAAAATACGGGAACACAGGTTCCGGTTATCCTGCAGACCCCAAAACAAAAGCATTCATAAAAGACAACTGGGACAAATGCCCTGAAATAATGAGAACAACTTGGAACACATATAAAAGAATCGCAGATAAAGAAAAAAGATATCAAAGAACTCTTCTCTAAACTAATCCTAACTACAAAGTAGTAACACAATAGCAAACCTTATAAACTCATTTCACCTATATATAACATGAAAAACAGAGTAAAATTAGACAAAAATGAACTAGAACAAACCTATGGTAGAAGGCAAATTCTTAGAAGCATTTTAAAATCTACAGCTGTAGGAGCACTAGCCGCAACAGGCACCTTCAAAGTAGCAGAATTAGGAATGAATTACATAGGAAAAACACACCTAGAAGGCTTAGAAAAAAGAATAAGAAAAGCAACATTAGATTTAGAAGTATTAGCAGGAATTCCAATAAAAAAATTAAGACAAGCTAACAAAGAACTACAACACTATGTTGAAAACGAAAAACTAGAAGTTTTCAAATGTGCAAAAGAATTTGATCCAAACGACTTACTAAGATTAGAAAAAATAATTGAAAACAATGAATACTTTATCGATGACCAAAATGCGCTTGAAAGAATAAAAACCTTCAAAGATAGAATTGACCTTAGACTATTAAATACAGGCGAAGCATTATTAAAATGGCAACCAAAAGTAGGCGAAAGCATGTATGACAAATTCGCAGAATGGGTTCAAAGAACAGACGCAGCACGTAAAAAAGAAGAATATGTAAAGAAAGGTAGAACAAAAATAGAAAAAGAAAGAACTGCACACAAAGCAAAACTAACAAGACTAGTTGAAATCTACGATACAAATGACGACCTAAGAACTGCAGACACTAAAGTAATAGAAGAGATAAATAAAAACATAAAAGACGCTCAATTACCTAGGGAAGAAAAAGAACTATGGAATTTCTTAAAAGACCAATATCAAGAAACAGAAAGAAGAGAACCATTAAGAAAATTCATAAGAAACTATGATGAAATAGGCGAAAAAGAATATGTCTTCCTTAAACTAAGAGAATCTTTAACAGAAGTTGAAAAAATTTATGAAACTATGCACAGTAATTTAGATGACGCAGAAGAATTCCAAGAATTACTTCATGAAGGAATAACAAGAAGAAAAGAAATAAGAACAAGTCTTGAAAACAAAACTCAAGAATTCACAACCGAAGCAGACCAAGCTACACAAGCATTTATCGATACAGTCTACACAACAATAGAACGTGTAGAAGAAGAAAAAGGCTACGACATAGAAACAAGAAAAGAATACATAGAAGATACAATAATTCCAAACCTATTTGGATGGGCAAAAACCCCTGTAGCTGCAACAGCCGCAACAGTAACAGGAATAACAACAGCTACAGGAACACTTTACTTATCTTTTAAAAAAGCAACTGAAAAAGCACTAAGAAAAGCACTAGGTCATTCAGTAAAAACCAACAATCTTGCAGTAAACGAAGCAAACGCACTAAAAGAAAAATTAGACCAAACAAATGCACAACTAGCAAAAACAACCACTAAACTAATAACAGAAAGAAATAAAAAGCCAGAAACTCCAAATTATAATATAAGACCAGGAGAATATTACTAAAATGAAAATCAAAGATTGCGTACTAATTGAAGCATTCAAATGCAACCAAGAAGAAACAATTGTAGATGTAGCAAAAAAGCTAAGAAAAATAACTCTAAGACACATCTTCGTAACAAACGAACAAGATGAACCTCAAGGAATAATTTCAATCGTAGACATAAACAACAGAGTTGTTGCAGAAAACAAAAACCCTCAAGAACTTAAAGCAAAAGACATAATGTCCCAACCAATCGAAATAGTAAACCTTGAAGAAGACATCGAAACATTCTATAACAAAATCACTGAAACAAACCATGTCATGTGGCCAGTAACCGAAAACAACAAAATGATCGGAATCATAACAATTCATCAATTAATGAAACATATTAAATAAATCTCAAAAATATTAATTAAAATAATTAATAAACACCTAAATAAAACTACTACCTACGAAATGGGAAAACAAGAATTTGTAAACAACTACATTGAAAGACTAACAACAAAAGACAATGATATCAAAGATTACCTTGAAAGAGCAGAAACCGAAGATCAAAAACAAGAACTAAAAAAAAGATTAAAATTCTCACTAGAAAATGCATACGATGCTTACGGAAAAGAATACTTTGAATCAAAAGGAATTGGAAGCTACCTCTCAACCGCATTAAGATGGGGTGGAGCCGCTGCAGACGTTACAGGAACTTATACCTTCTGGTCACTAGGTCCAGCAGGAGTCCACATCACAGCACCAGCAGCAGCAGGTTTCAAAGGAGCAGCATTAGCAGGAAAAAGCTTAGCAGATTTAATCGACTCACAACATTATCTAAGACACGCAAAAACAAAAGGATTAGCAGACAAAGTAAAAGACAGCACAAAAATAATAACAGAAGGCGCACTAGAAAGAGCAGCATCCTACACACCATTCACATTCGGAGTAGCTGAAGCAGCAGACCTATTCAGAGGTAAAAGCAAATACGATGCAAAAGTAACAAACAGAACACTTCAATATGCTAAAGATAATTTCTTAAATCAAGGCAAAGGCCCAAGAAAAGTCAACCTAACCAAATTCGAAGACCCTGCATACAAAGAAGATAATTTATCAATAGCCGGATAGATTAAAAAAAATATTCCACAAAGTTAAAAAAACATTAATAATTATAATTTAAACTATTTTATCCTCATTTAATCATCTTCCTACCTCTTCAACTAATTGCCCTAATTCTCCACAAAAAAATACTTCAGAACCATCTTCCCGATTCAAAAAAGCATAATGTTCCAAACAACCCTCTTACCTTGGAATAAATACTGGTTTAATCCCCCAATCATTCAAAGATTCTGGCGCTCCCTAAATCTCCTTATAATTAAATTCCCCATAAGTCATACAATTCACATATAAATTTAATTTATAAAAATTATTATACTCTACTCCAATAAAATCCACCTACCAAAAATCACGACCTTTACACACTATTAGTAATTGCGGAGCGGAAAGGGAAAAGCGACAGCCGGCTTTCCGCAAGCAGAGAAAACCATCTCCCCCTCACCCCCACCAACCCCTCCAACCACACAACACCAACCCATTTATTCACCCTCACCCATCAACCCCAAATCCCCTCAAAAATCTTCACCAAATTCTCCGCCAACTTCTCATTCTCAATAAATATACTCCCTCCAGAATCTACAATATCTTCATGAACCAACTTAATCAAAACCTTCTTCCCATCAATAATATCGCAACGAGGAAAAGTCGTATCAATCCTCTTAACCTGAAACTTCTCAGGATACTCAACACTTAACTTCTTCAAAAGAACCGGCAACTCCTTACCCACCGGAAAAATATACTTAATAACAACGCCCCTCTTAACAGCATTCTCAATTTCTTTCTCATAAATACTTTTACTCAACCTATTAACTCCAGGATTATGATGAATATTCAAAATCTGAAAAATTTCATCCTTAGCCTCACTCCAAACTCTTAATTGAATATCTCTTCGCTCATCTTTAGAAAGACCTATCTGAAAAAACTTACTCTCACGATCTCTCTCAGAATCAAACTTCAAACCAATCTCCCGAACTCTTTCTAAAAAATCATTCTCATCTCGCTCTTTCTTCTTAATCAGCTTCCCAATAACCTCTGAAGCATTATTAACATAAATTAACTTTGGTCGAGAGTTAGTTTCCAAAACCAGTCCACGACTCTTCAAACCCTTAACAACCGAATAAACCTTTCCAAAAGGAATCCCTGCCCACCTACTAAGTTCCCGAAGAGAAACCTGCCCCGCAAACAAAACTCCAAGAGCCTTAGCTTCATAATGTTCCAAACCCAATCTTTTCAAATCATCAATCATCTTAACACTCCAATCAAGAGTGAAAAGTATTGAATTCTTTATAAGTATTTATGAGATAATTAATTAGAATGACAAACAAACTAAATCCTATCGATAAAAGCAAATTAATAAAAATAGATGGAAAACTATATGTTCCAGAATCAGCCAGAACAGACTTAATACAACCTAACAAATTAATTCCATTTTATTTTGCAAAAGTTTCAGTAGATAAAGTCTTACATGATACTCCCACTATGGGCGTAGAAAGTTACCAAGCATTTAGAGGTGATATTTATGGTCCATTTAAAACAAAACCCGAAGCTGAATCAAAAATACAAAGTGAAACAACAGAATACGATTATGTTTCTTATGAAAATCATAGCCACGTTGTAACAAAAATTTTCCCAGAAGAATCAACCCAAGAAAGCCTTCCAAAGATCCATGAGTATCACTATGGAACGTGGGATATAGAAATGGGAGTACCAAAAGCAACTTATCCTAGACATAAAACAACTAAAGAACAAGTTCAACAATTCGCAAATTACTTATTTCAAATGACTAGAGAAAAAACAAAGGAAATAAAAGAAACTAAAAAAGGATTAATCGCGATTATTAAATCAGAAACTGAAAAAGGTCCAAGAACAAGCCTATTATCCATATCTCTTAAACCCCAACCATTTGTTAGATTTCCAGAATATAGTAAGTATGTTGAAGGCCATCACAGTCATATGGAAATTTTCTCAGATCAAGAAGATTTTCCTCGTTTTGAAAATCATTTAGAAACACTTAATATAAATCTTAATGCATTAATAACTCATCCCAGAAAAAAGATTCTAACAATAAAGCCCCTAGAAATAGTTTTACAATCTCCTTATGATTTATTACAAAACTCCATAAAAAATAACCTAATTATTTAAAATGACAACCCCAAAAAAGTTTAAATATCTAACCCGCCTTAACAAACCATAAA
>CAYNOY010000049.1:0-5775 GCA_964399015.1 Candidatus Woesearchaeota archaeon | reverse complement strand
AACAGGCTCACCATTCTTAACCAACTCCCCAACCTTATCATCCAACAACATCTGATGATCAGAATTAAAAGCACGAGCAACCAAAATATTCTTCAAAACATTATCAGGATTAGCTCCCTTTTCTTCAGCAATTTGTTTTATTCTCTCAGGTCTAAATGTCCCTTCAGTATCAATATAAACTGCCTTACCTTCAGCACCACCCTTCTCAATCGGCAACTGCGCATTAACTGCAAGAGATAATCCCAACTGAGTCTTTCCACTACCATAACTTCCAAAAGCCTCAGTTATAGCCTTAGTCTCAACACCTCTACCCCCCAAAAGCCCATCAAACTCCTTACTTCCAGTTGTAATATAAAAAATCTCTTCCCTCTTTTCTGCAAATTCCAAACCATCTTGAAAACCTAAATCCATCATCTTTCTAGCAGCCTGAATAACTTTTCTTGCAGCAGCATCACCCAACCCAGCCATCTCACCCAATTCCTTAGGGCCCAAAACAGCAATACCCATTAAATCAAAAATTCCAGCAGCCTCCAACTTCTCAACAGCAGCAGGTCCAACTCCTGGCAAATCAGAAAGCTTCATTTCCTCTTCCTTCTCAGCCTTCTTCTTAGTCACTTTCTTTTTAGGTTTAGCCTCAACTTCAAGATCTTCTTCAACTTCAACAGAATCCCCAACTTCAACAGAATCCTCAACTTCAACAGAATCCTCAACTACATCTACAACATCATCTTTTTTAACCATATCCTAATCAACAAGAATCTGTTTATAAGTATTATTCATATTTGTTGTATATGTTCGGGTATCTGAGAACCCTCACAAAACATAAATCAAAAACAAAACTTAATAAATTCACTCCGCCTATTAAATAAATGAGGTAAAAATGTTTAAACAAATATTCCAAAAGATTCCAAAACTCCCATTATCTGCCTTAATTTTTTATATAAGTATAATTATTTTATGGAAATTTGGATATATCCCAAGTCCCAGCAATATCCTTTTATTTTTAGAAAACCTTTACCAATCATATGGTTTAACCGGTCTCTTCATCTCCTCATTTTTAGAAGGAATTGTTTATTTGGGTTTATATTTTCCAGGCTCCTTCATCGTTGCCCTTGCAGTAATTCTTTCAGATGGAACTTTCAAATCTCTTTTATCCATAAGCTTAGTTGTAGCAATCGCATTAACTATAACTTCAATAATAAATTATACCTTAGGCAAAAAAATATTAGCTAATAAATTTAATAAAGAATTATTACTTGAAAAAAGACCAATATTTTCTAAAGGGCTTTTAATCTCCATGCTTCATCCAAATGCTCTTGCATTTTATTTTTTCAATTCAGGAATAAAAAAACAAAACTTCCTAAAAGTCCTTTTAGTTCCTTTGATTATGATTCCTTATGGTCTTGCGTTAGGCTATTTTTTCTATTCAATAAAAGAATCTCTAAAAACTGCAATCGAAAATCCTTACATTATGATTTCAATTATTCTTTTCTAGATATTCCTAGCTTTCATTTTAGAAAACAAAAACCAAAAAAATCTAAGAACCTCTCTCCACAAATTCTAAAAAAATTTACACAATTTTAATAAGACTAGAAAATTGAATTGACGAAGTCATTCAATTTTCCATAAAATAAACGTGAGCCAAAGGCGAACCTATTTCATCTCACAAAACATAAATCAAGAAAAATAAAATAACATTAATAAAAATCAAACTAAAAAACAAACTCTCTTCAACTCTTCCACCAGTACTAATCGGACCACTAGCTTTAACTTTCAAAGGCCAAAACGGCTGAATACCATCACGAGTAAACGAATCACAAATCAAATGAACAGAAAACCCAATAAAAAAACCAAAACTAACCAAAGGCCAAAAAAACGAAAGTATAACTGATAAAACAAAAGCAATAGTCAGACTATGAATTACTCCCCTATGCTTAACAAAAAACTGCAAAGGCCTAAAAATAAAATATTTCCCAGACTCTGAACTAGCACTATCCAAATCAGGCAAAAACGTAGCAACAAGAACTGCAAAAATAAAAATCAATTTATCATTAACATGCTGAGCAAAAACTAAAATCAACAACACTGCAAAAGCCAAATGAGTTTTTAGTAACATTTTCACCTATTTTAATATTTTTTTACTGTATTTGAGATTAACTGAACACTTATTGAAGCGATTAATCCCGAAGCAGTTATCAAAGTATGAAATCGACTAAAACACGGCGTTCCAATTAAACTAATTGATATAAACAAGAAAACTAAGTAGTTTATAATATTTGCTAAAAGTACTAAAATTTCTATTTGTGAAGAATTCATTTTAAAGACTAACTATTATTCCATATAATAAAATCCCTATAGCCAATAATCCGATTCCAATTCCCAAATAAAATAAAACTTGCCTAAATTTTTCATCCATATTTTCACCTCAAATAAACTAAGAACTATCGATTAATAAAACTTACCTCCAACCCCCACAAATCACTTCTCCAACTCTACAATCAACTTATCGACATCCACATCTTCAAATCCATTAACAATCAACTCAGAAGTATCAAACATTTGATTTCTCCGAACCTGCCCACTTATCATAACTTCCTTCCCAAGCAATTCCTCCCGCTTAACTGCAAACTTTTCAGGATTTTCCAAATCCTCTTTCTCAATAATTTTAGCCAATTCATCTGAAAACATAACTGACCGAATAGATTCAGTCCCATCATCAATAACAAAATTCAAAAGCGCCCTTTTCTCAGGAGTAACTGCTCCATGCTCCTGACAAGCTCCCTGATTAACTTTTTTCTTACAATCAGGGCAAACCTCAAAAAACCTCGGATCAAACATCTGAACAATAAAAGCCCGTGTAGAAACATTATCACTCTGATTAAAATCTACAATAGATTTATTAGAAACAGGTTTCTCAGTAACAATATTATCCATCTTCTGACCAGAATTCTTAATTTCAGAAAAAGACGTCAAATGAATCTCTCCATTCCTCAAAGTAGCATTATTAATCTCAACAACTCCTCCCTGAGCAACCTCATTCTTTGCTATCAATTCAATATGATTCTCATCCCACAAAACAACCCGAACATTACTACTATCATCTGCTAAAACAAAACTCCCAATCCTTCCAGAACGTCCATTCTTATTATATTCCCTTATCGGAAAAAGAGTCATTATTTTCCCAACAAGATTTATCTTCCTCATACCTGGAACAATCTGCGAAATCTTAATCACCTGTTTATCAAAATTAATATTCAACTCTGCAGCAATAACCTGTGCAGCACCCTCCTTACTAATAAGCCCTGCCAACTTCGCCTGCTTCGCCTCAATTTTCCTCTCAATCTCATCCAACGCAATCCCTGAATTTTCCGAAATCAATTGTATCAACTGCTGATAATTATTTTCCATTTTATCCTTCTTTTTCTATATCAAGAATTATCCAAAATCTTTTATAAGGATTATGGTTAAAGAAGACAACAATCCCAAATCCAAATATTTATAAACCATTCAAACAAAATATTCTTATGGGAATGGGATTAATTAAAGTTAAAATAATGCCTGACTCTCCTGACACCGATTTAGATACTATACAAAACAAAGCAGAAGAAATCATAAAACAAGGAGAAGGCGGAAACATAAAGTCAGAAAGAGAACCAATAGCTTTCGGCCTAACAGCAATAATCACATTTTTTTCTAGAGACGAAACACTTGAAACAGACAATCTATTAGACGAATTAAGAGCAATAGAAAATGTCAGTTCTGCAGAAGTAATTGATTTTAGACGAGCATTAGGATAAAATCAATTACGTATCTAAATAGGAAGGGTGACTTGTTATCTAAAAGGAAGATTCATCTAAGCCGACAAAAACTTTTATGGTTTTTGTGGCCCAGAAAATCTAAAAAGATTTTCTTGGGAAACCTTGATTTCTTGGATCCCCTACGATACATATAAAAAACTCAAATCCTTCTCACAATCATGCCAATCTCAAAAGAACAATCTCAAGAAATTAAAACTCAAATTCTAGCTCAAGTTGAAAACTCAAATGTTGAAAACAAAGAACAAATCAAAAAAAGCATCAAAGAAATGAATGAAGAAGAGCTTGAACAATTCTTAAAACAAAATAACATTCCAATCTCTGGAATGGAAGGAGAAACTCCTCAACAAAAACCCCCCCAACAGCAAACAGGTGAATGTATATTCTGTTCGATAACTAACAAAAATATTCCCTCCTACATATTAGAAGAAACAAAAAAAGCAATGGCAATACTAGAAATTAATCCTCTTGCAAAAGGCCATTCAATTGTTATCCCAATCGAACACACTCCAATAGAAAAACTTCCAAAATCTGCAATGACCTTAGCTCAAAAAATTGCAAAGAGAATGAAAAAGAAACTCCAACCAGAAGATATAAAAATAGAATCATCAAATTTTCAAGGACACACAATGATTAACATAATCCCATTATATCAAGGACAAAAATTAGAAAAAAGAAAAGCAGATGAAAAAGAATTAAAAGCGTTACAAAAAAAACTAGAACTAAAGAAAAGAACTCCAAGAAAAACTACAACCAAAAAACCAACAATAAAATTAGACAAAGAAAATTTAAGCAAACTACAAGAAATTCATTTTAGAATACCTTAAATCAAAATAATTTAACCAAAAGTAATTCAAAAACTACCTACCCACATAAATTCTAAAACCCAAACATCCCCTTCTTAACAACAACTAATAACAAAATCAATCCAATTAAAAATCCAGGAGTAAATGGAACTCCTTGTTTAACCAAAATATCCTTCTTACCTTTTTTGTAAATTAATTCTAATTCCTCTTCGCTAACCCCCTCCCAATCTGCCTTAATAACTTTCCCTCCAATTTTAATATCCTTATACAACCAATCTCCTAATGTAACTTTCTTAGGAGACATAGATTTAATCATGCAAGCCTCTTCAACAGATTTAGCAAAAACCAAAAGCAAAGGAAAAGAAATTATAGCTAAAGATAAAATCATCCAAATATACTCTCCAACAACTAATGAGAAAATAATCACGCCAACCACCAAAATAAAACTAACATAAAATAATCTAATATAACTTTTAACCTGTTTAACAAATTCAGAACTAAAATCTCTAAAATGCATCACCATTAAAACCAAAGCCCAAATAAAAACATAAATTGCTCCACCAATTAAAAATAAAAAAATAAACCCTACAAAAATTCTAAAATTAACCATCCAATCATAACTCAAAGGTAAAACTGTTCCAAGAGCAATCAACAACTTTGCATCTCCTCCTGCAAAAACTCTCCCATAATACAAAACATTACCTAAGATTAAAAAAATCAAAAATCCAAAAACACCATTAATAAAAAATACATAATCCCAAATATAAATCGAAACTGCCAATCTATAAGCCAAAGCAAATGCAATCAAAGAAAAATTCCATAAATTATCAACCTCTCTTCTTTTCAAATCCTGAAATATTGCTCCAATAATCCAAATAAAACCTAACACCAACAAGGGAATATTAATCGCATCAAATATCATTCTTTAACTAACCTCTTCATTCTAACAAAAATTCAAAAGACTTAATAAATCTTCGCAAAAAAACTATCAATAAAATACCAACCTCAAAACTCCCAAATAAAAACCCTCACACACCCCTCAATAAAACTCCCCTCACCTCCAAGACAATAACACAAAAACAATAAAAAAAATAAAAACACCTCTTTAACCCAAAAGACTAATGATCATAACTATTTCTTTTTCTTAACTGGCT
>CAYNOY010000048.1:0-5798 GCA_964399015.1 Candidatus Woesearchaeota archaeon | reverse complement strand
AAAACGAAAAAGGAGATTTAACAAATATAAAAATAATCAAAAACAAAAGCAACAGCATTGAAGACACAGAACTAATCAAAGGAATCGTAGTAGATAAAACAAGGACATCTATAGACATGCCCGCAAAAATCCTAAACCCAAAAATCGCTTTAATCTCTGACGCACTTGAAATAAAATCCCCAGAAGGCGACACAAAACTATCCATAACAAATCCAGCACAACTTCAAGAATTCATAGACAAAGATGAACAAAACCTAAAAAAAATCGTAGAAAAAATAAAATCAGTAAATGCAAACACAATCTTCTGCCAAAAAGGAATCGACGACGCAGTACAATACTATCTAGCAAAAGAAAACATCTACGCCTGCCGACGAGTCCCAAAATCAGACATGGAAAGCCTAGCCTCAGCAACAAGTGGAAAAATAGTCACAAACCTAAACGAACTCACAGAAAGTCAATTAGGTAAATCAGAATCAGTAGAAGAAATCAAACAAGGCGACGATGCCATGACCTATGTAACAGGTTGCGAAAACCCCAAAGCCCTAACAATCTTAATCAAAGGTGGCTCAGATCACGTCCTTGACGAAATAGAAAGAGCAATCAAAGACGGACTAGGCGACGTAGCTTCAGTCGTCAAAGACAAAAAAATAGTTGCAGGTGCAGGTGCAATCGAAATAGAATTATCAAAAAGACTAAAAGAATTCTCAAACACTTTAAGCGGGAGGGAACAGTTGGCTGTTCAAGAATTTGCTAATGCCTTAGAATTTATTCCATCTACTCTGGCAGAAAATGCAGGTTTAGATCCTATTGATATTTTAACGGAATTAAAAGCAAAGCATGATAATGGTGAAGTGAACGTTGGAATTAATATTTTTAATAATCAAATTCAAGATACATTAATCCAAGGAATAATCGAACCTTCTAAGATTAAACATCAAGCTTTATCCTCAGCAACCGAGGTTGCAATTATGATTTTAAGAATAGATGATGTTTTAGCTTCTAAGAGTTCTAGAGGTCCGAGTGGGACTGGGGCAGGCATGACTATGCCTGGGATGGATTAAGAATTTTAATCTAAATCAAACACTAATCCTACCTCCACGAAAAGCCGGCTATCGCCTTTCCCTTTTCGCCCCCACATCTTGATAATCTCAATAATATAAATCATCATTCTCAATCCAAAATAAAAACTCATCTCCACCTATAAAATTTACGCATTAATATCAATCACAACCTATTAGAAACAGCACATAAATAACTTTCAGCTAATTCCCTAGAAAATATCTCAGGTCCAAAATCTCTATTAACTTGAAAACATGTTATCGGCTCCCTTTTATCTCCAATATTCAAACTCATAACCGGAGAACCCCTCAAACTTAGGTTTACATCTGTATGATCATAATCATCTACTCTTCGTACATCTTCAGATTCTATCCGATAATTTTGTTCAAAAACTTCCTCAATTTCACCAACTAATCCCACATCTTCAGCAGCACTTAGAAGAACACCTACAAATCTTCGATAATTAACTTCCTCAAGATTTACAGTATGTCGTGTATCATCCATATTTTAAAATAGCATTTAGTATTTTTAAATATTTATATGCTCATAAAAACCTCCCACACCCAAACCCATTATTCCCTCCACACCCCCAAATTCCTCCCAACATTTAAATATCCCTCCAACCTTTCAACAACATGCTAAACGCCTACATAACAAACGACTACGCAAGAGCACTAACAATCCTAATAACTCTCTCATTAATTCTAAGATTAGCAATAGCAATAACCCAAAGATTCCTAATAAAAATAACTTCAAAAACAAAAACCAACTTAGACGACGAACTAATAAAAAGAACCTCAACCCCTCTAACAATCATAACATTCCTAATCGTCCTAAGATACTCAATTATAGAACTCAATTTACAAACCCTAACCGAATCAATCACAGTAAACATAATCTACACACTATTAGTAATTTTCACAGCTCAAATCATTTACATAATCCTAGACCTAATCATAATAAACCTTCTAAGAAAAATCGCAATCAAAACCAAAACAAAAATCGACGAAAGCGTAATTTCATTATCTCACAGCGTCCTAAGTCTAGCCCTATTAGCAATGTCAATCATCTACATCCTAGACCTATGGGGAATCCAAATCGCCCCACTACTAGCAGGTTTAGGAATCGCAGGCCTTGCAGTCGCACTTGCACTCCAACCAATCCTATCAAATGTTTTCTCAGGAGCATCAATGATATTTGACCAAAGCGTAAGAGTCGGCGACCTAGTATATTTAGAAGACAACAAAGTTCAAGGAAAAATAGAAAAAATAGGTTTACGAAGTACAAGAGTAAGAAGCTTTGACAACGAATACATAATCATACCAAACACAAAACTCGCAAACAGCATAATCCAAAACGTAGCACTACCAGAACCAAAATCAAGAGTCGTAATCCCATTCAGCACAGCTTACGGAGCAGACATTCAAAAAGTAAAAACACTAATCCTGAAAGAATTAAAACAAATCCTCAAATTAGAATCAAACCCCGAACCCTTCGTAAAATTTGATGCAATGGCAGATTCATCTCTAAACTTTAAAGCTTACTTTCATGTAGAAAGTTTCGAAGACAGATTCAAAGCAACAGACGAAGCCAACACAAGAATCTACAACGCACTTAACAAAGCGGGCATAGAAATTCCATTTCCACAAATGGATGTTAATTTAAAGAAATAATTCTCTTTCTTAGTTCAAACATAACACTCTGCTACAAAAAACCTTATAAAAATAACTCTCTCCCTACATTCATGAAACCAACTATATATCCTGCAGCAGCATTATTCAATGCAAGGGAAACTTACTTTAATTCTCAATTAGTAGAAGGTTTAGAAAAATTAGGTTATTCAACAAATTTCCCACAAAGAGACGGATTTGAATTTGGAAATCTAACCGAAGCGCTTTCTGGAAAACTCCCACAAGACCAAATAGGTTCAGCAGTTCAAAATACAATCTACTTCCTAGACATGGGAGTATTTGTCCCAAATAGCGACATAGTATTAGCAAATCTTGATGAACCACTTGACGAAGGCGTTGTAGTAGAATCATCTTACGCAAAACTCATGGGAAAATTCGTCATAGGATTAAGAACAGATGTTAGAAGCCCCTATGGTGCACCAACTGACAATCTCCAAGGTATACATTTTTTCCCAGCATACCAATGTCATAAATTTATTTCACATCACATGCCTTCAAAAACTCCTAAACAAAGAGACCAAGAAATAAACTCCCTCATAAGAAAAATAGACTCAACAATTCAAGATGCAAAAATAACTCCTCAAGAAACAATCCCAGATTATGCAAAAAATAATCCTCACATATACAAAATTCTAGAAGGCGCAGAATTATTATTTAATGGAATAAAAGATATTCATTCTGAAAAAGGTCTTGAAAAAATTGCCTCAAGATACATTCAACATAAAAAAAGATTAGAAGAAATTGGTCCTGTGTCAGTATAATTCAGGAAAACCTCAAATCAAAAACAAAGCTCTCATCCTCACTACTCCAAAAATTCCCTCAAATACAACTCCTGCTTATGACTTTTAATCGGCTCCTTCATCCATTCAGCAGGTGACTGCCCATAAATCCAATGCGCAGTTTCATCTGCAATATTAACTAAAGGAATCTTTTTATCTAATGCCGCCCCATAATTAATCTCAATACAATCAATTCCCAATCCAACAGATTCACTCAAAATATCTCGAGCATTCTTAATTGCATTATCATACCATTCACCATCAACATAAATATCCAAATGGTCATCAATAGGTCTATCTCTAATTAAATTCGCCAAAACAATTCCTAACTTATATTTCGTAGGAATCAATTCATAAGCAGTAGCAGAAAAATCCAAAAAAGCATAATCCCTTCCCTCCAATCTCTCCCCCAATCCACTATGGTCCTTCCTAATCTTCCCCATCATATCCTCCTCCCTATCACATCTAACCAAATCCTTAGTAAAATTAGAAACAGCAACAACACAAATCTCAGGATAACGACTATGGTTTGACTCATCATAAGCCAAAGTAATCCACGGTTCACCCTTTTTCATAAACTAAAAAACAAATCAAGGTTTATAATTATTTATCTAATCAATCACTCAAAAATCCTCGCGATTACCATGCTTCAACAACCCCACCAAAACATCCGAAGGAACATAGGTCAAAGAATAATTCCCATCATCAAAACAATTCTCAACTAAATAAGGCATATGATTCCAACCAAGAACCACAATATCAGGAGATTCCTCAACAACCACTTTCGCAAAATGAGGGTCTCTTTCGATTAAAGGGTCCACATTATCGCATTTGTCAGAAAGTTCAGAGACCCTTTTCTTGACTTGCTCATTTTCTTCAATCCACGCCTTCATCGCCTTTTCCCTTTTATAAGGATATAATTGTTTAATTGAATTAAGTTTATCATCTAAAGGTTCTCTCAATCTATCAATCTCTTCATCCCTCGCCCTCATTTTTTCCAAAGCCCCATAATAAAGTTTCTTATTCTCTCCAAAAATAATCTCCCCACCCTTATTAACCACATACTTACAAATCCCATCCCAAAAATTAGCAAAAGAAGACCACCGATCCCTAACCAATTCATCAATAGGATATGAAAAAGCCTCAACCATCACACGCTTACCCTTAAGCTCCTCATAATCTAATCTTTTACAAACTCCATCTAAATATTCTTCAACATGTTTCACCCCCATAAGTAAAGTCATAACCAGAGAACCATAAACCTCTTTTTAAAGATTATCAAGATAAAATGTATCTCTAAATATAAAATTAAAACAATACTTCCACCTACGTGAAAAGCCGGCTGTCACCTTTCCCTTTTCTTCCCCCAATTACTAATAGTCTCAAAATTTCAATAATCATGAAAAAACCTCTCAACTAAAATAAAAATCTCATCTCCATAAATAATAAACCAACGACACTAACAAAAAATTAGCGAAGCACCCTGACAAAGTCGGGTGCGAAAGCGTCAACTCTTACATAACTAAACCCCCACAATCCTCTTCATTCCATCCCCCTAAAATTCGCTCACGCTCATTCCCCCCATCTCACCCTCACCTATCCGCCACCTTTTTCATCTCATCACTAACAAACTTACTCAACTTCCCACGACCATAACTCAAATACAAACGCTCCTTAGCACGACTCAAAGCAACATACAACAACCTTTTCTCCTCTTCTTCCTTATCATAATCTTCAACCTTAACCATCTCAATAACAGGATGATCCGAAGCCTTACACGGAAAATTCTGCTCATTACATCCAATAACAAAAACAACCCGAGCCTCCAACCCCTTAATAGCATGAATCGTAGCTAAAGTAACCTCTCCACTTCCCCCCACAACCGACCGATGAATCTCATCACTCTTAACAACATGCCTAATCTTTTTCTGCTTAAACAACCTAGATAAACTCTCCAACTGCCGATTAGTTCTAGCCAAAACAAAAATCTCCTCACGAGAAACATCAGACTTCAAAACATTATCAACAACAAAATCCATTTCTTCAATCTCAGAATCAAACTCCAAAATACTCACAAAACCCTCTTCAACCAAATGACCATCTAAGTCAGGCATCTCCATTACACGAATAGACTCATTAACAAAATCAATAATCTTCCTAAAACTCCGATAATTTCTAACCAAACTAATAACCTCACACCCAGAATACTTTTCCTCAAAATTCAAAATATAATTTATATCCGAACCCCTCCAACCAAAAATAGACTGCC
>CAYNOY010000047.1:0-5892 GCA_964399015.1 Candidatus Woesearchaeota archaeon | reverse complement strand
CCAAAGGCTCGAATGCTTGACCACTGCACTATGGTGCTAAATAACTTCTTAACCATATTAAGACGCTTAAAACTGCTAAATCCAATTACTTTATAAAACTTTTCAATCCCAAAATTTTAACATCTTAAAATTCTACAAAAGGATTTTGAGAGTCAAAGTAAATTTAATTTACTTTGAACTATCAGTAATTGGGGGAAGGAAAGGGAAAGTGCGAGCACGACTTTCCACAAAGATAAAAAACCCTAAAAACTATCCAATAACAAACTTTAAAACTTCAACTCTAATCCCAAAAAAAGAGTTGAACGAGTTAAAGATTTGCAATGCAAATCTTTAAAAACCAAAAATTCTCTCAATAACCATGACAAAAACAAAAACAATCACAGAAAAACCAGTTTGGTTAAAATACACTGCAAAAGAAGTAGAGGCAATTGTAATCAAATTAGCAAACCAAGGCTTAACTGCAGAAAAAATAGGACTAACACTTAGAGACCAATATGGAATACCCAATGTTAAACTATATGACTTAAAAATCAAAAAAATACTAGAAAAAGAAGGAAAATTCACAGAACCTACAAACCTAAATCTTAAAGAAAAATTAGAATCAATTATCAAACATTACAAAAAAAACAAACAAGACAAAAAAGCCGAAAGATCACTAATAATTACAAAAGCAAAATTGAAAAAAAGAGACGACTATTCCGCAAGAAAAAAGAAGTAAATCTAATTAAAAAGGGGCAGAATGACATTAGCGACGATTGATAAATTTTCAAAGATATTTTTAAAAGAAATAGGAAACAAAAGGATACATTTAGTAAGCCACTTCGACACCGATGGCATAAGCTCTGCCGCAATAGCTTCAAAAACATTTGAAAGACTAAATCATCAATTCTCTGTAAAAATATTAAAGCAATTATCTGAAAAAGAAATAAAAAAATTTCCAGAAGATAAAATAATCCTTTTACTTGACCTAGGTTCAGGAAACCTAAAAGAATTAGAAGAAACTGGAAAACAAATCTTCATAATAGATCATCACGAACTTGAAACCAAAGAAATACCTAACAACATCCATATCTTCAATCCACATTTAATTGAAAACGGAGACGAATTGTGCGGAGCAGAATTAACTTATCTTTTTGCAAGAGCAATCTCTCAAGAAAATAAAGAACTAGCACACCTAGCAATACTCGGAATGATCGGAGATACTATGGAAAAACTAATCAATCCCACAAGAGACATGATAATCAAAGAATCCAATGTAAAAATAAAAAAAGGTTTACTAATCTATCCCTCAACACGTCCATTAGACCGAGCCCTAGAATATAACTCAAGACCATTCATACCGGGAGTAACCGGAGATTCTCAAGGAACATTCGAACTGCTAAAAGAGGCTGGCATTGAACGAGAAAACAAAAAATTCAAGGCACTAATAGATCTCGAAGAAAACGAAATGAAAAACCTAGTCACCGCAGTATTACTAAGACTAAACAGCCAAGAAAAAAGCTCAGAATTCATAGGCAACCTCTACCCCTTAAAATTCTTCAATAAAATAGAAGACGCACGAGAATTATCTGCAATAATAAATGCCTGCAGTAGAATGGACCGGTCAGAAGTAGCACTAATGTTATGCCTAGGAAACTCAATCGCAAGAAAACGCGCAGAAAGAGTCTACGTAAAATACAGACAGCACATAATCTCAGGTTTAAGATACATAGACCAAAACAAAAAAATAGAAGGCAGAGAATACATAATCATCAACGCAAAAGACCAAATCAAAGACACAATCATAGGAACACTCGCCTCAATACTTTCATTCTCATCAATCTATCAAGAAGGAACAATAATCATCGCAATGGCATACAATGAAGACAAAATAAAAGTCTCAACAAGGATGGCTGGAAGAAATCCAAAAACCGGCAGAAACCTCAAAGAACTTCTAGATTCAGTAACCCATACGATCGGAGGCCAAGCAGGCGGACATAAAATGGCAGCAGGTTGCACAATCGACAAAGAACACGAAGATAAATTTATTGAATTAATTAAGAAGAAGTTAGAGTTTGAATTAGTTAAACTTTAATTCTATTCAAAAAAAATTAAATCTATTTCTTAACTCCAAACACTATCCAATCCTAAAACCAACAACACTATCAGTAATTGCGGGAAGGAAAGGAAAAGGCGTAAGCCGGCTTTCCGCGGAGGAGGAAAATCTCCCTACAAACCTTCTCCCAAGCCTCACAAAACCTTTAAAACTTCAACACTCCCAAGGGTTGAATGAATTAAAGGTTTTCAACAAAAACCTTTAAAAACCCTCCAACACCTAATTTACTATGGCAAAATCAAAACATAGATTCCTCAAAGTAAGATGTCAAAGTTGTAAAAACGAACAAACAATCTTTGAAGGTGCAACCACTAAGGTAAAATGTTTAATCTGCGACGCAATTATAGCTGAACCCAAAGGCGGAAAAGCAGATGTTAAAGCAAGATTAATCGAAGTTCTAAATTGATTTCAAATAAATCAAAACCTTTATAATCATTAACACTTCTCTTAAAACATGGAAAACTCACACAATTTAGAAGAAGGACAAATAGTTCTATGCCTAGTAGAAAAAATCCTAGGAACAACAGTATTTGTAAAAATAGAAGGAAACGTAGAAGGAACCATAACTACTTCCGAAATTTCTCCAGGAAGAATTCGAAACCTAAGAGACTTCGTTGTCCCAGGTAAAAAAATAGTCTGTAAAATCTTAAGCATCAAAAACGAAAGAATCCACCTATCGCTAAGAAGAGTTAAACAAAGCGAAAAAAAAGAATTACTAGAAAAAGTTGCAAAAGAAAAAAGTTTCAAAGCCATGCTTAAAACAGTTCTAGGAAAAGAAGAATCAATAATCGCAATAGAAAAAATAAATCAAGAACAACCAATTTTAGAATTCTTTGAAAAAATTAAAGAAAACCCAAAACAACTTGAAAACCATTTCAATAAACAAGATTCAGAAAAAATACTAAAAATTCTAGAATCTAAAAAAGAAAAACAAAAAGAAATCAAACAAAAATTCGCACTCTCAAATAAAACTTCTACCGGAATAAATACTATCAAAAATATTCTTCAAAAATCTTGCAAAGGAACTAAATGCAATATAAATTATATTGCTGCAGGAAAATATAGATTAGACATAAAAGGAGATAACTTCAAAGAAATAAAAACTGAAGTCAATGAAACACTTCAAAAAATAGAAAAATTAGGCAAAAAAGATAATTGCGAGTTTGCTTTGATTAAAGGTTAAAACAATTTCTTCAACTATTCAAGTGAAACTACTCTTATCCCAGAAACACGTACTAAATCATGATACTTCAAATCTTGAGGATTATTTAATGCAGTACGCCTACAAAGCTCAAAATAATCGCCCCCACATGAATTATCCTCAGAAAATCTCTGATTATAATCTTCTTCAACTCGCCCATAAATAAGAGAAAAACCTAAGAAACTATTCGCTCCTAAATCTTCACCCATAATTTCAACTAACTTTTTAGTCTTAACAATTTTCATGCACCGATAAATTCATTTGACTATTTAATTATTTCTATCCAAAAACCGCTTCTCCATAAACTCCATCATATCCTGGTTTAACCTCAATCCCTCCAACCCGATTCTTCAAAATCAAATCAACCAAAACCTTATCACCTGAAACTCTCATCAACTCACCCCTATCAACATCCAACAAAATCCTAAACTCAGTCCCAAATTCTTCAATCAATTTATCATAAACTTTCCAACACCTTTTACTATTAACTCCAACCCCCTCATTCAAACTAATTATTTCATGCAAAGGCAAAACCGTATAAAACATCTTTCCACCCCCGCCACCAACCCCACCACCAACCCCATCACCAATCCCACCACCATCCCCACCATAATCTTCCCCATTTAAAGCCAACTCATCAACCCTATAATCCACCCCAATCACCAAATCCTTTCCACACTTAGGACAAACCCCATTCAACTCTCGAGTCTTCTCAGGAGAACAACTAAATTCACATTTAGAATGCCCATCAAAATGATATTTCCCATAAGCCGGATCAGTCTCAATAGTTCCAATAAAATCATTCTCCCTAATCTGCCGAAGAATCTCATCATAACTCAACCTCCCATTCAACTTAAATATCGTAGCCTCCCTCCCCATTCTCCAAGGCCAAAAAGAATGCAAATCAGAAAAACTCACAATACTAATATTCTTCTCCCTTAATTCCTTAATCTTCAAATTCATTTTAGGGTCAGAACTAATTCCAGTCTCAATAGCCTGAATCCGATTTACCTTATCACCAAATGCTTCTTCCAAACTATCAAACCCACCTTTACTCCCAAAAACCCCAAACCAAGGAGTCCAAATATGTGCAGGAATAACTTCAATCCTATCATCAATCTCCTCCATCTTAGCAACAAAATCCCTACAACTTATTTTAAAAATCGGCCGACCATCATAATCCCTACGCCCCTTACTATCCAACCATTCATTAATCTTATCAACTACCTCAAAACTCGGAGCCAAATAAAGCAAATGAATCCGCCTACCCTTATCATCCTGAGTATAAACCAAACTTATTTCAGAACTTAAAACAAACGGAAACTCTCCCTCAGAATCAGAATACCACAAAATCCCATCACGAACTTCCAACCCTTTCAACTCCTTCAACCATTCAGGATGCGTAAAATCTCCAGTCCCCAATAACTCAACACCCTTCACCCTAGCCCATTTAACTAAATTAACAATATTCAATTCCTTACTACAAGCTCTCGAAAAACGAGAATGAATATGCAAATCCACTATAATCTTATCTCCATCAACCATAATCCTCAAAGAAATCTAACACTTTTATAATTAATTATCCTATAGCCTTAACCAACTGATAAAAATCCCCAACCTCATAAGTCAAATTAGAAACACTTATCTGAATCAAAGCCAACAACCACATAAACAAAACCCAATTAACTGCAAAAACCCACGTCAAATCATAATCCTTTTTAATCTTAACCTTATACAAAATATAAACATTAACAAAAGACAAATAAATTCCAATCAAAAACAAAAACCTCAAATCTGAAACAATCCCGGCAAGATTAACCTCTGCCTTTTCATATTTATTCAATTTACTATACTCTCCCAAATCAAAACGCGTAACACCCAACTTATCAACATTTGGATTCAAAAAATTAGGAATTGTATCCAAAAGATTAATATCATAACTATTTTTAACTCCATATTTATCCAAGATTTTCTGATGCCCTCGTTCATGAAAATAAGTAGATGTTTGAACTAAATACGGCAAAATAAAAAATATTGTAATAAACAAAAACGATGCAACATGAAACACCTTCAACAACTCTTTTTTTAACACCTCATCCATAAAATAAATAACTTAAACAAACTTATAAATGTTTAGAGTTTCACTCATCATCACAAACCCCTGCACCAGTAACATAAAACACGCATTCATTATCTGGCAAATTTGGACTATCAATTAATTTAGCAACTCTTGAACCCTTCTTACCCCTCCGAATATAAATTCTAAAAGTCGAAGCATGTCCCACAATATTCCCACCAATCGCCGTAGTCGGATCTCCAAACATCATCGCAGGATTTGACATAACCTGATTAGTAACATAAACTGCCAAATTAAATTGTTCAGCCATCTTCATTAAATTATGCAAATACTTATTCAACTTTTGCTGTCTATCTGCCAACTGCCCTCTACCCGCAAACTCTGCCCTAAAATGTGCAGTCAAAGAATCCACAATAACAATCCGAACAGGCTCACCATTCTTAACCAACTCCCCAACCTTATCAACCAACAACATCTGATGATCAGAATTAAAAGCACGAGCAACCAAAATATTCTTCA
>CAYNOY010000046.1:0-6127 GCA_964399015.1 Candidatus Woesearchaeota archaeon | reverse complement strand
CTCAGCCTGGTTAGAGCACTGGACTTTTAATCCAGGTGTCGGGGGTTCAAATCCCTCCAGGGCCATTCTTCTTTATAGGATTTGAACACACGACTGTCGGGGGCGAGAGTTTAAGTCGAGAGCTATCTTCTATATAATCCGAGACCTGGACTCGAGTAAAATCCCTCCAGGGCCATCGAACGATTTGCTCTGCACAATTTCAGATATGCAGACAGAGTGAATCGCGAGAAATGCAATTAAACAAAGTGAAATTAGTTTATTTTCTGATTGAAGCACCGGCACGTGTCGGGGTGAGTGATTTGCTTCGAGAACTAATTAATTATATTATCTTCGAGATGCAAATTGCGAATTGTTCAAATCCCGAGCTTTTAGCTTTTCAACAAATTAATTATATAATATGAAAGTTGAAAGCGAGCACAGGGCCATAATCAAAGATTCAAATTCAACGAAGTGGGGTGAGCAAAAGAATTTTCCTTCAAATTTTTTAAACTATCAAACAAACCTAAAACTCTTTTTCTCTCCTCTTCAGACCAAATATCAAATTTAACATTTAAATTATCAAATCCCATATCAATATATCTCTCAGGACTAAGATTCAATTGATATACTTCTACATTTCCCTCTTGCAATAAATCTAAACCAAGAGAAATTTCATTTTCATCATAAGCCCTTTTAAAAATAATTTTTTTAATTCCATAAGATAATAAATTCTTTATACAACTAACACAAGGAAAAATAGTAACATAAAGAGTTGCTCCTCGATGAATTAGGCCTGTTAAATGTGCTAAAGCATTCATCTCAGAATGAACCCCAATACAAGTTCCAGAATTCATAGTTTCAGAATACTCCTTTCCAGTTTTAATTTCCTTAAAACAACCACCCCTCTCCAAACAACTAGCAATTCCCTGAGCAGCCCCATTATAACCTGTCCCAATTATCCTCTTATTTAATACAAGAACACTCCCTGCACGGACATTAAAACAAGAAGAACGAGACGCAACATCCAAAGCTATCTTCATAAAATACTCGTCCCAATTAGGCCTAAGACCAATCTCCTCTTCTTTTAAAATACGAACTCTTGAATCCATAGAAAACCTAAACAAAGCAAGTTTAAAATAATTATTGCGATTTAAAGTATATATTACACTAAAAATTTCTTTAAGGAATGTAATGCTAAAACTAAATTTGGAACTAAAAAACCTTTTTTCTTAAACTCAATCAAATCCTCATAAGAATACCAACCATAATTTGAAATTTTTTCAGGTTCCTTCAATTCAATTTCTCCTTTAAGAACATCTAAGAGATACATATAAACTTCAAAGTCTCCTTCAGGAGAACTAGTTGGATAAACTCCAAACAATCTAATTATAAAAGTTTCTAATCCAAGTTCTTCATAAACCTCTCTGAAATTACATTCTTCCAAAGTTTCATTAGATTCCTTTTTGCCCCCCGGAGGTTCAATCCTCAACCCTTTCTTTGTATTATGAACCAAAAGAATTTTTTTATCATTGATTATTAAAGCAGCAGTCATCTGTTTCATAAAATAACAATAATTCCCTTATTTTAATAGGTTTCTAAAATTATTAATAGTATTATTAATTCTCAAAACTACAATTTCAAAACAGCATCTTGTTCATAGGGCTTTCCATTTTTCAAAGCATTTTCAGCAATCACTAACTCTGTCCCAAGATAAATCGCATGTCCAGTCTCTAACTGATAAACTGAATTTGTAATTTTATCTTTTAACTCATATGCAGTCTTTCCAACAAACTCTTCTAATATCTGTCCAGATTCTGGATGCATTAAATTAATTTTAATAACATCTCCATCAACAAAAATCTGAAAATTACCACGAAAATCATTACATAAATTCAAATTCTTAGAATATTCATCCAACATTTGCTCAACCTGCTGATAATAATTATTATATATTTGTGCAGACCCAGAAACAATTGTCAAAATACCGCAATCAATTCCAATTGCCGTTGCAATCTGATTCTGAATAGCTGCACAACCATAAGCATTTTCAGGCCAACCCTGAGTCATATCATGGCTTCTAAAGAACACAAACAGATTTAATTTCTCATCCTGAACTATTGCCTGCAACAAAACCAAACAAGGAGAAGATTTATGTTTTCTCGTCAACTCTTTCCAAGGATGCCAAGTTATAGCAACACAAGCTTTAGAATAAGGATCTTTTTTCAAAACTTCAATCAAATCTTTAATTTGATTTATCTCTACATATTCCCCTTCAACACCCTCCATTAAACCATTTTTATAACAAACATTTTCATCCAACCAAACACCCTTACCAAATTCATAATCACGATAATCTGTTGTCTCAACCAAATTCTTTACTTCTTTAACCCCTGGATAATTATACGCCCCTAACTCATTACCATAGGTATATGCCTTTCCCTCTGGCAACAATGGAGATAAAATTTCCGCCTGATACGCTTTAATTTTTTCTTCAGTTATTGGGACTAAAAAAGGATTCAAACTTAAATCTAAATTTTGGGAATCATGAACAACAACAACCATATTATTTATTTCCTTAACCCACCTATCAGTATCTGCATTCATTAAATTCTTTCTTCCATATCTATAAATATTATGAATCATTTTAAGCCAAGCATCAGGAATCGTAGAACCATGAACAATTAAAGGTCCTCCTTCATAAGGAAAACTATCAGAAGTGGATTCATAATCAAAAGTAACTGGCTCGCAAAAACAATCTTTTTTTTCTAAAGTTTTAATTAACTCATTTGCTTTAGCAATCTTTTCCTCTAAAGAAGCATCAGGCATTTCTTTATTCAAATCAATCAACTGAACATTCTGTCGAACTAATTCAACCAATTCTAAAGAAATATTTTTATCAAAATAAACCGAATTTCCAAAACCATCAATCTTTCTATCAGAATTAATTCCTATCTTAAAAAATGCCCTAATAGCATTTGCACTTGTTAATTCATTAGCATTCTCTTCAGAATCTTTTTTTCTAGAAGAGTATTCTTCACCAAATAAAATAATATATCTTATAAAGGGGTTTCCTAAAATATTCCGAACCATCCCTTGCAATCCAGAAGGAGTATAAAAATTAGTGGCAATCGCTAAATTTTCTTTTTCAAGAGAAGGTAAAACAGCGTCCCTCATAGTCCACAAAAAACACAAACCAACATTTGCATTCGTCACTAAAAATTCACTAGAAGAAGGAAATGAAACTCTATCTCTCACTGCAACAGGCCACCCTTTCTTACCATTAGAACCAACTTGGTTTTTTACTTTTTCTATCACCTCACTCTTTTCCATCTTCAAAAGTAATTAATCTTATTTATAATCATTATGCAACTCCAGAATATACATTAAACCCGAACCACAACCTCCTCCGCAAAACCATCACAAGCCTCCTTTAATTTTTCTAAAAATTCCTCCTCAACATCTTCCTCTTTTTTAAAATCTTCATCAATTAATTTGTCCTCTCTCTTAAAACCCTGTAGGGCATATCTCTTGACCTTACCGCCCACCAAACCACCAACCCAAGAAATCATTTTCTTTATCTCAGACAAGTCATGGAATCTTCTAATAACAGTTGTCCTAAATTCATAATCAGGCAACTTAGAAATAATCCGAATACTTTTTTCAATTTTATCTAAATTAACATCAACACTAACAACCTTAGAATAATTATCTCTACTTGCCTTAATATCCATTGCAACAAAATCAACTAAACCAGCGTCAATAAACTCTTGCAATTTTTCAGGAAAAGAACCATTAGTATCAATCTTAATTTTATAACCTAACTCTTTAATCTTTTTCAGAAAATCTTTTTCAAGAGTCATCAACGGCTCCCCCCCAGTAATACAAATCCCCTCAAGGTATTTTTTTCTCTTTTCTAAAAAATCTAAAATCTCTTCCTGAGAATACTCGACAACCCCTCCCCCTTCAAAAACCAAATCAGGGTTATGACAAAACCCGCACCTAAAATTACAACCAAAAAGAAAAATGGTGCAGGCAGTCTTCCCAGAGTAATCAATTAAACTTAACTTTTGCAAACCTAAAATTTTCATCACTCCGCCTTCCCAATCTTAACAATCTTAGGATTCGCAACCTCTATCTGCTTGCCAAGTTTAAACATCTTACGATTACCAAACTCTGCCTGCTTACCAATATTCCACTGCTGAACAGGCCGCAAATAACCTACAATTCTACTATAAATCTCTGGCTTAGTTCTACCGCGTTTTTTGTTTTTCTCCATTTAATTACCTCCTTTTATCACCTCTTTATTTAATTCAGAATTAACAACTTCTAATTTATTTTCAACAACAATAGGCTTCACCACTTTCTCTAATTGAAACAAATCCTCTTCCTTACTTTTCTCAAAAGACTCTGCAACTTCTTGTGAACTTTTCAATTCATCTTCAGGCATATAACCAATTTCCTTATCACACTTAGGACAATAATCCCACTCACCGGCTAAATAACCATGAATAGGGCAAACAGAAAAAGTTGGAGTAAGTGTAAAGTAAGGTAACTTAAAACCTTCAGCAATCTTTCTAACCAAAACCTTAACACCCTCTTTATCTAACTTCTCACCAACAAATGCATGAAAAACAGTTCCACCAGTATACTTTATCTGAAGCTCATCTTGTAATTCCAAAGCCTCAAATAAATCATCAGTATGTCCAACAGGAAGCTGTGTAGAATTAGTATAATAAGGTTCAGCCCCATTCCTAGATTCTTCCTCATTAGCAGAAATAATTCTTCCAAAAGATTTCTTATCTACCCTTGCAAATCTATAAGTTGTCCCTTCAGCAGGTGTTGCCTCAAGATTATAAATATTTCCGGTCTCCCCCTGATACTCTTCCAATCTCGCCCTCATAAAATCCAAAACACGCAAACTAAAATCTTTGCCTTTCTCAGTAGCTATATTTTCTCCAGGCATAAAATTCATAATAGATTCATTCATCCCCAACAAACCAATTGTAGCAAAGTGATTTTTCCAATACTCTCCAAATCTCTGTTTAACAATTCTCAAATAAAATTTAGAATAAGGATACAAACCAACTTCAGTAAATCTCTCAACAGTCTTTCTCTTAGTCTCTAAACTCTCCTTAGCAAGCTCCATCAAATCTCCAAGTCTCTTAAAATACTCTCCCTCATCAGCAGAAACAAAACCAAGCCGAGGCATATTAACTGTAACAACGCCAATAGAACCTGTCAAAGGATTTGAACCAAACAAACCCCCTCCTCTTTTTTTCAAAACAGACTGGTCCAAACGAAGACGACAACACATTGACCTCGCATCTTCAGGATTCATATCAGAATTAATAAAATTAGAAAAATAAGGAATACCATACTTTGCAGTCATCTCCCAAATTAAATCATAATCAGAATTTTCCCAATCAAAATCTTTTGTAATATTATAAGTAGGAATCGGAAAAGTAAAAACTCTCCCAGAAGCATCTCCCTCAATCATACATTCTGCAAAAGCATTATTAAGCATCTTCATCTCTTCTTCAAAATCACCATAGGTTTCTTTTTGATCAACACCCCCAATAACAACAGACTCATCTTTCATAAAACTCGGAACTTTCAAATCCATTGTTATATTTGTAAATGGAGTTTGAAAACCAACCCTTGTCGGAACAGCAAGATTAAAAAGAAATTCTTGCATTGCCTGTTTAACTTCTTTATAAGACAAATTATCATATCTTATAAAAGGCGCAAGCAAAGTATCAAAATTTGAAAACGCCTGAGCACCTGCACTCTCTCCTTGTAATGTATAAAAAAAATTAACAATCTGTCCAAGAGCTGTCCCAAAATGCTTCGCAGGTTTTGACTCAACTTTTCCAGCAACCCCCTTAAACCCAGTCATCAATAAATCCTTTAAATCCCAGCCAACGCAATAAGCACCCAAAGTTCCTAAATCATGAACATGCAAGTCCCCATTATCATGTGCCTTACGAATTGCTTCAGAATAAATCCTCCGCATCCAATAATTTTTAACAATTTTCGTCGCAATATAATTATTCAATCCTTGCAAAGAAAAACCCATATTAGAATTCTCCTTCACATCCAATCATTCAAACCAATATAATCATCAACAACCTCAATAGTATCAAACAAA
>CAYNOY010000045.1:0-6319 GCA_964399015.1 Candidatus Woesearchaeota archaeon | reverse complement strand
CTCCCAGAATCACCAATGGAAAAACTAGAAAAAATAATCAAAAAATATAAAATAGAAAGATCCGACGCAGAAGTTCTAACACAAAATATTGACATAGCAGAACTCTACGAAAAAATCATAGAAAAAGTTGACGCAAAATTCGCCCTACCTTGGATAACCGTAGAATGGTTCGGAGTCCTAAACCACAACAAAAAAACAATGGACGATGTGCAAATCAATCCTCAACATATAATCGAACTTATCCAACTATTAAAAAAAAATAAAATAACACCATTAAAAGCAAAAGAAATTCTAAGAAAATTCATACCCAAATCATTCAGCCCAAAAACCGAAGCACAAAACTCTGGAAAAATAGACAACGAAAATGAATTATCAAAAATAATAAAAGAAGTTCTAACAAAAAACCTCAAGTCAGTTGAAGACTACAAAAAAGGTGAAAAGAATGCTCTAAACTTCCTAATGGGACAAATCATGAATGCAACCGATAGAAGGGCAGACTTTCAAAAAGCAAGAAGTATTTTAGAAAATGGGTTAAAATAATCACCATAATCTTTTTAAATAATCTAATCCTAAATTAATCATGAATAACAAAGGTTTAACAGATAAATTCCTAAAGGGTGCATTTAAATTAGGGGCATATCTCGGAGCAGGCACTTTAAGCGCATCTTTAATGGCATGCGACCATTTACCAGTACCAATTTCTGTAAGCGGAGAAAGATACATTGCATACGCTACAACCGAAAACGGAGATATTTATTCATTAAGGGATGGACCCTACCAGGTTAACCCCGAAACAACAATGAACTTATCGCTAGTTACATTTGATACAGTTACAAATTCAGTTGTAAGTACTCATGACCTTCCAGGACCTCCACTAATGTTAACAAATAGTAAAAACTCTGCAGCATACATTGTCCCAGGAGAAGAAGATTCTACAAATATAGCATTTCTAAATAATGGAAAACTAAAAACAATCAAAAATGCTTCATTTCCACAATTATCATCCTCAGGGGATTGTTTAGCTTATACAAAAATGAATGAAAACAAAGCAGAATTATACCTAGACTATTTCAAAACAGGAACAGTTAGAAAACATGGTGCCATGGGAATCCCTATTGCATTTTCTCCGGACCTAAGTAAACTATTGTTTTTTGGTGAGTCTGAAGATGAAGAAAGTGGAAGTATGGGGATTCATTATCGTCACTTATCTTCTGGAACTTCAAATCATGTGGTGGATGCAAACTTAATGGAGATGAGTGAAAAAGACCTCCTTCAGTTTCCTCAATGGGTAGGTAATGATAGAGTTTTGTATACTTCTAAACCTACTGAATCGTCAAGTGACCACGAAATATTTGTTGCAGACCTAAGAGGAAATGAAATTAGAATCACAGATAATTACTTAGCAGAAGTCTCTCCTCAAATTTCAAAACAAGGAACTATTTTTTATGTCGGAAAAGATGTAAAAAAAGAAGTTGGAACAGAATCTCCAGTTTATTTTTCAAGAACGGAAAAAGGATTTTGGAAATCTCATAAAAGCGATTTTTCTGCACAATGGTTAAGGGTTGCAGGAAAAAACCTAATTTATTCAAAAAATACCGGTCAAGTTTATAGTGCGCCTTTAGAGGATGTAGTTAATGGTGAAACAAAGAATGTGGTTAATATTAGTCAAAAGATTGTTACAAACCAAAAATCTGGTGAAGCAATCAATGGTTTAATTAGAACTGTTTTTGGAAATTAAATTCTCCCAACAACTTCAAAAACCTAATCTGACATTTCCGATACTCTTTCATATCATCACTAAATGGTTTTGTACTTTCAATAAACCTAATCGCATCACTAATCTTCATCAACTTATCACATTCCCAATAATCTTCATCCTTCTTTTCAGGTTCAATAAACTCATCCACTTCTCCAACAAATAAATGCATTTCTTCTCCTTGAAAATAATTATATCTTTTTTTCTGTTTTTCTGTTTTTGCCCAATCTTCATCCCAAACAAATCTAATCACTTTAACATTTTTTAAATTTTTAATAATCGCTCCAGTTTCTTCCCTCGTCTCTCTTAAAATTCCTTGCTCAATTGATTCTCCTTCATCAATTCCCCCTCCAGGAAATCCCAAAAAACTACCCCCAGTATCTATGGCTAAAACTTTACCATCTTCACTAATAAAATACCCTTCACAATTTTTTCTAAACGGCAAATCTTTTCGTTTCATTCTCAATTCATCCACCTTTTCTTAAACCCCTTCAAAAACTTTCCAAACTCTCCCCTCTCAATCTCCGCTTTAGCCTTCTCCAACAACCTCTGCAAAAAATACAAATTATGATAACTCGCCAATCTCAAACCAGTTCCTTCTTGCTCCCTCAACAAATGCCGAACATAAGCCCGACTATAATTTTTACAAACCTTACAATCACAATCTTTATCCAAAGGACCTTTATCACTTTCATATTTTTTATTCAATATCTTAATCTTCCCATCCCAAGTAAAAATAGTTCCTCTCCGAGCATTCTGGGTAGGATACCTTGAATCAAACATATCAACTCCCCGACTAACCGCCTCCAAAATCTCAACCGGATGCCCCGCACCCATCAAATACGCAGGCTTATCCTCACCAATCACAGATTTATGTGCTTCAATCGCTTTCATCTCTTGAATATGAGTTTCACCCAAGGCCAAACCTCCAATAGAATAACCATCAAAATCAAACTTTAACAATTCCTCACAAGACCTCTTTCTCAAATCAGGATACACTCCCCCTTGACTAATCCCAAAAAGTAATTGTTTTTTATCTTTTAATTTTTTATTTTGTTTATCATCATGATGCTCCTTACATCTCCCAGCCCAAAGAGTAGTCTTATCAATCGCCTTCCGAATCTCTTCTTTAGTATTCGACAACAAAGGCATACAATCCAAACACATCGCAACATCACTTCCCAAATCCAACTGAATATCCATATCTTTCTCAGGCGTAATAAAAATCTTCTCGCCCGACATCGGATTCCTAAACCAAACACCTTTATCATTTGAACTAATATAAATCGAAGGCGAATACATCTGAAAACCTCCAGAATCCGTAACATTAATCCCATCATAATTCATAAACTTTCCAATACCTCCCATCTTCTTAATCAACTTCTCACCAGGTCTAAGATGTAAAACCAAGGTATTAGAAATAATTGCATTAGCTCCCATAGTCTCCAAATCCAAACTCGAAATATGTTTCACAGAAGTCTTAGTAGCCACAGGCATAAAAAACGGAGTCTCAATTTCTCCTTTTTTCGTAGAAAGAACACCAACCCTAGCATTAGTCTTCTTATCTTTATGAATTATTTTAAATGCCATTTTCAAATCTTCCCAAACAATCTCCTAAAATTATCCTCCACCGCGCCCTCAACTTCCTCCAACTTCATCCCCTTTATCTCCGCAATCTTCTTATAACTCTCAACAACATTCTTAGGTTCATTATCTCTCTCACCTTTAACATAATGCAAAAAAGGACTATCTGTCTCACACAACAATCTATCAATATCAACCCGGCCAACTAACTCTTGAAACTGCTCATCAAAAACCACTTTAGCAGGAACACTAAAACTCCAACCATTTTCAACAATCCTATCAATCAAATCCAAATCCCCACAAAAACAATGCATCACAACTTTCTCAGCCCCAGATTTTTCCAAAACATCAACAGCTTCTTTCTCAGCTTGCCTAGAATGAACAATCAAAGGCTTATCCAATTTCTTAGCCAACTCAATAAACTTAGAAAAAATATCAATCTGCTTCTCCAAATCATCACCATGTTTCAAATCCAAACCAACTTCCCCAACCCCAGCAACTCGAACCTTATTCCATCTAATAAAATCAATCTCTTTATCTAACTCCCCATCACTCATCTTCAAACCATCAACAGGATAAACTCCCAAGCAAGCCCGAACACAATCATACTTCCGAGCAAATTCCAAAGCCTTCCTATTTGTCTCAACATCAGTTCCAGCACTAAGAATAACATTCACACCAGATTCCTTAGCCCTCTCAATCAATCCAGGCAAATCCTTACATATTTCCAAATGACAATGAGTATCTATAAACGTCATAAATATCCATGCAAAAAAGGGTTAATAAGATTTATGACTCAACCAATTCAAAAAACTAAAAACATTTTTAACCCACCTAACCCCCCCAACCCCCAACTCACTAAACATTTTTAAACCAATCTCACCTCATAAATCCATAGGGGTGAAAAAAATAGTATATCTACCATTCTTAGGTGCATTTTTAGAAGGAGTAGGTGTCACTCTACAAAAAAAGATTTTAAGAAAACATAAAATAAATACTCGTAATTACATCGTCTACGGATTCCTAGCTGTCGTCCTTGTTATGTTACCTTTCATTTATTTTTTCTGGGAAGTCCACCCTGAAGCCCTAGATCCCTTCAACGTGGGTGTCATGGCAATCATCGTAGCATTCTCAATAATCGCCAACCTCCTAGTCATCTATTCACTTAAACGAGAAGATGTTTCAGAAATAGAACCTATCAGATTAATGCAACCATTATTCACAATCTTACTAGCCTTCATCCTAAGTTTCTTTTTTGTAATATACGAAAACGAAAGAAATGTTTCAATCCTAATCCTTTCCATAGTCGCAAGTGTAGCCCTACTCTTTGCCCATGTAGAAAAACATCATCTAAAATTCAACAAATACGCCTTAGCCGCAATGCTCGGAAGTTTCCTTTTCGCATTCGAACTAGCAATCTCAAAACTAATTTTACAACATTATAACTCAGTCACATTCTATTTCATAAGGTCATTACTAGTATTCCTAATCGTCTGGTTCATGTTCCATCCTAAAATAAATTCCATCAAAAATGGCACCAAGGGAATGATCTTCGCCGGAGGAATCATATGGGTTATCTACAGACTAATCATGTACTATGGATACCAAACTTTCGGAATCGTATTCACAACAATGCTGTTCATCCTAGCACCTATTTTCATCTACTTATTCGCATGGATGTACCTAAAAGAAAAAGTCAACTGGAAACAAATTTTATCCTCAGTTGTAATAGTTGTTTGTATTGTTATAGCAATAATCATTGAAGCTTAATCTTTCTAAGTTTCTAACAACATTTTTATACATCTTTATTCTTATGAATATATGGAAGATATCCATTAATGTATTTATTAAAACAAGATATTGATAGCGATATCAAAGTCGCAGATATTTCTCAACATTACCAAATTAAAGGATTAGGAAATGATAATATTTCAAAAGGAATAAAAAAATTAAGTAATGAAAAAGAAGGGGGACTAGAATCAACACTTGGAGTTATATCTATAATTTTAATATTTGGAAGTTTATTTTTTTTATCATCTAATCTTACAGGATACACAATAGCAAATTTATCAAAAACCTATTTTAATCCTATTGGAACTATTCTTTTTACAATTGGGATAATAATAGCATTCTTTTATCTTAAAAAATAATCAAATTTTATATTCTAAAACCCTTCAACTAAAACACCAACTATACCACAATCCCACCAATAAACACCAACGACAACAACAAAATCACAAACCAATTAATAGGAACCTTATATTCAGGTTTTCGACTACCATGTTTCTTAGCTTTCTTAGCAATCAACAAAATCATAATTCCAGTTAAACCTCCAGAAATGACTCCTCCAATTCCTAGAACTGCAACAAAATTCAACATACCAAAAAAGGAAAGCACAAAATAAATAACAAGAGGAAATAACGAAACCAAGAAAAAATCCCTAGTCTTTGAAAACTTTAAATCATAAGTATAAATATCCTTCAAAGAAAAAGTCAAAATAAGATAACTAGTCAACATTGTAAAAATACCCAACAAAGTTACAGGTTTACCAAAACTCAGAGTAGCTACTTGTTCAACCCCCATTCCCAAAACCCCTACAAAAGTAAACGTAAACAAAATATACAAGATAATTGGAATAATAGTCCCCAAAATTATCGCTTTCTTCAATAGCTTTTCAGAACCTCTTATCTCCATTCTTAATTCAGGGATTGAACTAAAACCTAGAAGAGCAAACATCACAACTCCAAAAGGCAAAAAGAAATTATCAAAATTATTATAAGAAAAATTATCCACATTCACCTGAGGAAAATAATATGCAGTAATACCTAACACTAAAAGAATTATAATAAAAACTCCCCAAAGCTCAACCCTCTTAAGTCCTTTCAATCCTCTCCCTAACATAATCGTCATCAAAGCCCAAAAACCAATCACAAAATAAATCGCATAATCACCAGAACCTGTAAAGAGCTGAGATAAACT
>CAYNOY010000044.1:0-6371 GCA_964399015.1 Candidatus Woesearchaeota archaeon | reverse complement strand
CCCAAAAGACTAATGATCATAACTATTTCTTTTTCTTAACTGGCTTTTTCTATGTAGCCGGTTTTTTAGCAACTTTTTTCTTAGCTGGCTTTTTCTTTGCAACAGCTTTTTTCTTCTTCTTACCACCTCTAGCCATCTTAGCCTCACAAACATTTCCTTGTCCGTCTACATAATAAAGATGTCCAGGCTTTCTCTCAATCACATTTTTTTTAATTATTTTTCCCATTTTTACCTCCTTTTAATAACTATTATAGCAAATATATGTTAGACTAGTATTTAAAGGTTTTCCTTGTCGTCGAGGATTTCATCAAAATATTCACTATTCAAGGGTATTTCCAAAAATTTATCAAACTTTTTTACAGATTTAATACTAACCCTCCAAGGGTGAACTATTTTAAAATCCACAATCTCTTTCCCATCAAACCAAATTGCAATAAACTTCCTACAAAAAAAAGAATGAATCGGCTCCTGAACTTTCTTAGAATAAACAAATAACAACACAGAAGAATTCATTCTAAACATCAAACCCATCATTTTCTGAAAAATAGTTTTGCATTCCCTCACATCTAAAGAATATTTCTTACCCTTCAACCTAAATTCAAATACACTCAAAACCATCCCTTACCCTCCCCACGATCTTCACGACCCTCCCAATCACCAACTCCCTTGGCCTTCAAATTAACATACCTCTGATATTCAATCTCAACATTTTTCTCACAAACATAATCATGAAATTTAAATCCTCCACCAAAAGTTTTCGGAATATGCATCAATTCATGAATAATAGTCTTAATCCTATCCGCCTCAGACATCCTATCAAATCTCTCACTAATAACTTCAATCAAATAAAATCCCTTACGCCCAAGAGCTAATTGCATTGCCTTACCTAAAGCATGACATCTCGCAATAGTTCCTCGACTACTCGAACCAAAACTCCTCATACAAACAACCGAATCAACCTTCACATGAGGAAACAACATAAAAGAAATTTCATTAGAAATCTCCTGCAAATCCGGTGCCAATTCATATTTTATTCTCATAATCAACCTCAAGTATCTTATCCCTACTCTTCAACCCTTTAATAATTTTTATATTTTTCACAACACCCTTTCTCCTAAAATATCTCCCCATCAACTTCAACAACTCAATATTAGCTTTATTGTCTTCAGCCAAATTCTTCAAACAAACACCATACACTCTACTCTCCACCTCAACAACTTCCTGCTTTCCAGAATGAAGTTTAACTCTAACTTTAATTATCATCTCACTAAAAAACAAACCCGATTTATATATCTTACATTTAACCACTACAAATTTAGTGATTTCACAAAATTAATTGGGTTTCGATGAAATCGAAGTAGGTGGGATTTTGAAATCACTACAATAACCTTTTTATATCACTCCAACCTAATACTAATATGAAAATAGGTGTAAAAACATTCGACAATGAAACATTCTTAGCCCACTTCGAGAATAAATGTGATTTCTTTGAAGTTCAAGCAATAGAAAAAAACAACTATAAATTTCTAGAAAAATTTAATAAAAAATTTATAATCCATGCCCAACATCAAGGATTTGGAATAAATAATGCAGATAAAACCATCCACAATAAAAACCTTAAATCAATAAATTTCGCAAGAAAACTTGCAGACACGACAAAAGCTAAAAAAATAGTAATGCACCCAGGAGTAATCCATAATGAAAATTGTTCAAAAGAAACCGCAATAAAATTCACAAAAAATATCCATGACAAAAGAATCATAATAGAAAACCTTTCAAACTCAAAAATAGCATTATGCACAACTCCTGAAAAAATGAAAGAATTCCTAAACAAAACTGGAAAAGGATTTTGTCTAGATTTCAATCACGCAATATCTGTAGCAACCCAAACAAAACAAGACCCAATAAATTTCATAAAAAAATTCATAAAATTAAAACCAGACCATTACCATTTAGGCGGACAAAAAATAACAAACATTCTAGGATTATACAAAAAAGATGCCAGCCATCTCTGCCTAGCAAACTCAAATATAGACCTTAAAAAAATAATTTCACTAATCCCTAAAAACGCAACAGTAACCCTTGAAACTGAAATAAGCATTCCCAAAACAGAAGACGATTTAGCAATAATCAAAAAGCTAACAACTCCAAGCAAAGTTTATTTTAAAAAATAAACCTATATTCTAAAAATGATAACTCCTATCAAACCTAACATCTTCCAACTACATTTCAAAGAATTTGGCTCAACAGTTTATCTTCTAAAAATCAATAACCAAAATATCTTAATAGATACTTCTTCAGAAGAAAATCAACAAGAACTCCTAAAAAACCTTTCCCAACAAAATCTCAAACCCAAAGACATCCACATAATTCTCCTAACTCACAATCACTGGGACCACAACAGCAACATCCATAGCTTCCCCAATGCAAAATTATACAACAACAATAATATTAACACACTACCAATAAAAGAAATAGAAATCCATAAAGTTCCCGGCCACACAAAAGACAGCCTAGCATTTCTATACAACAAATGCCTTTTCTCCGGAGACACTTTATTCGACAACGGAATCGGAAGAACAGACTTCCCTGAATCAGAACCCGAAAAAATGCAAGATTCATTAGACAGATTAAAATCACTAGATTACGATATTTTATGTCCAGGACATATATAATTCTATACCCAAACATTTATAAAGTATACCGAGTATACTAAGTATACATGAAAATAACAACAATAAAATTAACCGATGAAACAAAAAAAAGATTATTAGATTTAGATTTTGTTACAAAAGATAAATCTTTTGACATTGCAGTTAATGAACTTATTAGTTTTTACAAAGAATCTGAAGATAAACGTAAAAAAGATTACGAAGGATGGAAAAAAGAAATGAGCAAATATGAAAATGATAAAAAGAGTTACGATAAAGAAATAAAAGAATATAATAAAAAGAAAGATTTGTGGAAAAATTTACTTAAGTGGGCACAAACCCAGGGATTCAAAGGCTAAATCAACCTCCAAAAACCATTCAACACTATCAGTAATTGCGGGAAGAAAAGGAAAAGGCGACAGCCGGCTTTTCGCGGAGGAAGGAAACAATTCTACTTAACTTTCGCAGTCAACGGAAAACAAATCATCAAAAACATACATCTTTAAATCTTCGAATATTTATAATTAAATGAATTAAAGATTTGTGTTACAAATCTTTAAAAACCCAAACTCCTCCCAATAATTATGAAACTAATATTTATCGGACCTCAGGGATCTGGAAAAGGAACTCAAGCAAAAATACTTTCTGAAAAATTAAACATCCCACACATCTCAACCGGAGATTTACTAAGAGATGCTCAAGAGGAACTAAAAGAAAAACTTCATGAATACATGAATTCAGGACAACTAGTCCCAGATGAATTAATAGCAAAAATACTCAAAAAACGACTAGAAGAACAAGACACTAAAGAAGGTTTCATCTTAGACGGTTTCCCCAGAAACATAAATCAAACAGAACTTCTAAAACCAATAACAGAAATAGACAAAGTAATCGAAATAACTCTTTCAGATGAAGAAGCAGTAAAAAGAATCTCAGGCAGAATAACTTGCAAAGAATGCAAAGCAGGTTACAACACACTAACAGCACCAAAACCTCAACAACCAAACATCTGCGATAAATGTCAAGGAAAATTAATCCGAAGAAATGATGACACCGAAGAAGCCGTCAAAAAAAGATTAGAAATTTACCATCAAGAAACAGAGCCAATTTTAGAAGAATACAAAGAACAATCTCTAAAAATCAACGGCGAACAAGCAATAGAAAAAATTGCAGAAAATATTGATCAAGCATTAAAAATTAATTAAATTACAATTATTCAAAATATATTCTATCCTATAGGTTTATTTTAAAGGAGGTCCATCTAATAAATTATATGAAATTAGAAGATGCCAGGATTACAATAACCCTTACTGCTACCTTAACTGCAATACTCTTCATAATACTAAGTTATTTGCTCCCAAAACATGCCGTATTAATATTAACTATCGAAATAATTCTCCTACCTTCAATTTATATTATTGGGAATTACTATGCTGAAAGATTAATGAAAGAAGAATATTTAAAGACAATCAACTTCATATCAGATAGAGCAAATAATTTACAAGAAAAATATACTAAAGAAAAATTTCATAGCATTAGATTAGAAGAACAACTAAAATATCTAAATAAAAATGACAGATAAAAAGAAGAAAGATAAAAAGAAAAGTAAAAGAAAAGAAGAATCTCTAACACAAGAATACAAAGATATCCAAAAAGCATTAAGAAGATTAAGAAATTTAATTTAATCAAAACAAATCTCTTTCACGAAGATTATAATCCCTAAGAACATCTTTCCTCTTATCAAATCTACTTTTAAAAACTAAAAACCCTCCAACCACAACAAACAACAAACCAAACAACCCCAAATAATTCTCCGGACCAGCCCCAATCACTGCCCCAGTAATAACTCTTCCAGTCAAAACTATATACAATCCAGCAAAAATAAATCCCAACCCCAAATTTCTTTTCCAACTCATAAAATAATTAAAACTTCAGATTATAAAAAGCTAATGATTAAAACCCACCCTTGCCCAATTCTCTCTCCAAATCATCAACAGAAACACTCTCCCCAAACTTCTCCCGAATCCCTCCAATCATCTTCTTTACCATCTCTTCACGCACTCGAGCTTCTTCAACCTTCTTCTCCTTAATGGCAATCTGAGCCGCAGCTAATCTCGCAATAGGAACCCTAAAAGGCGAACACGAAACATAATCCAATCCAGCCTTATGACAAAAATAAATCGATTCAGGATCTCCACCATGCTCTCCACAAATACCTAACTTAAGATTAGGTTTAACTGAACGACCCTTATCAATAGCAATCTTCATCAACTCCCCAACACCTTCTTGATCCAAAGATTGAAAAGGATCTCTCTTATAAATTCCAAGTTTAACATACTCTTTCAAAAATGAACCCGAATCATCTCTTGAAAATCCACAACCCATCTGAGTTAAATCATTAGTTCCAAAACTAAAAAACTCTGCTTGCTCAGCAATCTTATCTGCAGTAACAGCAGCACGAGGAACTTCAATCATTGTTCCAACCATATAATCAAAATTAACCATTTGTTCTTGCTTAACTTTCTCAGCCACAACATCAACAATTTTTTTCTGATTTTCAAACTCATTAGAATTTCCAACCAAGGGAATCATAACTTCTGGAGTAATACTCTTACCTTCTTTAATAATCTCGGCAGCAGCCTCAAAAACAGCTCTAGACTGCATCTCAGCAATCTCTGGATAAGTTATAGCTAATCTACAACCCCTATGCCCAAGCATAGGATTAAACTCATGCAACTCATCAATCTTTTTCTTAATACTCTCAGTAGAAACATTCATCTCATTAGCTAAATTCACAATTTCATTATCTTCCTTAGGCAAAAATTCATGCAAAGGTGGATCTAAAAATCTAATGGTCACAGGCTTTCCATCCATAACTTGAAACAATTCTTTAAAGTCTCCTCTCTGCATGGGCAAAATCTTAGCCAAAGCTTTTTCACGACCTTCCTTATCACTAGATAAAATCATTTCTCTAACTGCCTTAATTCTCTCACCATCAAAAAACATATGTTCAGTTCTACAAAGTCCAATACCTTCAGCACCAAACTTAATTGCAGCCAAAGCATCCTTAGGTGTATCAGCATTAGTTCTAATCTTCAACTTCCGAGCCTCATCAGCCCATCTCATTAATTCTCCAAAATCCCCAGACAACTCAGGTTCAATCAAATCCAAAGCACCAACAAAAACCTCTCCAGTACTTCCATTCAAGGTAATTACTTCGCCCTGCCGAATAATATTTCCATTAACTTGAATAACTTTATTAGCCTCATCGATACTTAATTCAGAACATCCAGCAACACAACATTTACCCATCCCCCGAGCAACAACAGCTGCATGCGAAGTCATTCCACCACGAGCAGTCAAAATTCCCTGAGCAGCATCCATTCCTTCAATATCTTCAGGACTTGTTTCAATTCTAACTAAAATTACACTCTCACCATTTTCAGCTTCTCGCTTAGCTTCCTCTGCACTAAAAACCATCTTTCCAACAGCAGCACCAGGCGAAGCAGGCAAACCCCTAGTCAAAACCTGACCCACAGCCTTACTATCAATTTGTTTATGCAATAACTGATCCAAAGCATCCGGCTCAACTTCTAACAAAGCCTGCTCCTTAGTAATCAATCCCTCATTAACTTTATCAACCGCAATTCTAACACCTGCCTGCGCAGTCCTTTTCCCATTTCTTGTTTGTAAAATATATAATTTCCCTTGCTGAATAGT
>CAYNOY010000043.1:5575-6430 GCA_964399015.1 Candidatus Woesearchaeota archaeon | reverse complement strand
TTTTAGATTTAGATTCATTCAATTGGGATTATTCAAGAGATCAAGGTCTGGCGAGGGCTTATCGCTACGACAGGGACTGGTACTACAGCGTCGGTGACCTTGCGGGCTCGGATGGTGGTGGCAGGGTAGTTGGGGTGGCGGAGGTCGCAACTGAAAATTTGAGTTTAAGATTTTCTGAAGAAGAAATTAATGAAAGCGATTAAATCAGAAAAAACAATTAAGACTATCCTATCTCAATTACAATAAAAATATATTAAAAAAAATAAAAATAAAAAATAACTACTTTTTCTTTTTAGCAGGCTTCTTTTTAGCCGCTTTTTTTTTAGCAGGCTTCTTCGCTACTTTTTTCTTTACAGGTTTCTTTTTAACCGGAGGTTTCCCCGCAGAAGCTGCATTAACTTTGATAGATTTAGGTCTCTGTTTAGTTGCAAATGTTTTAATCTTAGAACTAAGCACATTCACTTTTGCAATCGCAGCCTTTATTTTTTTATCAAGTTTTGCTAATTCATTATTAGATTTTTTTGCAGAAGATTTTAATGCAGATTGAGAAATCTTTCCATTACGAAATCTCTTCTTCTCTTTCTCAAAATCATCAACAACAGATTGTTTCTCATCTTGAAAAGTTCTAATCATTTCACCAGCAACATCAGCATCTTTCACCAGTTTCTCATAACCCGACTCTTGCATCTTTTTACTTTTAACCATTTTACCTCCTTATAATTCTTTTAATTATATTCTATAAATTATATGTCAAAGAATATATTTAAACCTTTCTTTACTAAAATATATATTAGAAACTAGATTTTAAAATAAAACTTTTTTATCTCCAACCAAAATCTTTAAAACTTCAATCTC
>CAYNOY010000043.1:0-5475 GCA_964399015.1 Candidatus Woesearchaeota archaeon | reverse complement strand
TGACCTCCAAGAAGAGTTGAACGGGTTAAAGGTTTTCCAACAAAAACCTTTAAAACTTCAATCTCTGACCTCCAAGAAGAGTTGAACGGGTTAAAGGTTTTCCAACAAAAACCTTTAAAAACCCCGATTCAATCTTAATACTAACCAATAACTACATCATTTGGCTTCAGAGTTCTTGAAGTTCAAGTGCGTCGGTAGTAGGTTCCATACGAGAATATGACAATCGAAGAAAATTTTGCAAAAGCAATAGAACAATTAAGAAAAACCGAAAAGAAACGAAAGTTTCCTCAAACCGTAGATCTAATTATAAATCTAAAAGAATTCGACGTGCGAAGAGAATCATTCAACTTGTTCATAACATTGCCTAACAAGGTCAAAGACAAAAAAATAGCAGGGCTTTTTGAAAAAGAATCTGCAATAATTGATACAATAAAAAAAGATTCTTTCCCAAGATACAAAGAAAAAAAAGACATGAAAAAATTAGTAAGATCTTATGATGCTTTTATTGCAAACGCAAAATTAATGCCTTCAATTGCAACAAGCTTTGGAAGAGTTCTAGGGCCTGCTGGAAAAATGCCATCACCTCAATTAGGAATTTTACCAAATGAGGACGACAAGACAATAGAAACAATGATTATAAGAGTAAACAAAACCGTAAAGATAACGGTTAAAGAACCAAGCATAAAGGTAGGGGTAGCAAGAGATACATTACCAGATAAAGAACTATTAGACAATCTAATTTCAGCTTACCACAAAATAGAAGAAACTCTTCCAAAGAAAAGGGACAACATAAGAAACATTAAAATTAAACTAACAATGGATAAACCAATTCCAGTGGAGCTTTAAATGGAATCATCACATTCAATAAAAGAAAAGAACGTAAATCAAATCGTTGAAAATATAAGGAACTCAAAAACATTAATGGTAATTTCAATCAAGAGCCTACCCTCAAAACAATTTCAAGACATCAAAAAATCCATAAGGGATGTAGCAAAAGTTCAAGTAGCTAAAAAAAATATTTTATTAAGAGCGATTAAGGCCGTAGGCAAAGAATCAATTTTATTATTAGAAGATCAAATTCAAGAAAATTGTGCATTTGCATTTTCAAATACTGAAGGTTATGAATTAGCAGGACTATTATCAAAAAATAAAACTCCAGTTTTTGCAAAAGCAGGACAAGAATCACCCGAAGATATAGAGGTTAAAAGCGGGCCAACAGATTTAATGCCAGGACCAGCGATTTCAGAATTAGGTTCTTTAGGATTACAAGTTGCAGTTGAAGATGGAAAAATTGCAATAAAGAAATCTAAAATAGTAATCACAGCAGGACAAACTATAGATGGAAACGCAGCATCAATTTTACAAAAATTACACATACAACCATTCACAATTGGTTTAGAGCCTATTGCAATTTACGACATTCAATCAGAAAAAATTTACACTGACATTAATATAGATCCAGCTGAAGCAACACTAGAATTACAAAGTGCAGCGTCAAAGGCATTAGGATTTGCACAAAAGATTGCATACTATTGTAAAGATACAATTGGTCACTTATTAGCAAAAGCAAATACCGAAGGAGAACACTTAAGCAAATTACAATCTTCTGAAGAAAAAACCGAAACACCTTCTGAAGAAAAACCTGCTGAAGAATCAAAAGAAGAAACACCCGTTGAAGAAACTCCAAATAAAGATAACCTAGGAGAAGAAGAAAAATGATTCAAAAAATACCCACAGACATTGCAAGTCTTACCCAAGCATTTGATATTTTGGAAAATTCAGAACCTAGGGAGGCAGTTAGAGAATGCGAAAAACTTTATGATGAATTATTAAATCAATACCCTCAAAATCCTGGAAGAGATTACACTGCAACATTAAAAATGGTCTCAATAGCTTATTCAAAACTTTATTCAAAACTTCACGCTCAATTAAATCAACCGGAGGAAACAGCCTAAGATGGAATATGTTTACGCAGCACTATTACTGCACAAGCTAGGGAAAGAAGTTAATGAAGAAGCTATAACAAAGATTCTTCAAGCTAGTGGAGCAGATGTAGACGACTCAAAAGTGAAAAGCTTAACAGCTAGTCTAAAGGATGTTGACATAGAAGCAGAACTTGCTAATGCCGTTGTTGCTAGCGCAGCAGTAGCACCTGCAGCTGGAGCAGCAGCAGAAGCAACCCCTGCAGAAGCAGCACCTGAAGAAAAGAAAGAAGAGTCAACAGCTGGTTTAAGCTCTCTATTTGGTTAAGTTTATTTTTCGCCTTAACATTTAGCTAAGGCGCTTTAAACCAAATAGAGAAACCTAGCGACAGTTAGGAAAGACTTCTTCTAGAGATGAGAATGGTGATAAATTTTTTATGTGCCAGAAGGCTCAATAAAGATAATTTTTCAAATAATTTTTTCAATACGCTTTACTATCCAAACCTTTATTAACTTAATATTTTTGAAATTAATATGCATAAACTTAATGTTTTTAAGGTGAGGACAGAGGTGATTCAAAAATGGTCGCTAGAAATGATTCAGAAATGGAAATTACAGAAGAAGAGTTCAAGGACATAATTAACAACGGACATAAATTAGTTATCGTAGATTTTTTTGCAGAATGGTGCATGCCATGTTTAATGTTAGCCCCTGTAATCGACGAGTTAGCAGATAAAATCAAAGATGTCAAATTCGTAAAAATTAATGTCGATGATAATCAAGCACTTGCTTCAAAATATAATGTTTCTTCAATTCCTTGTTTAATTGTATTCAAGGGTGGAGAAGAAGTTGACAGATTAATCGGAATGCAAGAAAGCGACACAATCGAAGAGAAGATCAAAGGATTACTATAAAAATCCAATATATATTTTTTAGTGTTATAATGTTTATAAGGAATATTGGCAATAATTAATTATGGAAAAGGGTGACACAAAAAGATTTACAGGAGATATTCCAGTTTTGTCAGTAAGGGGAAATGGCATCGCAGAAGCTTGGGAAAATTCAGTTGTTGAACTCTATAATCATGGAGCATGGTATGCTCGTCAAGGCCCAAAAGACAAAGGACAATTACATATCGATTCTACAATGACTATTGAAATTGAAAATCCAGATTCACCATTATTTATGCATAAATATATTCAGTATGATTTTGCAGACTTATTAGAATATGAGTTAGAAATATTAGGTGCTAAGGATATCTTAGTTCATAATTCTGAACTTGATCCTGAGGATGATAAAAGATGGCCCTATCATTATTCTGAAAGATTTTCTAGTTATCCTGGTTCAAAAGAAAAAATCAATCAAATAGAAGGAATGGTAAAAGGGTTATCTGAAGAACCTTGGAAAAGGCGAAATCAAAGTATAACTTGGAGTCCTGAAAAAGATATAGATTCAAAAGACCCTCCTTGCCTTCAAAGAGTCTGGGCATATATTGCCCCAGTAGGAGAAAATCCTGAAGAAGAGGGATCTAAATTAAATATGAATTATCATTTTAGAAGTAACAACGTGATGATTGCAGCCCCAATGAATATGAAGGGATTGCATGCAATTCAGAGTTATTTAAGAGATAGGGTAATTGAAAATACTGGAATGAAATTAACAAATGGAAGACTTGTAGGCATGATAGATTCTTATCATGTTTCAGCGCAAGACCAACCTATACTTGAAGGATTTATGAAAAGATTTGAAAAATCTAAGAGTAAGGGTGAAACCATTCAGGATAGATTATTTTCAGGAGATTTTATTCATGAACAATATGAATCTGCAAGAAAAGGAATTGAAGAAAAGATTATTGGACAGGTTAAAAAAAGAATTGATGAAAGAGCTAATTCACAATTAGAGAGAGAAACTGAAAATATAAGGAGACTTTCAAAAATGAGAAAGAAAGCTTTTGAAAAAGAACAAGATGGTAATTGAAAAAATAGAAATTGTAAAAGAATTTGGATTTACAGAGTTAGATAAACGATTAAGGGCGGTTACTTTAAGGGGGTTTCCAGATGTGAACATATATAGAGATTCAGCTATAGGTATAAGGACTTTAACTCCAGAACAAGTCGGACAAGAAGTGTTTACACCTCAGCCTTCGGTTTATTTAACTGAGTTGCAAAAGGTTTCTCAAGTTGCAGAATTGTTTTCAGAAAAAGGTATTGATATTTTTAAATTAAATGGGGGAGTGGATTATGAATCAACAAATGGAAAAGGAGAAATTACAGAATGGACAATAATCCCTTCCGTCGTTGAAGTTCTGCCTATAGACTTTGATCCAGAAGCAAGATTAGATTATTCTGATCATATTTGTGAGGAATTAAAATCCTTGATGAAAAAAAAAGGATATGGTTTAAATCCAGAAGTTCAAGAGTTAAGTTATCCAGAATATGAATCATTACGTAAATCTTTTAAGGGACATACTGGAAGGATTCCTGAAATTTGTGACGGTTCTCATAGAATTGAATCTGCAATCAGAGGAGGGCTAGAACAAAATATTCTTTTTATCGAAGGAATGAAACCAGGATTTCCCTATTATGCAGTTCCAAAACCTTATAGGACAGTTCATGAGGTGCCTGAAAGAGTAGAAGAAAAAATGGATAAAACCCATATATTAACTTTCCCAGGACATAAACTTCTTTATAGATTATTTCCAAGTGGCGGAATTAATAGCGGGAATGTAAGACCTCTTAAAAAAGGATTTGATTAAAATGTCCTTGAAAAATATTTCTGTAATTGGAGTTGATTTAGATGGCACCCTCTATACTCAATCAAATGAAATGCAAGGTAGAATAAGGGAAAAGATTTATGATAGGCTGGGTTTAGAGTTAGATATACCTTTAGACGCTGCAAGCGAATTATTTGAAGAAGAATATAATGGAAATTTTCCCTGGAGTCATTCTGGTTCAAGAACAATTGAAGAATTAGGTAAAAGGGTAGATAGAAGGTTAGATGGAAAAGGTATTGTCCAGCAATCCATAGAACAAGCAGATATTTTAGACTTAATCCCTCCCAATCCCGAAGTAAATGGAATGTTAGGAAGACTGGGGACTAGATTTAATTTAGATTTAATAACGAGTACTAGTTATGATTTAGCTTACGCCAAATTAAAAAAAATAGGCATAGACGAAGGGAAGTTTACACAGATCTTCGCAGAAGGAAAGTATGGCAGTAAAAGTTCGGGAGAGGCTTATAGGCATTGGATTGAAAAAAGAAACACACTTCCAGAACAAATGTTATATGTTGGAGATAATAAAAAACAAGACATAGAAGTCCCTAACTCAGCGGGAATAAGAACCTGCTTCATTGGAGAATATAGTGATGCAGATTATTCTATTGAAAACATTTTAGATTTAGAAACTTTACTAAAATAGATTTACAAAATTTAAACCCAAAACCTCAACCCACACAATAGCTTTAAAAACTTCCATCAATTAATTATTCTATAAAGAGAGGTTAAAATGCAAGACGGAGCTTTACATCACATTCATAAACGAAAGAGAATTCA
>CAYNOY010000042.1:0-6673 GCA_964399015.1 Candidatus Woesearchaeota archaeon | reverse complement strand
CTATTGCATCCGAGATTGAAATTATTGGAAAATATCTAAAAGGGTTTGAAATATTACTGATAGATCCTTATTGAAAGATTTTATAAATCATAAAAAATTAATTCTTCTATGATTGAGTATTATAAGAAAACTATGCGGAAGAAAGGTCTTGAGAAAATGAATGGTTACTCGAAGGGTTGTTGGATTAATGTGGTGGATCCTAATGATGAAGAGGTTGAATTTTTGGTGGATAAATTTAATTTAGAAAAAGATTTATTGTTAGATGGGTTAGATATTTATGAGTTGCCAAGGATTGATGAAGAAGATAGGAAGGCTTATATTTATTTGAGGATGCCAACATCGAGAGTTACTAATGAGTATACGAGTTCTTTTTTGGTGATTATTTCAAAAGATGTTTTTATTACTGTTAGTAATAGTAAATTAGAATTGGTTGAGAAAATTGTTAAAACTCGTAAGGATTTTTTGACGAATAATGTTACTCGAAGTTTGTTGCAGATTCTTTTGTTTTTGTCTAATAGGTATAATTTGAAGATAAGAAAAATTTTGAAGGAAGTTAAGAAGGACCGGCGGAATATTGGAAATTTAAGGGATAGTGATATTCTTGATTTGGTTTTGCAAGAAGATACTTTGAATGATTATCTTGGGAGTTTTACACCTCTGATTTCTTTGCATTCTTCGATGCTTAGGTTGAAGTCGATTAAGTTTAGGGAGGAGGAGAAAGAATTTATTGAAGATTTGATTGTTGATTTGAATCAGACATTGAGTTCTTCTAAATCTGCTTTGAGAACGATTAGTAATATGAGGGATTATTATTCTACGACTCTTTCAAATAATTTGAACAAGACCTTGAAGATATTGACAATGTTTACTGTTTTCTTGACTATTCCTACTTTGCTTGCGAGTATTTATGGGATGAATGTTAGTTTGCCTTATCAAGGGCATCCTGCGATATTCGAGATACTTGGGGGAATTGTTGTTTTGGTTTGGTTAATAATTTTTGTAGGATTTAAGAAAGCTAAGGTTGTTTGAGATTAGTCTTTAGAAAAATAAAGTCAAAATATACCCAAAGACTACAAGGTGGATAATTCTTGGAATTATTGCATAGATTATGAAATCTTTGAATTTCATTTTGAATAATCCTCCGATTATTGGAAAATAGGGGATAGGGGTAAGTGCAAGCAGGCTCATTCCGGCTTTTCCATATTTTTTGAAATATTTGTTGTATTTTTCATAGGTTTCTTCTCCAGTTATTTTTATTGTTAAACTTTTCCCGTATCTTAATCCTATTGCGTAGGCTACAAAACTTGCGAGTATTGCTCCTAAAAGTGTTGCGCTGAAAAGTGCTAAAGGGTCTAGTCCTAGGATGAGTCCATTTGTGAAAGGAATAATTGCGCTTGCAATTGGTTGGGGAGATATTTCTAAGATGAATGATAAAGTGAAAACTGCCCAATAACCATATTTTTCTACTTGATTATCTATACTGGATTCTACCTGATTTTTTAAAACTTTGTAATTTACTAGGCTGTATATGAAGAAGGCTAGGACGATTAAGGCTATGGTGAAACTTATTGCTTTTATTATTTTTATGTTTTTAGATTGTTGATGGTTGAGGGGGAGAGAAGTTTTTAGGTTTGAGGTGGTGGTGTTTAGGCTTGAGAGATTAGTTTTTGGTAAGTAATTTTTTTTAGGAGGCATTTTTATTACTTTCATTTTATTTTTATAAGGAGGTAGATGTATTAAAAGTTTTGCAATGAAAAACTTTAACTTATTTAACTCTTACAAGTTGAAGATTAAAATGTTAGATTTCAAAAGTCACCAAGACTCATTTGCTTTTTCCCATCTAATAATTCTTCGGTTTTAATATTAAAAACTTCTAAAATATTTTCTACTGCTGGAAGTATTTGATTTTTCATATAATAGTTTAGGTCGTATTTTCCGGGTTCGTCAGGAAGTTTTGCTCGGTCCCTTACTAATTTATGTCTTTGCGAATCGGGTTCTGCGATGTAGTATTCTATTAGTGTTCCAATACTTACCGGAATGTTTTTTTGTTTCATTTTCTTTGCTATGACTACGTGAGGATTGATTGATTTGTATTCGTCAATTGGTTTTTTTAGTTGGGTTTTTATTATTAATTGTTTTAGGGGAATTTCTCGTTCTTTGAGTTTTCTTATTGTTTCTTTGATATATTCTTTGGCCTTATCTGGATTTCCAGTTTCTAGGATTAGTTGGAGAATTTTACTTTGAGTTTTTCTTGCTAGGTCACACCAATCTCTTCTTACGGTTTCAAAACCTCTAATTTTTAATTTGTTGTCTTTGTCAATTAGTGCATATTTCTTTTTTGCTCCGAATTCTCCAGTTCTTTTTGTTACCCAGATTCCTCTTTTGAAAGAACCCTCATAATCTAATTCCATTATTCCTGGAAGTTTTTCGTTTATATCTTTTAGGAGTTGTTTTATTTCTTTGATAGATTTTTTATTTGTTGTGAATGCGATTGAGTCTGTGTCACCATAAATGACCTTGTATCCTTTGTTTTGAATTGTATCTATTGTTTCTTTTATGGATTTTCTAGCTAGTGCTGCTGTTGCGGCTGCTGCAGGGAGGCAATAATATCTTGCCCCGAAATATCCTTGGTAGCCATAGGCGGCGTTTGATAAAAGTTTAAAAGAATTGCTTCTTGCTTTGGAGAGGTTATCTTTTTTTTCTGCATATTCTTTTTTGTACTGTTTTCTTTTTTTGATAAATTCATTTAACATTTGGGGAAAAAATCCCTTTTCTTTTGTGAAGTATGCTTTTTGTTTTCCTAGTTCTACTTCTATAGAATTTGGTATTTTATCTTCGGAGTATGTTGATAGTGACAGGTTATGAGTTACTATTACTGAACCATACATGCTTGTAAAATCAAAAAATGCTATGTCTTCGTATAGTCCTGGGATTGGTTGGAAGACGAATGCTCCTTCGTATTTTTCTTCTGCTCTTCGTTTTCCTATCTCCTTACTGTAAGGTCTTTTTTCAATTATTTCATTATATTTTTCTATGTGATGAATTATGTAATTTTCTACGTTTGTTGCCATTGTGTCTCTTGACACATTGAATAATGGTTCTTGAACAATTCTGGTAAATTCAATTATATCTGGAAGAATTTTTTCTAAAAGCTTGTAAGCTAAAATAGAATCTTGGAGATTGTATTTGAAATATTCTTCCCATTCCTTTGGGGTTACTTTGGATGAATGTTTATGTTCCCATTTTACTTTTTTTTCTCCTAGAAGTTCTGAGGATACCTCGTTTAGTGAGAGTGTTTCTGATTGAAGGTATTGGGAGTATACTGAACGTATGAATCTGAAAATGTCTAGGTGAACGATTCCTTTTATTTTTCCAGTTAATAATCTTCCTCGTGAAAATGAAGGTTGTGAATTGTCTATTCCTAGGTTTAATTTCATTTTGTTTTTTTCTGCCCTTGCTCTTAAGTAAGGTAAATCAAATCCATCTGAGAAATATCCTGCTAAGATGTCTGGGTCATATTTTTTTGTGTATTTAACAAATGCTTCAAGCATCTCCTTTTCATCTTTGAAAGTTTCTACATATTTGTGCTTTGAATCTTTTTTCCAGGTCAAGACCTTTTGGAAATTTTCTCCAACTAATGAAATCATTAATATTTCTCCCTTTCCTATTTCAAATTCATCGGTTTCAATATCGTATGCTAGAATCCTTGGTTTGAATTCTTTTTTTTCTAGGGGTTGGATGCTTGTTGTTTTTAGACATAATTTTAGATCTAGTGCTTGATCTATTCCCCCGAATTCTTCTGAGTTGTTTAGCACTTCCCCTTCAACTTTATACCAGCATAATGGTTTGACTTTTTTTTCTAAGATATATTTTGTTATGAATCCTAAATCATGTTCTCTTCTTTTATGTATTTCTTTGTAATCAAGTTCTTCTACAATGTCTGATGCGTCTTTGCAATTGCTTATGAAAATTTTTATTGCATTGTATTGTTTGCCCAAATAGTTTTTTTTGTGGAGTTCTGTTTTTAAAACACTTGTTGTTCTTTGAGGTTTTTTTATTTGGATTGTTTCTATTTTTTTTTGCAATTGTTTTATTCTTTTTTCTTTTACCTCTGGTTTTATTATTGCCCAGACATAAACATCGCATGTATCTATTATACAGGTCTTTTGATTTTTTTCGTTTCTACCGATAATCTTGATATAATTTTTTCCTTGAAAATCAAAGTAATCATAATCGATGGGAATGAAATTTATTGTAGTTTGCATTTTCTTTTGCTAGGAAGTGGAATTATATAAAAGTTGTTAGTTGAGGGGTTTGATGGGTTGTTAGAGATTTGATGATGAAGAGGTAGTGGGGGTTGGTGGATAATCGAGGGGATTGTTGGAAGTTTGGGAGTTGGTGGTGGAGGTTGAACAAGGTGGGGAGGGTGTTGATTATTGTTACTCCTTTAAAGTTATTCTAAATCAAAAGATTTATAAGGTTTTGAGAGTTATGGTTAACATGGAATATGAGGCAATTAAAGGGAATGAAATGGATACTTGTAGCGGAGCTAGGTGTGGCGGGTTGAAGTTAGAGATGATTGGATCTACGGCAAGTTTTCCTAATGAACCTAGAATTTTAATTCATGGTCAAAATTATGCTAAACTAAAATCAATTGTTATGGAAGGGAATTCTAGGGTTCTTGGTCGAAAAGATGTTCCTCGTTCTAATGTTTCAGGGATGGTTTCAAGAAATCATTGTTTGATTAGAAAGATTGGAGATGAATATTCTGTGGTGGATTTGAGTATGCATGGAACTCTCCATAATGGTGTGAAAATGATTAATGGAACTTCAGAAGAATTAAAAAAAGGAGATACCTTAAGGTTAATGGGTACTGAATTTTATGTTTCGGATGAATAATGTTTAAAAATGGGTAACTTATTTAATGGACTTGAAGCAGAATTGGAATATTTAACATATGATCTTAATGCTCGATGGGTTGAGGATGATGTTTTAGATTATCTTGAGGGCACTTCAGATTCTTCTGATGAAATTGCTAGAAAGGTTGGTGAGATGATATATGAATTATTAGATAGTCCTGCTTTGATGAGTGTTCGCTCACATCTTAATCCCGATGATAAAAGGTATTCTATAGTTAATGATTTAGATGAATGCAGTAAGGATCTTTTAAGGAAAAGTTTAAAAATGTAGGGTGAGGGTATAATTCTGAAGTGAGTTAAAATGGCTATAAGAAAAAATAAAAGACTGAGAATGAAGGATTATTTGGTTGCTAAGTTAGAGGGAACTGGAGAGAAAATTGATGGATCGAATGTTTCTGGAATTGGTGCTAATTGTATTAGTGTTGGAAATGAGGGGATTGTGTTATTGATGGATCAAACTAGGAGTGGTTCTGCATTTAGGAAAGATTATGGAACTGCAAGAGAAGATTGTTCTGAAGTGGGTATTGTTTTTTATAAGGATGGGGATACTTTTTTTAGAAGTGATGCTCAAAAGAGCAACTCTAGGTTATCTGAAGATCGTAGTTTAAAGGAATATAATCCTGAGCAAGTTCGGAGAATGATTTCTTTAACTCCTGCAGAAATTTTTGCTAGAAATGTTAAGGATGGAATTACTCAATATTTCCAGCCAGAATCTGAGAGACTTGAAGAAGGATTAGAAACTTTTAAATTTACTACCGTTCTTTTTGATTATTCACATATACCTGCTAAAGACAGATATGGGCATGTTCGTGTTCCTTCAAAAAAAATATTTCTTTGGGAAAATAGATGGCATTTTGATTCTCAACTTGAATTGCGTGTTGATGGGCTTTTGACAAAGAGAACTGAAGATAGCCAATAATTTTATTAATGCTTGATTTCTTATTTTTTAATGGGATTACAAATTGGTGAGATTATCACTAAGAAGGAAATTGAATTTAAGGATTTGAAAGATAAAACTGTTGCGGTTGATGCATTTAATTCCATTTATCAGTTTTTGACTACGATTCGGCAGCCTGATGGGACTCCGTTGAAGGATTCATCTGGGAAGGTGACTTCGCATTTGTCTGGGTTGTTTTATCGAAATATTAAGTTGATTCTTGAGGGGGTTAAATTGATTTATGTTTTTGATGGGGAAGCTCCTGAACTAAAGAAGAAGACTCGTGAGAGTCGGAGGGAGATGCGGGCTTTGGCTAAGGAGAAGTATGATAAGGCAGTTGAAGATGAAGATATTGAAATGATGGGAAAATATAGTCGTTCGGAGGTTAGTTTGGATGATGAAAAGATTAAGGAGAGCAAAGAGTTGTTGGAGGCTATGGGGATTGCTGTTGTGCAGGCTCCGGGCGAGGGAGAGGCGCAGGCGAGTTTGTTTGCGTTTGATGGAACTTCCTATGCTGTTTCTTCTCAAGATTATGATTGTTTGATGTTTAAGGCTCCGTTGTTAATTCAGAATTTGAGTTTGGCTCGGACTAGGAAAACTGTTTCAGGTTATAGGGAGATTTTTCCGCAAGTTATTAAGTTGGCTGAAGTTTTGAAAGAGTTGGAGATTAATCAGGCGCAATTGATTTGTTTGGGAATTTTGTGTGGGACTGATTATAATCAGGGAGGGGTTAAGGGGTTGGGACCTAAGAAGGGGTTGAAGGTTGTTAGGGAGTTTGGTGGTTGTGGTGAGATGTGTGGTTCGGAAGGTGGGGGGG
>CAYNOY010000041.1:0-6978 GCA_964399015.1 Candidatus Woesearchaeota archaeon | reverse complement strand
TGGCTCACATAAAAAAATAATTTGTGCAGATGTAATCGATGATGATTTTTTAAGTGCAACACTTATTAAAGAAGAGTGAACTTAAAATGCCTTCAGTTTGTTTTGGTTTCCGTTTTATTGTTGATAAAGATTTTTTTGATAAAGTTATGAAAAAACATAGAAAACTTTTTCTTTGTATGATGTATATTTCAAACTGTTCAAATGAACATAAAAGAAAACATAATCTTATGTCTGAAAGAATTAGAAATGAAATAATTAAAGAAAATCCTAATTATTCGCCTGAATATATAAAAAGTTCATTAAATAAAATTAATGAACCTGAAGAAATAGAATCTATTGATGATGAGATTATAAGAAATATCAAATATGCAGTACATTATACTAGAGTTTCTTCAAAGAAAGTTACGCCCATCTGTATTTTAACCTCAGACGAGAAAAAAGAAAAATATTTAGAAAGTCCACACCTACAAGATGTAACCAATGTAATTGTTAAATCAGGATATGAAGCAATAGCCCTCTTAAAAAATTATAAACAATCTGCTTGGGAAAGATAATTATTTTAATTTTCAATAACAAAATAAAATCTAGATAAATTTAAACCATTCTAATTAATTTAACACAATTTACATTTATAACCTAATCTCATCAAAAACACTTAAATATCCTCGCCCCCTCATTATCCCATCATGACAATCCCAAAAAAACTAATCATCGCATACGCACTCAAAAACGCAACCGAACACGACGGCTTATCAAATCCAAATACAGTTCTAAATAGCCTATTCAATCACGGACTAACTAAATCCCAAATCCCAACAATCTTACCCACAATAAAAACCCTAGTGGCAGAAATAAACGCCCTAAAACCCAACGAACAATCTCTACTCTACGAAAAACACAAAAACCTAATAACCTACAGAGATGAAAAACAAGGCCTACCCGAATTACCCAACAACCCAAAAAAAGTCATAATGCGTTTCGCTCCATCAGCATCAGGACCAATGCACATCGGACACGCACTCAGCGCAAGCCTAAGCTACCTATACTTCAAAAAATACAGCGGAAGATTCTACGTCAGAATAGAAGACACAAACCCTGAAGCAAGTTACAAAGAATCATACAAATTATTAAAAGAAGATGCAAAATGGCTATTCGACAATGACGCAGAAATAATAATCCAATCAGAAAGAATGGACAACTATTACAAATACGCAGAAAAAATAATCAAAAAAGACATGGCATATATCTGCAATTGCGACCCAGAAAAATTCAAAACCCTAATCCAAGAAAAAACATCCTGCCCTTGCCGAAAACTCACTACCAAAGAAAACCTTCAACGATGGAAAAAAATGTTAAACTCAGAAGGCTACAAACAAGGAGACGCAGTCCTAAGATTCAAATCAGGCACAGACCTAAAAAATCCTGCACTAAGAGATTTCCCTCTAGCAAGAATAAACACCCATCCTCATCCTCTCCAAAAATTAAAATACAGAGTCTGGCCTTTAATGAACCTATCCGTTGCAGTAGACGACATAGAAATGAAAATGACTCACATCATCCGAGGCAAAGACCACAGAGATAACGCCGAAAAACAAAAAATGATTTTCAACACATTAAACAAACCAGTCCCATGGACAGGTTTCCTAGGAATAATCCATTTCAAAGATTTAGAACTATCAACCTCAAAAATGCGTGAAGCAATAAACAACAAAGATTACACTGGATGGGACGACCCCAAACTCCCAACTCTAATCTCATTAAAAAATCAAGGCTACAAACCCGAAAGCTTCTGGAAATTTGCAGAACAAATCGGATTAAACGAGATAGATAAAAAAATGACCAAAAAAGAATTCTTTGATTTGTTAAGAGGATTTGATAAAAAGAGTGGATAAAACCCATATAGCCATTTGATTTATTTTTAATTTAAAGAACTTTAAAAATTATAAAAAAGAGCCCCTACAGAGTTCAAATCCTCGTCAAAATTGGAGCTCGGCATTATCCGTTAGGGCTTTTTTGCTTGTTGGTACACTCTGTTCAGGCAAAATAAACAATATTTTAAGCCTTATAAATTTATTTCCTGTCAATTCGCCAATCATTTAGAATTTAAATTTATAAAAAAGAAAAAAAGTTTATTAATCAAATATAAAATACTTTTCAAAAGCAGTTACAATTTTATCTCTTGACTCGGTAGTGTCTATAAGTATTTTAACAATACCCCCTGCAATTATTAAAAATGCTTTAATTTTTTTATCCCCATAAAAAAACCAATGGTTAGGGAATTCTTCATTATTAAAATCACCAAATTCTATATCCAAATCTAACTCTGCATTTTCAAATCCCAATTCTTTAAATAATGGGATCAAATGAGTATGGTGATTCCCAGAAAGTTTGCTTACAGATATTTCAAAAGTATCTATCCTGCCTCCACTATATTCCTGACTTCCATAACCGTTTATTTTAATTTTGCTAGCCATTAGTCTAAATCAATATGCGTATTAAAGAAAGGTTTCTTTTTTCCAGGCAAATAACTTAAGAGATTAATATGGGCGCCATTTGTAAGGTCTACTTCGGGAAGCCTATATCTTTCTAAAATTCCATAATCCTTAGGTTCTGCTAATCCTCCACCATTAAAACCAAAATCAGATGCAGGCCTTAATCCACTTCCACTAACTCCAGATAATCCCCTCAAAATAAGCTCAATCTTCGGCAATGAACTCGGAGGTCTCATTGGCAATCCTCCACCTAACATAGGTCTAGGGCTCGGCGGCCCAAGAGGTAAACCTCCTCCAGGCATTCCAGTATACATAACTGTCGAACTAAGATCTTCTAAACTTCTCGCATCATAACTTCCGACAATTTCAACATCTTGAACTTTAGGTTTATACATTAATTGTTGTTCTAACATATTTCTTTTTTGTACTCCCTTTCAATTCATTTAAGTGCTCATCCATTAAAATACTTTTCGTAAGGCTTCTTTTTCCTTGCTTCAAAGCTAAAGCATTTCTAAGAAACGTCTTTTGATATTTCCTGCTAACAGGTTTTAGGAAATCATCTAAGCGAGGTTCAATCTCCCTTTGACCCATAGATTGCATAATATTATGGCTAATTGCTTCAGAAGTTATTGGTTGCACTGTTAATTGCGCTCTTTTCTCTTCTAAGTATTTTTCATCACCAACAATCAACTCTCCAGTTAAAATTGGATCCGTTAATTCAACATCAAACAATTTCATTCGTTCTTCAAATTCATTAGGTGTAACCATAGAAATATCAATCCATTCATTAGCCATCCTTCCTATTCCATCCCCTACAATAAAAATATCAATATCTGAATAAGGCTTTTTTGAACCATATATTTTGCAAAGCCGCAGGAATAAAAAAGTGCTAACTCCCCAAACTTATTCCCTGTATCCGTAAGTTCTGAAACTGCATCTTTCCAATCTGGAGATAATGAATCATATTTACGATTGAATTGTTCAGGATTTCCAAATTTTTCTGACAAATTTTTCTCAGTCCAAATCGCAAATAATTCAAATAGATTATAAGTTTCTTCGTTTAACGAACGAATTATTCGAGAAGTAGAATTGCTCTCCCTAAACTTAATTACCTCTTCAAAATCCCACCTAGTTTCCCTAAAATAAGCTTTTTCTTCTGTGGCAAGTTTTTTCTCCAATCTCACAATATTTCTTCCACCATATGCATATTCATAAAATAAACCATGCCCAAAATGTTCATGAAAAAAAGACAACTCCAAATTTTTATTATTAAATATATGGCTAGTTAAATTTCTAGGTAAATAAGCTCCCTCTGCTCTCGAATCTAAATTTAAGCTTTTACGGAATTCAGCCCAGTTATTAGAATCATATAAAAATATTCCAGATCTTTGAGGTTTATATCCTAATAAATTGAGATAGAACTTTCCAACTTCACCTCCCAAATCTTGAAGATCTAGTGATTGTGACATTTTAAACATATTATAAATTATGCCTTATTTTTATTAGAAAAACAGGTATTTAAGGATTATTAGCCTAAAGTTTATTAATCACCCACATCTTCAATCTCCCCCCAATTAACTCCCAAGTAACAACAAACCTAAATATTTAAATACTTCAAAACCCTCATAAAACAATGAAAACACTAACAAAAATATTAGGCATAAGTGCATTTACTCTAGCCTTGGCAGGTTCAGATTGCAGAGATGAAGTTACATATAGACCTGAAGTTCCAACAGCTTCAAGAATTGATGAAAAAATAAAGACTGCTGAATCAGATTATTTTCAAAGGTTTGTAAACGCATATGGTGAAAATAATTATAATGAGCTTACAATCGGAGAACAAGAAGATGTAAAAGCAATGTTTTCTCCTACTAAAGAAAAAGTTCTCCACGGAGAACAAGAACTTTGGTGTGAATTATATGAAAATCCTAAAAAATTAAAAGCGCAAATAGAGAAGACACTTCCAAAAGAAAGAAAAGGAGAAACCTATTCTTTCGATGCAAATAAATTATCTAGATCAAGAATAAAAAAACTAGAAAAAATGATTCCATGGGATTTAGTTGGTCCTCCTGAAAAAATTTCCGAAGCAAACAACCTAGTAATTTATATGTTAGATAGACTCGACAGAAAAGATTTTACTACAGGGATCTCTTTTTTTTAATCTTTATTATATTGTTCCCATAATAATTCCGTAGTTAATGGTTGATCTTTATACCTTTTATGAATCATCTTTTGGATATATGCTCCAGGAATTTTTGTAGTATAAGGATTTTCCCTTCCCTTAACATCCAATGTAAAATAACCTTCTACAATTTTCCCAGTATTTTTATTTATTATAATTACTGTAGTTCCTTTTGGAACACCATTTTTATTTAAACTTGTTATTATACTTGTTTTAAATTTATTAACATCCCTCATAAGATCTGCAGGTAATTTAAGTTCTTTAAGAGTCTTATCAATATTCGCATTAATTTGTTTTTTACTAATATCTATTTGAAGACTAACAATACTTTTTACATTTGTAATAGATTTTGTTAATTGTTGATCAAATTGTGTTCTTGTTAACTTCTTTCCTTTAACAGAATTTAAAAAATCATCAATTTCGTCCTTATCTGCATAAATATAAGCATTAGAAATTAATTTTTCAGTAGTCCAAGGAGTTTTTCCTGAACCCAAGGATGCTTCACGTGGATCTTCTAATCCCATTAAAACCATTGCTCCTCCATAAGTAGACAAATGCCCCATCTTAACCCATTTTATTTTCTTTTTATTATCTTTGGAAGTAATAGGTTTAGATTCAACCACAACCCCAACCCCTACTCCTGCATCCCCTTCACCATCTCCACCAACCCCATCACCACCAACACCTTCACCACCAACAACCTCAGTCACAATCTCTCCACCTCCAACAGCCAACCCATTAACCAAATCACTAACCAAAAAAGCTTCAAACCCTTTCCGATTAACAAAAGTTTTCGCACCATCAAATCTCTGAACAATCTCCCCATTCTTCACAACAATATTCTCTCCATCAATCACACCCTCATGAATATCCCTCTTTATCTCAACCTCAATATTCTCTCCCTTAATATTCAAAATCCTTCCCTGATTAATACTCGCCAAAGAATTATCCGGGTCAGCACGAGACGATTTCAACTCACCCTCATAAATCTGAACATAATTCTCCAAAGAAGAATAATCTCCTAAATTCATTCCCAAGTAACAACAAACCCAAATACTTAAATACTTCAAAACCCCCATCTAAACCATGAAAACACTAACAAAAATATTAGGTTCAGGAGCATTTGCATTAGCTTTAGCTGTTCCTAGTTGTAGAGATGATATCGCGTATACTCCTGAAGTTCCAAGCATAGAAAAAACCGAAAAATACACACTTGAAGATTTCAAACAAGTTTTAGGTGAAAGATATGATCCTAAAAAGGAAATAGAATTAGAAAGGGCATGGAAATTCGAAAAGGAAAGCCTAATATCTCTAATTCAAGACTATGAAGAAAAAGGATTTAAACCTGGATTTATAGATAAAAAAACAATTAAAGAATATGAACAATTTAGCCCTACTTCATTATCTCCTGCAGAATTAGATAAATATCAAAAACAAATTCCCTGGAAAGTAATTTCTGATGAAGGTAATTTTTTTACAGAAGTAGATAGGGTAATAATCTATGGAATGAAAAAAATGGATGAACCAGATACAGTTATTTCAAATCTTGGAAATTGGAATTTATTACAATAAAATAAATGTATTAAATCGACTCATTAAGGATTATATTCTTCCCATTTTCGATTATCACCCTTATACCGATTATACAAAAATTCTAAAGAATATTCCCTTCCCTTTTCTCCAATCTTTTCTAAAATCATTGTATTAACTTTATCACCCTCATCGATTATAAATGTTCGTGAATCTTCCTTAGAAAATGATATTGTAAATGCCCCTTTAACAACTCCCTCATCCAATTTTGTACCAATTATAATATCAGTTCCCTCAGGAACTTTTTCTTTTCCTGTAAGAATTTCATCTTTAAATTTATTTATTTTATTCAATTGGACTTTAGAAAAACCCGCAGGTTCAATCATATCCTCAATTTTAGAATCAATTTGTTCTTTAGCAATCTCTCGATAAGTTTTTATTCTAGACTCCATATTCACAATATCTGATTCAGAAAGCCTTTTAGAAAATTTCTCAGAAGATAATCCCTTAGGGAAAGATTCCAAAAAATCATCTACATCTTGTTCATTAATATAAAGAAGGCCCTTAGAAACAATTATCCCTCCCTTCGGATGTTCATAATCTCCTTCTAAAACTGTAAATTCAGTACCTGGAACCGCAATCTTCCAAGCCTCCCACCGACTTACCGAAGAACAACTTCCCCCAACACACACCTGTTTCTCCGAAACAATAGTCTTACTTTCACCACCAACAACCTCAGTCACAATCTCTCCACCTCCAACAGCCAACCCATTA
>CAYNOY010000040.1:0-7531 GCA_964399015.1 Candidatus Woesearchaeota archaeon | reverse complement strand
CACTCGCTCATCCAAATTTTGGCTACGCCAAAACTTCGTTAAACTTCACGTTAAACTCAATAAACTACTCACAGAAACAAATACTACTTCTTAACTCAAACCAAAGAAACCCATAAACAGCGCAACAACAAAACCAATTGCACCAACTAATCCCAACCCAATCGCAGAAACTTTCGAAATCGTAGTAAACTCTTTCTTATCAGGTTTCTTCAAAAGTCTCCAAACTCTCATACACTGTTTCATAAATGATTTTAAATTAAACATATTATTTTAGAGAACAAAGGGTTTTTAAAACTATTCACCAAGCTCATTATCCTCCCTTTACTCTAAAAATTCAATTCCCAATTCCTGCCCCATTTCAACTTGCCTCTGCAAATCAGGAGGCAAATCCCCCCCACTAATCTGAGAAGATTGAACGCCGGTAATAATAATCATAACTCTAATTGACTTTTCCATCTCAGGAGAAAGCTGAGCACCCCAAATCATTCTAGCATCAGGACTCAATTGGTCACCAACAGTAGAAATAATCGCACGAGCTTCATCCAAACTCATATCATCTCCACCAATAATATTAACCAAAGCACCATTAGCATTTGAAATATCAACATCTAAAAGCGGATTCCCCAAAGCTTTCTCAACAGCTTCTTGTGCCCTATTAGCAGAATCAGATTCCCCCATCCCCATCAACGAAACTCCTCCATTAGCCATAACGGTTTTAACATCTGCAAAATCCAAATTAACCAAACCAGATTTAGTAACCAACTCAGTCGTGCCCTTAACAGCATTGGTTAAAATCTCATCAGCAACCTTAAATGCAGTCTGCAATGGTAACTCAGGAGCAATCTCCAACAACTTATCATTGGGAATAACAATCAAAGTATCTACCATAGATTCCATTCTCTCCAAACCATATTCAGAATTCTCAATCCTCTTTTTACCTTCAATAGTAAACGGCAAAGTAACAATTCCAATAGTTAAAGCTCCTTGTTTCTTAGCCAATCCTGCAACAACAGGCGCAGCCCCCGTTCCAGTTCCACCACCCAATCCGCACGTTATAAAAACCATATCACATCCAGCCAATCTTTTCTTAATCTCTTGTTCCGATTCATGCGCAGCCTCTTCACCAACCTTAGGATTACTTCCAGCACCAAGTCCCATTGTCAATTCCTTCCCAATCAAAATCTTATGGTCTGCATTAGAATAAAGTAAATCTTGAGCATCAGTATTCAAAGCAATAAATTCTCCACCCTTAATTCCAATCTCTTTCATTCTACTAATAGTATTTCCTCCAGCACCACCAATTCCAAAAACCTTAACCTTAGAATGCTGTTTTTTCAAAAGCTCCTCTAACTCCCTATCAATCTCCGACAACTCAGGGTCTTTACTAAAATTCAAACTAGGCGACTCAGACGCCTTCAAAGAATCAGGACTCGGAGCACTCACAAACTCATTTTGATTATATTCCTTATTATCATTAGAATCATGCCGATTGTCATCCCTTTGATAGCCCTCTTCCATCATTCAAAATAATAAAATTCCTATATAAAGATTATTGCAGTTTTACCATCACTTTACAATATATTATATCATATATCCAATCTCAATAATACTTTTAAAATAACAATCCTACAAAAATCCATGCCAACATCATCAAAACATGAAGACTACATTTTAAAAATGGAGTCGTTTTGATGAGCCTAAAAATCTGCTTTAAGAAAAAGTTCCTAGGAACTTTTTACAGATTTTTTGGATTTTTATCAAAGGTCACAAAAAACAAAAGAAAAGGAACAACAGAATCCAACCAATCACTCAGATTAGAACACCTAGCCTCAAAAAGTATTTTTCTAGAAGGCATAACAGATGGATCTAATCAAATATCTAAACAACAAAAAAATGCTCCTTGGATAAAAAAATATCTAAGAGAAAAAATAGAATCTCAAACTTTAGCAAATCACGGACCCAACACATATATCCACATCAGAGAAAACCAATTCCACAAAAATGGAGACAAATCAACATTATTCACTCCTTACGAAGTTTATAGGGAAAGATAATCATTCCTTCAACAAATTACTCCCTTGGAGAACCATCAACTCTTCTAGGGCATTTTTGACCAAGTCTTCCTGAATACAACCAAACCACCTCTGCACCATCAACCATCCTTTGCAAATCAGAATCCGAAGCGTCTAACGCAACCAAATAATCATCCCCATCCAGAGTCCTATAATCTTGTTGTTTTATCTTTTCATGAATTTTTCTTTCCAAATCTTCAAAATTAATTCCCTTAACAAATCTATGACCATAATCCACATGAACCAAAGTTTTACCTGCAAAAGGAGATACTGCCTTTAATTTCTGAAATAATTCCTGAGTAGGTTCAAAAACTCTCAACAACAATTTGCCCCAAATTCTAGGGTCTCCTTCTTTTATCCCCTTAAACTTCTCATCAGGATTATTCTGAAAAAAAACTTGCAACTTATCATAATAATCTGGACTACTTTCGTCATCAGTCTTAGTAAACCCCTCAACCTTTCCACGAGCTTCATCAGACGAATCTCTAGCATAATCTATGATACTGTACACATAATCTGCTAATGTCATCTTAAAACCTAGAACAAGGGATTTAAAAAAATAGTTATACTTCAGAATAACAATTACTTTTTATCAACATCATCAACTTTCTTTTCTTCACTCTTCTTTTCTTCACCATTCCCATCAACCCCCTCACTCTTCCCACTACCTTCAACCTTTTTTTCACCTTCAACAACTTCAAACTCAAACCCACTAATATTCTTCAACTTATCCTTCATCATATCAACAATAGGTTTAATTTTAGCGTCCTTAAACACAACCTTCTTGCCCTCAATATTAAACTCAAATCTTTGTCTAAAAAAGAAATCTTGTAATGCATTAATTTTATCTTCAGCATCCTCAACCATTCTCAAAATCTTAAAATCATAATCAATTTCTTTTCCCGCTAAAGGATTATTAAAATCAACCATCACTCGACCTCCAGAAACTGAAATAACTTTTGCAACCTGATTATCCATCTGCAAGGTCATTCCAGGCATAGGATTCATATTCTGTGCCTTAAAAACTCTCATAGGAATTGTTTTAATCATCGCAGGATTCCTAGGACCAAAAGCATCTTTAAATTCCAAATGAATAGAATAATCTTTACCAATTTCCTTATCAATCAAAGCATCATCAAAACCTTTCAAAACCATTCCATTACCAACAGAAACAACAACAGGTTTAACATCTGTTTCCAACCCCATTTCCTTCGCCCCTTCCTTAGAAGTCGTATCAAACAACGCCCCATTAGCTTTACCATTAAATTCAATTTCTACAAAATCATTTTTCTTAATTGTCATACTAATCCCTAAAAATATTTATTTATATATCTATCTATTCAGATTATATTCCACACATTTTAAACAAGCATTATTTGATTCGCATTCAATCCCCTTTAAATCTGCCAATCCCTTAAAACCGCTATGATTCATTACTAAAAATTCTTGAATCAATTCCCTGTCTTGCCCCTTCAAACCAACTATTTTAGTTAATTTTTCATTAATAAGGTTTCCAGGAAATTTGAACATGCCAAAACAACAAGGATACACGCTACCTTCCCAATCTACGGTTAACTCATTTGAGTAAAGAAATCCAATACAAGATTGCTGAAATTCAGCCCTCTTAGGAGTCTCTAAATTAACCCCTCTCCCAAGAGGGACAATATCATAATCACACCCCCTATAACTCACACCTAATTCTGCTTCTTCAACAAGCCCTTGCAATCTCTCAGCATTTTGTTTATCAAATCCTTTTTGTTCATGAAACCTATCGTTTGAAGTAATATCAATCTTTCTAACTCTAAACTCCCTTAATCTTTCTAATCTGTCTTTTGTAGTTTTATTATCAACAGCCCAATAACCGCTAGTTTGCAAAACTAATTTATAATCTGGAATTTTATCTTTAATTATATCCAAATAATCATATAATCTTTCTTCTAATGAAAATACTTCTCCCCCAGATAACGTAATAGAATTTAAACCTCCTTTAGGAAAATTATCAACACATTTGCCAAAATCAGCAACAGACATAGTATCCTCATATTTATCCGGACCAGCATCTAAATAACAATGGGGGCAATGCAAAGGACACCCCCTTGTCAAAATAAAATAAAGATGTGCCATTCACCAGAATTTATAATCCTCCCCTTAAAAGGATTTAGCGGATGCCCCATCCTAAAACTCTCAAACCAACACAAATCTCCAATTGTACAAAGCTTTATAAACCAAATATTTCTTCCATAATTAAGATTATTAATACAATTAATAATTACTGATAACAGTTGGTTTTTACTAACAGGTTCAGAGATCTATAGATTTCTGAGCAACTATTAAACTAAGGAGAAAAAGAAAATTCCAAAACACGGAGATATGAGACATGGAAGCCTTCAATTCTATCCAAGAGTTAGGGCAAAGAAAATTTTACCTAGAGTTAGCTGGAAAGCTCTTGCAAGAGAAGACACCAACCTATTAGGATTTATAGGATACAAGGTTGGAATGAAATCAGCATATGTCAAGGATAACACACCAAATTCTTTAACAAAAGGACAAAGAGCCTCAATTCCAGTTACAATAATCGAATGCCCTACAATGAAGATTTTTTCAGTTAGATTCTATAAACACAGCAAAGTAATCGGCGAAGTTATTAATCAAAATTTAGATAAAGAACTAAAGAAAAAAGTAAAACTACCAAAAATAGTTAAGAAAAAAATCGAAGATTTTAAGGAAGGAGATTATGAAGATATCCGTTTAATTATTTATTCTCAAGTTAAAAAAACCGGAATCAAAAAAAAGCCAGATATGGCAGAGATTGGTATCTCAGGTAATTTAAATGAAAAACTAGAATTTGTTAAAACAAATCTTAGCAAAGAACTTAGAATTAAGGATATTTTCCCAGAAGGAACAGTTGATGTTCGTGGAGTTACAATCGGAAAAGGAAATCAAGGACCTACAAAAAGGTTTGGACTAACACTTAGAAGTCATAAATCCGAAAAAGGTGTAAGGGGTCCAGGTTCTGGAGGGCCATGGCATCCTGCAAGAGTAGAATTTACTCAGCCAATGGCAGGTCAAATGGGATTCTTCACTAGAACAACTTATAATCACAAGATAGTATTAATTGGAGACACATCTGAAACAGACATCAATCTCCAAGAAGGATTCAGACATTTTGGAAAAATCAAAGGAGATTATATTATTTTATCGGGCAGTGTTCAAGGTCCTAAGAAAAGACAAATTTTAATTACTAACGCTTTAAGGCCAGTTAAACGTCAAACTAAAAAAAATTACGAATTTATGGAGCTAAGATAAGATGGAAACTACAAAACCTTGCGGATGGAAACATATGAGAGATGTCTCTCCAAATGTAGAAAGAGATTTGAAAGAAGGACTCTTAGGAATATTAAATGAAATGACCCCAGCTGTTAGATTTTGTTCTGTAGGAAACGCAGTTCGTGAATTGAGCTTTGTTCCAAAAGGTTCGGATCATGTAGGATTATTGAGTCACCAAATTAGAGAATTAAATAAAAAACAAGTTGCAATCGCAAAAGTTGTTGGAACCGTTGCAGACGAACACTATTTGGAAGTTGAAAAACTAGACCGAGACGAATTAGGTTACACATTAAAACCAGATTATGCGAGGTTACAAAAATGAAACTACAAATACTAAATCAAGAAGCAAAGAAAGAAAAAGAAACAACTACAATTTTATTTGAAGAACCAATAAGAGAAGACCTAATTAGAAAAATTGTTGAAGCTGAAAAAATCAAGCATCCAAATTCTCCAAAGTTCAGAGCTGGAATGGATATTTCTGCTTCTGGAACTCCAAGTAAAAGAAGACATGTTTGGAAAACTAATACTGGAAAAGGTATGGCAAGATTACCAAGAAAAATTTTCTCAAGAAGGGGAACTCAATTCAACTGGGAAGCTGCAATTGTTCCATCTGCTCGAGGTGGTAGAAGGGCACACCCGCCACACGGAAACGTTAACTTAAACAAAATAAACAAAAGAGAATTAATCAAAGCTCTAATGAGTGCATTAACATACACAACTTCAATTAAAGATATCCAAAAGAAATACAGTTCTTTAGCAGAATCAAAAATAGACCTAAAACTTCCATTAATTATCTCAGAAGAAGTTACAAATTTAAACAATAAAGAATTCTTAAAGTTTTTAGAAAAAGTATTGGGAAATCTAAACAACATCGCAATCCAAAAGAAAACAATTCGTGCAGGTATTGGAAAAATGCGAGGACGAAAAAACAAAAAGAACGCAGGATTATTAGTTGTTATTGGAAACAAAGAAGAATTCAAAGTTAAAGGAATTGAAATCTTAAAAATAAACGAATTAACAGTAAGTGATTTAGCTTCAAACGGCGCAAGACTATGCATGTTCACAGAACAATCCATCAAAGAATTAGAAAAAATAAAACAAGGAAAAATAAAAGAAGATAAATTAGAGGAAAAGAAAAAATGATAAAGTTAGTAACAACAGAAAAAGCAGTAAGATTAATCGAATTAAACAACACATTAGTTGTAACCGCAGACAAAAGAAGGTCTAAAATACAAATTAAAAAAGAAGTCGAAGAATTATTTGATGTACAAGTAGAAAAAATGAATACATTAATTAGAGACAATAAAAAATATGTTTATGTTCAATTAAATGCAAAAAATCCAGCGATCGACGTTGCGACAAAACTAGGAATGATTTAATATGAAAATTAAAAATTTTCAATTATTCGATTTAAGAGGTAAATCTTCATAAAATGGGAAAACGAATTACACAACAAGCTAGAGGAAAAGGAAGCCTAACATTTAGAGTTAGTCCTAGCGCTTATATTTACAGAGTTACATACCCTAAAATAACTACTGAAGGTACGGCAAAGATTACAAAATTATTCAACTCAGCAGCACATTCAACACCTTTAGTTAAAATTAAAATCAATGATGAAGATTTCATAATCCCTGCAGCTTCAGGTACTTATGAGGGACAAGAAATCAACTTAGGATTAAGAAAAGAAAACGAAACTCCAAAAGACGGAGACATCTTACAAATCACTCAAATTCCTCAAGGTACAAAAGTTTTTGATATTGAAACAGTTCCTGGAAAAGGTGGGAAGATTTTAAGAAGCTCCGGAATCTCTGGAGTTATAATGAACAAAGATGATAAGGGTGTAGAGATAGTTATTAAAAGACGAAAGATTAAATTAAATGGAAAGTGCCGAGCAACAATTGGAGTTGCTGCAGGTGAAGGCAGATTAATTAAACCGCTTATTAAGGCAGGCAAATCTCATCATATTATGAAATCAAAAGGCCGTAAATGGCACAGAACTTCGGCAGTTAAAACAAATGCTATTGATCACCCGTTCGGTGGTGGAAGAGGTAAGAGAATTAAGTCAAAGATTGCTAAGAGAAACGCACCTCCTGGAAGAAAGGTAGGACATATTAGACCTAAACAAACAGGAA
>CAYNOY010000039.1:0-7635 GCA_964399015.1 Candidatus Woesearchaeota archaeon | reverse complement strand
ATTATGATATTAAACATTCTTTTATTTATTTTAGGGATTATTCTACTTGTTAAAGGCTCTGATTTTTTCGTCAAACATAGCTCAATAATAGCAAAGAAAATAGGAGTCTCTGAATTCATAATTGGATTAACCTTGGTAGCAATTGGAACTTCTCTGCCAGAATTAGTCGCATCAATCGTTGCTTCAGCCAAAAACCAAAGCGGAATAATTTTAGGAAACGTCGTAGGCTCAAACATCGCAAACATCTGCCTTATCGGAGGAATCATCGCCATCTTTGCAGTCACAAAAACAAAACAAGAAATAAAAAAACGAGACGTCATGATTATGATTTTCGCTACAACAATTTTTTATTTCTTTATGTTTGACAGGGTAATAAATTTCATCGAAGGAGGCGTCTTCTTACTACTCTACCTAGCATACCTTGTTTTCTTATTAGACACAAACAAAGGGATTGAGGACAAAAGAAGTTTCAAAAGTTTCATAATTTTCTTCTTAAAATTCAAATACATAAATTCACTAAAAGAAAAAATAAAAACAAATTCAAACTCTAAAAACAGAATCCAGAGAAGAAATCTGTTTGGAAATCTTGTAAGTGTAATAATCGGAGGAATTGTAATATATTTCGGAGCAAAACTTTTAATCGATCAAACAATATTCTTCGGAGATTTTTTTGGAATATCTAAGACCTTAATAGGATTAAGCGTCATCGCTCTTGGAACCTCATTACCCGAACTAAGTGTCTCTCTATCTGCAGCTAAAAAAGGCCTAAGTGGAATCGCCATCGGAAACATAATCGGAAGCAATGTTTCAAATATTTTCCTGGTCATAGGTGCCTCATCCATTATCAACAATATTCTAGTAGACAACCTAACGTTTTTTTACTCAGGACCATTTATGATATTCATTTCATTAGTATTTTGGTTTTTGATGAGAACAGGATACGAATTAAGAAAAAAAGAGGGAATCATTCTACTCATACTCTACATCATATTCCTAGTCTCATTGGTTTTCATTAAATGAATAGTTTAACCCAATCCCCACCATAATTAATTTTATTAACTCCTTTCAACAGTCTTCATAGTAAAATGGATGTTAACGAAAACCACGAAAAGATTGTGAAGGTCATAGAAGAAAAAGGGCCCCGTTTACCCGTGCAAATAGCAAGAGAATTAGAAATGAACTCACTATTTGTTTCAGCTTTTCTATCCGAAATGGTAAACAGCAAGAGAATCAAAGTAAGTCACCTAAAAGTTGGGGGAAGCCCACTATATTTTTTAGAAGGACAAGAAGAACAACTAAGTCCCTACCAGAAATACCTCCATCCAAAAGAAGGAGACGCATTCCTAAGATTAAAAAAATACAAAGTCCTAAAAGACAATGAACAACACCCCTCAATACGAGTTGCACTAAGGTCCATAAGAGATTTTGCATTTGGATTCAAAATGGACGAGGATATTTTCTGGAGATTTTTTTTAACCTCCGAAGAAGATGTTAAAGAAATTTTAGAACCAAACTCGAAATCCTCTTCGGAATCAAACTCAAAACCTTCCCTAGTACCATCTTTAAAAAAGAAAGAAGAAAAAACCGAGAGCCACCTAATCACTCGAGAAGGAGCAACCAATAAGGATGAAATCTTAGAACTTGAAAAAGATGCAGAAGAACTAACTAAAACAATCCCACTCCAAAACCAAACAAAAGAATCATTTACACCATCTAATTCAGAAAAACCTAATGCAAACGAATTCAAAAATCCCTTTGTCATGACCGAAGAAATAAAAATAAAAAAAGAAAAACCAAGGTCAGAATTTGTTCTAAAAACAATTCAATTTATCAAAAACAAAGGATTCATAATAGCTGAAGAAAAAGAATACAAACCCAAAGAATATCATTGCATTGTTAAAATAAACTCAGAGTTAGGTCCAATAAATTTTTTAACTGTGGTCAAAAATAAAAAAACAATTACAGAAACAGATTTAAGAAAGATTTTATCCGACGCACAATCAATTCCATTACCTGCATTAATCATGTATACTGGAGACATCAGCAAAAAATCCATAGAATTTGTTAACAAATACAGTAGCGTACTAAAGGTTTTGAAAATTGAGGCCTAAAATTCAAAACAATAATCTTTAAAAACTAAGAAAATGAGATAATATTATGGGAAGAATAAAATCTAAGTTGGTTAAGAGAACTAGTCACAGTTTATTGAATGAAGAAAACAAATTTAATGAGAATTTTGAAGACAATAAAAGACTAATTAAAGGTCTCGGAAACAGTAAAAAAATAAGAAACAAGATTGCAGGATATATTGCAAGAATCAACAAGAATAAAACTAAAAACGAGTGAACAGTGATAAAATGAATGAGGAATTGAAAGCAAACTATGAAGAGGCAAAACCTTCTGAAATGAAAAGTTCTGAAATAAAAGCAGTCGAAGTTACTGGAAAATATGAAGAAAAGCCAGATGGAGAAGACAATATTATTTTTGTGGGAATTAAACCCTTTATGAATTACGTAACAGGAGTAGTTATGCAATTCCAAAACAAAGGACAAAGTAAGGTAATTGTTTCTGCAAGAGGTAAATTCATTTCAAAAGCAGTTGACGTTGTAGAAGTCGCACGAAGAACTTTCTTAAAAGATGAGAATATAAAAATAGAAGACATCAAAATTTCATCAGAACAATTTGAAAACAAAGAAGGAAAAAGAATTTTTGTAAGTGCTATTGAATTAATTTTAGTTAAGGAATAAATTTGATAATCTATTTCTTTCAAATTCTCCTGAAATCAAAATAATAAATAATTATTTCTTCTTCTTTTCTTCCTTTTTGGATTCTTCTTTCTCCACTCCACCTTCTTTAATCCCTTTATCTTCTTTCTTCTTCTCTTCTTCTCCACCAGATTCTTTATAATTTCCCTTAATAACCTTACTCAACTTATCATCAATCTCATTAAGTTTCTTCTCCATCTTTCTAATCCTAATTCCAGTTTTAATAGCAAAAATTCCTTTAATCAACAAAAACAAAAAGTAAGCTATGAAAACAATCCCTAACGTCTTAAAAATAAATATCAATGTCCCAATATTATTGACCATCTCTGGAGGAAGATTCTGCACAATATCTGCCAACCCACTTCCAGAAGGATCTATAAGTTCAACTCCTTCAGTCACTTCTTGTATGGGATTAAATTCTACCATACCTCATTTAAGATTCTTTAGTTTAAAAGAGTTTTGTGCATACACTAAATCTCTTATTAAACTAAAAATAAAATTCTAATTAAATTAGAAGATAAATTATTATCAATAAAGACAAACTCCAAACTTAAAAAACAAATATCCACGATTAATCCTAAAAACACTAATTTTATGCAAGGGAAGAAAATGGGAAAGTGACGTAAGGAACGGATTTTCGCGGAGGAGGAAAGACATAAGATAGTTTTTTAAACTAAAACAAGTTCCTAATTTTGGCTGTATAGCTCAGTGGTAGAGCGCTGCTCTCATAAGGCAGAGGTCCCGTGTTCAATCCACGGTACAGCCATTAATTAATAAGTTCCATTAATCATTCTTTCAGCATCTCTTAACTTGTCGTGAAATTTGGGTTCAGTAATATTCTTAAAAGCTTCTTCTGCCCCATATCTTTATGCTCGAGTATTTGCACCATCAATAGCCGCAAGAGTACGAGAGTCACACCTATGACCCCTATTAAGGTTCTTTCCACAAATTGGACAATAATTATCTTCTGACATCCCAAAACAATAAATTAAACATTTTTAAATCTTTCTAATAAAATCTATTTTCCCCACTATTAAATAGTAACATTTAAAAATCCAAACAATCAAACATATACAAGATGATAAACAAATTATTACAAAACAAAAAACTATTAGCATCACTAGTCGTACTAGTATTGCTTTCATTTGTTGTCTATTCAAGCATACCTTTTGTAAGCGCATTCTTCGGAGCAATAATCCTAGCATTCATCTTCAGACCTTTAGACAAATGGTTAAAAACAAAAAAAATCTCAAAACAACTTTCTGCAACAATAATCATCTTAATCTCAATAATTTTAATTGTAATACCCTCAATTTTCCTTGTCCAAGGAATCATTGAACAAGTAAAACTTTTACCAGACCAAATAGACTCACTTGAAGGACTAGAAGAAAAATTAAACAACAAACTTCCATTTGAAGTAAACATAGACAAAGCATTCATAATCGAACATGTAGTTCCAATCTTAACAAAATCCGTAAGCGGATTTTTCTCAAACATTCTACAAGCATTCGCCCTATTTTTCCTTTTATTTTTCTTACTATACTACTTCATAATCTACTCTGAAGAACTAAAGAAAAAAGTTTACGAAGTAATCCCATTCAACAAACAACACAAAGAAAGTGCAATCGAAAAATTCAAATCAATCACATACTCAACAATCATAGGAACTTTCCTAATCGCAATAATTCAGGGAGGTTTGCTAGCAACAAATTTCTATTTATTCGGAATACCTAACGCATTATTTTGGGGATTTGTCGGAATGATATTATCTTTCTTACCAGTAATAGGAATACCAATCATCTGGGTTCCTGTAGCATTATATTTCCTAGCAAGCGGAGCAATCGGAAAAGGGGTCGCACTAATTATAATTGGAGTCCTAATCGGAATGATCGACAACATCCTTCGTCCAATAATCAACGACAAATACGGAAAAATCCACCCAGTCGTATCAATTGTAGGAATCTACATCGGAATCTACCAATTCGGAATAATCGGAATATTCATAGGTCCACTAGTAGTCGCATACCTAGTTTTATTCTGGACAATGTACAAAGAAGAATATATTGATAAGAAAAATTAAAAATAGTTCATTCTTTAGAATAATAATAATAATTAAATACAGCCAATATTTTATCTAAATAATGAAAACAGATTTAACTGGAATAATAAGCGCAGTAAACTATTATTTAGCCGAAGGTTGGAGAGTAGATCATTATCCCGAAGATGTAAACACAGACTATTTCATATTTTCTCCTTCAGGTACGGTTTTTAGCTCAGAAGAGTTAAGAGATAATTTATGTGCTTTATGCGACCACCAAGCTCATTATGATTTTACTCAAGAATACAATATTAATTCCTGTGATCCTAGCAAAGAATTATTAGAAGAAGAATTAAATGCAGAAAATTTATTAAAATTAATTTTACTTGAACCTAAATTACAATATAGAAATCTAGGAAATTAATACTGAACAATCCTTAAATCTCCAGTTTTCTCATCAACCTCATAACCTAAATCTGCCCCCACATCACCCATCTCTTCAGGTCCAGAAATATAATCTCTTTGAGTAACAGAATCTTCTTTAGCTCTTCTTACAATTCCATTTGTAATCTGTTTCAACGTTAACATTTTAACCAACCGCCCTCAACCCATCACCTTTCTTTCTAGGAATAATATGAACATGAAAATGCTCAACTAACTGCCCAGCAACAGAATTCGAATTAACCAAAACATTAAATCCTTCAGCCTTTCCATCCTTAATCAAATCCAAAGAAACTTTCTTAATCGCCTCTTGCAATTCATTCCCCAAAGTATTCGGCAAATCCAAAATAGTCTTATAATGTTTCTTAGAAATAATCAACGTATGCCCCTCAGCCTTAGGATTATTATCTAATATTCCAAAAAAATTATCATCATCATAAACAAACTCACTTTTAATCTCCCCTCCAGCAATCTTACAAAATATGCAATCACTCATTCTTCACAGCACCAATTCTAAAAACATTAATCTTAATCCAAGTCCAACTCAATAAAAGATGAACCAAGATTAACACAATCAAAATAACTGAAAGCCAATGATGTATCTCCAACCATGCAAATCTATCAAACAAAAACACAACACCTGCCTGCCCACTCTTCTCACCTGCAGGATACACCAACCACAAAGTTAAACCCGAAATTGCCATCAGTAAAAAATCTACAAATAGTAAAACATCAACCACAATCTTTTTTTTAACCGTATCCATAATTTAACAACAATAATATTATATTTAAATTTAACGAACAATCAAAAAACAAAATATAAACCCTCAAGATTAAATCCAACAACACTAATAATATGCAAGGGGCGAAAATGGGAAAGGCGTAAGCCGGATTTTCGCGGAGGTGGAAACCCCCCCCTAAAAACACATACAACAAAAAACAATATAATTTATAAATTCTTTTTAGGTTAAAATTTCATGAGTTTAGATAACCCAATTTACATGTCAGATATAATTATTAAAGATGATTCTGAAAAAATAGATATAAGTGCAACTAGATTAGCTACACAAGGTTTATTTTCATTCGATAATAAAATAGATTCTTGGAAAGATTTAGGTTATGTTGAGGGAAACGCTTAGGATAGTTCTGATAATGCCCGATTAGAAGCAATTAAGAATCTAAAAAAGAATGCGGATGAACTTGGAGGAAACTTAGTTTATGGATTTAGAATTGAAGAAGATGATGCCGAAACAATCGCTAAAGGATATTGTGCATTGTTTGAACCAAAATAAATCCGTTTCTCACAATCACTTCACAATCTTACCAGCTTTCTCAAACTTAATATCCCCTTCAACCAACCCACGCAAAACTCCCTTCAACTTATCAACCTTAACTCTAATCTGCTTACCACTATCCCTATTTCTAATCGTAACATCCTTCCCTTCTAAACTATCACCATCAATTGTAATACAAAACGGCGTCCCCATTTCATCATTCCGAGCATACCTTCGACCAATCGATCCAGACTTATCATAATTAATATTAAAATCTTTTTTCAAATCTCTAACAATATCCTCGGCAAGAGCAATATACTCCTCCTTCTTAATTATCGGAAAAACAGCAGCCTTTACCGGAGCAAGTTTAGCAGGAATTTTCAAAACAACATAATCTCTCTTAGCATCATAACAATAAGCCTTTGTCAAAATCGCCAAAAAAACTCTCTCCATTCCAAACGTTGGTTCAATCACTCGAGGAATAATCTTAGACTTCGAACCCTCATCAAAAATCTCCATAGACTCCTTACTCTCTTTCTGATGTTGAGTCAAATCATATTGCCCTCGGTTAGCATTCCCCGCAACTTCCTGACTACCAAAAGGATAAGTATAATCAACATCAAAAGTCGCAGAAGAATAATGCGAAAGCTCGTCCTTAGTATGTTCACGAATTTTTATCTCTGTCAAACCAATTGAATTAAACCACAAAATCTGCTCAGCCAACCAATAAGCATGCCACTCATCTAACTTTTTCTTATCCAACATTTCTCCAATAGTAGCATCTCTTAAATCATCCTTATCTTTAAGAGAGGGGTGACTTGTACCTTCTTGTTGAGGTTTGTTTTGGGTCAAGCCTTTTTTAAAAGGGTTGGGAGATTCTTCTCCCATACGATTCTGAGTTTCCTCATCCAAAAGTTTCAACTTAACTTCCCTATGACTATCTTCAAGTAAACTACATTTCATTTCATCCGGATGAATAAAAAACTCAAATTCTCCTATATGAAACTCTCTACATCTAAACAAAAAATCACGAGGAGCAATCTCATTTCTAAAACATCGACCTATCTGAGCAATTCCAAATGGAATCTTAACTCTCGTTGAATCCAATACATTTCTA
>CAYNOY010000038.1:0-7907 GCA_964399015.1 Candidatus Woesearchaeota archaeon | reverse complement strand
ATGTTCCTGAAAATGTTGTTTCAATAGAATTTGTAGGCGATAAAATTATTTATGGATTTGAAGATGGTGCGAAGATTGTAAGTGTGGTCCCTCTTGGAAAAGATATGAGGCCTGAAGGTCTTTCGGGTTATGAGAATGTGGAGTTTTTATTAGAGAATGAAAATTCTGAGTTGATTATTACTCGTGAAGGTATAACTTTGAAAAATGGTGCAGAGGTAAAAATTAATGATAAAAGTTTTATAATGAATTCTGAAAATTCTGGGTTTTTAAAAATTGTTGATGATGATTATATTGTTGCTAGTAATTTGTTGGTGGAAATTTCTATTAAGGATTTGTCTGTTGGAGATATTAGGACTGATGTAATGTTTAAGTCGAAAAAGGGTTTTAATTCCGAGCAATATGTTATGATGAATGATGTAGAGATTATTGCTGTGGGGAATGATTTGGGATTTGATCTTAAAGCAAATCATGAGAGGTTTACTGTTAAGGGGGAAAATATTTTGCTTGAAGATGGTGAGTTTAAGGTTTTGTTTGATGCAGAGAAAACAAAAGTTCTTACAAAAAATGAGGAGCCTTTGTATGGTGTAACGCAGATATTTAATGCTCAAAATTTAGATACTGATATTTTTTATTCTATTTCTGAGGCGCCGGATGGTACGAGATTTTTTAGTGATAGTCAAAGATTTGTAACTGTTGGAGATGCTTATGTTAATCTTGCAGGGGAACTTAGTGGGAAAAAAGGTTTTACGTCGCTTTTTACAGGTACTGGAAGAATTGGGATTTTGGATGAAAGTGAAATTTCGGGGGATGCGACAATGAATGAGTATTTTGAAGCATTAAAAATTTCTAATCATAAATCATTAAGTGCGACTACTGGAATGGATCTTACGGATTATTGGATTGATCAAACTATTGTTGGGGAGGGGAGGAGTGGAATTGAGAGTGTGTTTGGCGCGGATTTTTTTTCAAAATTTAAGGAGGGTTTAGATGTTGCATCAGATTATGGGTTGATTGATAAAGTAAGTTCGGAGCAGTATGATGAATCTATTGATGAAGGTTTGGCTCAGGGCGCAAGAAAAGTTATTAGTACATTTAATGGTGCTCTTGATGTTTTTAATTCTCAAGAACGAGGAGTTCGTGAAAAGAGTTTTTTTGATGCTCTGGATGGAGTAATTAGTCGAGAGGAATTTGGAGGATTGCCTGTTGAAGATGCTGATAAGGTTTTGAAGCAGGCAAAAGAAGTTATTTTAATTGCAGATGTGTATCAAGGATATACTAATGGGTTGTCAAAGGTTTATGATAATTATGGAAAGATTCCTAGGGGGACAATGATGACTCTTGAATTACAGGGTGATAAGGCATTTGGAATAATAAATCCTCCGCGAACAAAGATTAAAGATCGTGAGGGTAATTGGCAAACGGTTAATATGGGTACCTATAGGTTTCCTGTAGGGGTTGGGGTTGCTAATATTTTGTTGAATGAAGGTTTTGATAGAGATGATTTGAAAAAGAGTATGTGGAGAAATAGATAAAAATAAATTAATCTTGAAGGTGATTTAGTGAAGGTAGTGAATTTGTATTTTTTTCTTTTGAATCAAGATAAATTAATAGTTTATCTGATAGAGATAATTTTCTTATATTGAATTTCCAAGGAAATCTGCTTTCGTAATCTTTTTGTAAAATTTTTGCTTCAAGGTCTGTCATTGTTTTTTTATCGTAATCTTGGAAGTATCCTTTAAAGGATTTTGTTTCAGATTCTTTGAAAGATTTTAGAACTTTTTGAGGATTGTTATAGCAATTTAAAATTGTCTTTTTTTCATTATCTGTGTTTATTTTCCAATAATTTCTTAATGATTTTTTTTCAGATTTTTCAAATCTTCCTACAGATTTTAGTGTTGATTTTAATTTTTGAAATGAATAATCTTGAGTTATTGTAGGTTTATTTTCAATAGATGCTGAGTAGTTGGGAGTGTTAGCAAGTACAGTTAATACTAATCCTGTTGTGCAAATTTTTCTTGCTTTTGAAAATAATTTTTCTAATTTCATGGAAAATTGTGGGAATTGGGTTATTTAAATCTTACAGTTGGGTGGTTATGATTGAATAGGGTTTGGTGAAGATTTAGTTCGCTTGTTCCAAGCGAAATCTTATTTTCAGAGAATCAAAGATTCTCTGACTCCTAGATTCTAAAGAATCTTCGGATTATGTTAGATTGGGAAACTTTGTTAACCCAATCTTCTAGGATTATTATTAGTGTTGTTGGTTTTGGGATTTGTGGAGAAGAGTTTTCTTTTTAGGATTTATGTTTAGAATTAAAATTATTTATGCGAATTTTTGGTCTTTGAATAATTTTTCATACATTCTCCATCGATTAACATAAGTTCTAGTGGTACTTAGGGTATCTCTAGTTAATCGATCAGATCTTATTTGATTTTTACAATAATCTTCTGTTTTTTCTGGCAATTTTTCTTGTAGGTTTTTAATGCCCCAAGAAATATATTTCTGTGATTTATAGAATGAGTTTCTTGTTTATTTATATAACCTATCAGAATTCCGGCTCCAAGACAAAGTAATTCTTTCCTACTATCAAATTTTATTAATTTAGTTGTTTCCATTTTTAATTTTTATTATAGAACTCTTTTTTTTATTTGGGCTAAGGTTTATTCATTATCTTTCAAACCTTTTCTTTGTCTAATTTTTTTGACAATATCTGGTTGTAAATTTGTTGGGACTTTTTCAAAAGATTGATCTACCATGCTGAATGTTCCACGACCTTCTGTTGAGGATCTAACGTCTGAAGCTAGTCCAATCATTTCTGCAACAGGTAGTTTTGTTTTGATTGTTACGTGACCTGCACCTTGTTCAATGTCTGCAACTTGACCTCGTTTACTTTGGATTAATTTTGTTAAATCTCCCATGTTTGCTAAAGGCCCTTCAAGGGATAGTGTTTGGATTGGTTCGAATAAGACTGGGCCTGCTGAATTGATTGATGTTCTCATAGAGTCTCTTACTGCAGGGTAAACTTGAGCAGGTCCTCTGTGGATTGCATCTTCGTGTAGTTTGATATCTACTAAACTGATTTTTAATTTAGAGCAAGGTTCTCTAGCTAAGACTCCTGAGTCAATAACTTGTTCAATGGCTTCCATAATCATTTCAATAACTTCTCCCATGTGAACTTCTCCTTTAACTTTGTCTAAGAAAACACATTCTTTGTAAATGTCTCTGTAAGCTCTAGCTTCATCATTTGAAATTCCTAATTCATTTAGTTTAGTCCATAATTCTTCGTTTTTCTTTTTGGTTCTTCCTTCTTTTATTTCTCCTTCTTTGATTGCATTGTAAACTTCATCTTCTAAAGGTTCTATTTCAAGGAAAAATACGTTGTGTTTGTTTGGTGATTTTCCTTCACCTACTTGACCAACCTTACTAACTGTTTCTCTGTAGACTACAATTGGTTCTGAAGTTTTAACTTCTACACCTTTTTCTTTTTTGATTCTGTTTTCAATAATTTCTAGGTGAAGTTCTCCCATTCCTGACATTAAGTTTTCTCCTGTTTCTTCATTAATCTCAATCTTTAATGTTGGATCTTCTTTTGCGACTTTTTTTAGGACGTCAATTAGTTTTGGTAAATCTTGAGGTTTAGGAACTGTGATTGATTTAGTAATAACTGGGTCAAAGATGTGTTTGATGTTTTCAAAACTTTCTTGAGGTGAGACTGTAATTGTTTCTCCGGGTTCTGAAGTAATTCCGGTTATTGCAAGAACATTTCCTGCTGGAACTTCTTCCATTTGTTCTGGTTTGATTCCGTTGTAAACTAAAACTTGTTGGATTTTTTGTTTCTTTTTTTCGTTGTTTAGATAAACATCCATTCCGGGTTTTAGTGTTCCTGAGAATAATCTTCCTGCAGAAATTTCTTTTCCTGAACGTGCGTCGATGATTGTGTTTGTGATTACAAATGCAGGTTCTCCTTTTTTGTCACAAGTCATTAAATTTTTTCCAAATTCAGAATCTTGATCTCCTCTCCAAATTTTTGGAATTCTATATTTTTGAGCTTCAATTGGTGAGGGTAAGTGTTTGATAACTGAATCTAAAAGGACTTCGAATAGTGGTGCGTTTTCCCAAACCCATTCTTTTCTTTCATCTTCATCTTTTTTGTATAGGTCGATTATGTCTTTGAAACTGATTCCTTTTTTTTGCATGAATGCTGCTGACATTGCCCAGTTGTCTCTTGCTGAACCGAATACTACTGAACCATCTGCAACACTAACTTTCCATTTTTGTCTGTATTCTGGTTCTGCTATTTGTTCAAGTAATAGGTTGAAGTGTTCGATGATTTTCATGAATCTTTCTTGCATCCCTTCTGGAGTTAATTGTAATTCCATAATCATTCTGTCAACTTTGTTAATGAATAGAATTGGTTTTACCCTTTCTCTTAGTGCTTGTTTCATAACTGTTTCTGTTTGTGGCATGATTCCTTCTGATGCACATGCTAGAACAATTGTTCCGTCAATAGCTCTCATTGCACGAGTAACGTTTCCTGAGAAGTCTACGTGTCCTGGTGTGTCAATTAAATTGATTAGGTAATCTTTGCCTCCTAATGTGTGAGCCATTGATGTGTTTGCAGCGTCGACAGTTAGTAATCTTTCTTGCTCGTCTGAGTGTTGCCATGTTGCCATTCCACCTTCTAGGTCTCCTGCTAATTTTTCTGACATCATTCCAGCTGCAGCCAAAAGGTTGTCTGTTAAAGCAGTTTTACCGTGGTGAATATGTGCAGAAGTTGCGATGTTTCTAATAGTGTCTTGACTATTAACTAGTCTTTTAATTTTCTCGAATGGTGTTTCTTTTTTTGCCATGTTGTTGTAATATTTGATGTAAGTTATGGTTTTTAAAGGTTTCTGCAGAAACCTTTAACTCATTCAACTTTTTTTGGGAAATTTGAAGTTTTAAAGGTTTCTGAGTTGGAGCTTTAATTTGTTTAATTTTTTTGGGATAATTGGATGGGTTGAAGGTTGTGATGGTTTTTGTGGGTTTGTGGTTAGAAATCTAGGTTCGCTTCGCTCACTTATTTTATAAAAAATTAGGAGGACAAGTCCAACCTAATTTTTTTATCTTTTTGTTAGTGTTGAAATTTTTTAATAGGGGTTTGAGATGTTTTGATTAGAAAAATTAATTTCTTTTTTAATATCTAAGGTAGTAATAATTATTTCTCCAATTATGTTTAAGAGAAGTATCCACAAATTAACAAATGTATGAATCCAAGCAAACTCATACTTTTTAGGAGCTGTTAATAATATGTGGATGAAAATGATTATACTTGAGATTATTATAAGTAATCTAAATCTATTCTTGACCCTTATTTTAATTTATAATAAGATAAAAAGCAATCCCGGATATTCCTAACATTATTGCGGCTATTACAATTCCCATAGCGATCCCATATCCAATGTTAATGTTCTCTTTTTTCATAGTTTTAGGAGGGGGTGGTGATTTATATAATTATTTGTTTAACTAATCATATTATGAATGGAGTATGCTGTAAGAAGATTATAGGAACTTATTCCTGAGAAATATATTAATTTTTTAATTGCAAAAGAATTAAATTGTTTTTCAGTTATTAATCCTTTTTTAAAATCTGCTTCATTTTTTTTAATTTCATTGTCTGCTCTAAAATAAGTATCTAGGAGTCCCCATACGGGAATTAAATCGATTAATTTTCTTTGTATTTTAAAAAGTATTTTATCTTGCACTATCAGCTTGTTTTTCAGAATCTTTTCTCTTACCTAATAAGTAACTGTCTCCGTCTTCTTTGTAGGCCTTGATTATTTCGTCAGCTAGTGCTGATTCGATTTTTGTTTTTTTGTTGAATGATTTATCGTAGCTTCCTTGGACCAGGTGCCTTATTGTCATTGTAACTCTTCTTAGGGGTGAGATGTCTACTGCCTGAGGATATCTTGCTCCACCATATTCAATAATTGTTACACCATCTCTTGGTGCTGCGTTTTCAATTGCAGTAACGAAAACCTGTATTGGGTTTTCTTTTGTTTTATTTTCGATTATTTTTAATGCGTCTAGAACTATTTTCATATTTTGAGAATATTTTCCTGTTTTTTGTGAAGTTTGAATTTTGTGTTTTTTTCCTCTGTGTCCTGGGACTCCGACAAGGTTTGCAAAGATTTCTAAAAGATTGATTTTTCCTTTTGAAAATTTTTCTCTTATTCTTCCGTGACTTTTAACTAACAGTTTTGGTTCAAGGTTGACATATTTTTTCATTCCTAAATCATTAATTTTAATGTCTGAAACATCGTAAAGTCCGAAGAGTTTGAATCCGTCTGATTCTTTTTTTATTTCATCTGCTTGAGTTTCTCCTTGAGTTTCTTCTTCCATTTGATTTTCTAATTCTTCAATTTGTGTTAATTCTTGTTCTGTCATTTTATGCAGGGTATCCGTCTGATAAGTTTATTTGTCCTAAAGGTAACTTTGATAAACTACTTGAAATTGCTCTTGGAACTCCTAGGTCATCTGGAAATTGCTCTATGCTGTCTGTTAACATTTCGTTATTGAATTCATTATCACTTAATGTGTCTAATGGTGTTCTTGTTCCTTTTGTTATTAAAGGTGTTTCGGTTTCGGGATTGTAAGAAGTTCCATTCATTCTAAAAATAATTGGGTTTGTAGGTCTATCTGTTTTTTTTCTTAGGTTTTCATAATCTGTGATGTTGTAGATAACAGGTTTTTGGGTTTCAGTTTGAGCATAATTTTTTATTTCTCTAAATCTTTTAGCTGTTGCATCGGTTATTCCTTTTATTGGATTTTTCATTATCTTCTTCCTTTTTCAATCTTACCCATCCAAAGTCTTGGTAAGGGCTGATCATTTACTTTAATAACTTTCCATCGGACACCTGGGATGTCTCCTTTTGAACGTCCTTGTTTTCCACCGATTCTTTCGATTAAAACTTCATCGTGTTCATCGATAAATTTTTGTGCTAAGTTTCCGGGAATAAATGCTGTGATAACTTTTGAGTTTTTGATTAATTGAACTTTGCAACATTTTCTCATTGCTGAGTTTGGTTGTTTTGCTTCTTTTTGAACTTTTTCTGTAACGATTCCTTTTGCTTGATTTTTTCCACCTAATGGGTCAGATTTTGCGAAAAGACCTAATGTAGTAACTTTATATTTACGAGATTTCCATCTAAATTTTCTTCTATTCTTTAGTAGTTTTGTTGCGTTTTGTAGTCCCATCGTATGAAAACCCTGGTTTTTCTAACAAGTCACCTTTCCTGAGTTAGTCAAATTCTAAAAGAATTTGATTTTTAGTATAGTATTTAATCAGAATAAGGGTTTTTAAAGTTTCCTGAATTTTATCGTTGTATTTTATTTGATTCTAACTTTTCTAATTCCAAAATATTGCCCTAGAATATTTTCCATTTCAGTTATTCTGATTTTTCCTCTTCCGATTAATGCAGCTTTGCTTTGGCTGTTTGTAGAGATTGTTGCTTCTCCATCTTTGACTTCTATTGCTTTGAATCGTGCAGGTCGTACAATTATTGATACGAAATTTTCTAAATCTTCTTTTCCTTCAGGTATTGCTGCAATTTTTATTCTTTTGCTAATGATTCTTCCTAGTTTTTCTAAATTAGAATTATTTGGTCCAATCGCTTTTGCAACAAATCTTTTTGGTACTGCGAAAATTAGTGTATTGTTGTATTCGAAACAATGTTTGGTTCTTATTCTTGTAATTTTGTTAAAGAGATTTGCGTATCTTATAAATTTTAAATCTAACACTTTCATTTTTGTATTTCCAAAATTCGTCTATAAAATTTTATTGTATAGGTAGTTTATAAATCTTTAGTCGTGGGAGGCTTTGCGTATAAACTATTTATTCAAACTTTCAAAGTAACTTAATCGCCTATGA
>CAYNOY010000037.1:0-8782 GCA_964399015.1 Candidatus Woesearchaeota archaeon | reverse complement strand
GAATGATTCTAAAGAGAGTGTTGGAGGTTCAGAAGGTGGGAAGGGGGTTGGTGGGTCTGGAGGTTCAGAAGGTGGGAAGGGGGTTGGTGGGTCTGAGGGTGGTGGGTGTGAGAATGTTTTTAGGGCTTTGGAAGAGAATGAGAAGTTTGAGAAGTTAAGGGCAAGTTCTGAGTCGTTTGATGAAGATGGGAAGTTGTGGTTTGATTGGAAAGAAGTTTATGATGAGATTAATGAGCCGAATGTTCATAAAAATGTTAAGATTGAATTTCCTAAGTTGGATGAGGAGAAAATTAAGGAGATTTTGATGAGGTATGAATTTAGTGAAGAGAGGATTGATACTCAGTTAAAGAAGTTGGATGTTTTGAAGGAGAATGCGAAGCAGAGGACTTTGTTTTGATTAAGGAGAGTGGGAGTTTGTTGGGGGGAGGGGTTTTATTTTTGAATAGATAAATTTATAAATGTTATAACATGTTATAACTTTATGGGAACTGAATTAATTAAGCCAGTGGTTAGAATCGGAAATAGTGCTGGAGTAGTTTTACCTAAAAGTTGGTTAAACAATCGTGCTAGAATTGAAATTATTCGAGATTCTTTTTCAGATATAATTGGAAATGTTATGAGGATATTGGGAGATGGAGGAGTTTTATCTGAGGTGATTGGAATTTATTTGGTGGGAAGTTATGCTAGAGGGGATTCTGGAGATGATAGTGATATTGATATCCTGGTGATTACTAATGGAGCTGATAAAAGGATTAATGATGGAAAATATGATTTATTGTTGGTTTCTCTTGAAAAGTTGGAGGATAGTTTGAAGAAAAATGTTTTGCCTCTTCTTCCAATGTTGAAGGAAGCTAAACCTATTTTGAATTCTAAGTTGATTGAAGAATATAAGAATACTGAGTTGAGTTGGAAGAATTTGAGATGGCATGTTGAGACTACGAAGTCTGCTATGAAAGTTGTTTATGGAGATATTAACTTTTCAAAAGAAATTGATGAAAATGTTAGTCGTGCTTCAACTTATTCGTTGATTCTTAGATTAAGAACTATTTATCTTATTGATTGTTTAAAAAATAATAAGTTGTGGAAGAAAAAAGGATTGTTAGATCTAATTAAAAAAATTAGTGGTTCATTGGATGCTTATGACGAATATGTTTATTCTAAAATGGGCAAAAATAGGAAAGTTAAATCTAAATTAAAAATTGAAGAGGCTGAAAAATTGATGGATTATGTTAATCGAGAGATTGTGGTTTTGGAAAAATGGCTAAAAGAGAGAAAAGGTTAAAGAAGGCTATAGAAAGTTTGCAGAAACAAATTGAAATTCATAAAGAGAAAATTGAAAATGAGGTTGGTAGGAAAGATACTACTAAGGATTATTGGAGGGAAGAGATTGGGGATTTTGAAAAAGAGATGGAAAAGAAGGAAGAGATGTTGAGGAAGTTGGGAAAATGATTTTGAAGTTGGGGTAGGGAAGATGTTGAAGTTAAAGAAGTTGGATGTTTTGAAGGAGAAGGCGAAGCAGAGGACTTTGTTTTAGTTATTTTTTTGCAGCTTCTTCTAATGCCTCTTTTGAAACTTCTCCATGAGCTTCAATATATTTTTGTGATTCTTTTCTTTTTTCCTCATCAGATGCTTTTTTCATGCCTTTTCCCAAGTCTCCTATGAATTGATAGTAGAAGAAAAGTCCTGCGAAGGTTATAATGAAAGCTAAACCTACTAGCCAGATGTTGGTTAGCATTGTAGTTAGTTTTTCGGTGATTGTTGCTATGGTCCCGGCTTTTCCGATTATTGTGGCTATTACTGTGGAGAATAAAAGAGTTAGTAATGGGTTTACATCTGTAAAGGCCTTTGATGGTGCGTATAGGATTATTATAAAAGCTATCCAGATTAATAGTGAGAGAAAGAAAACCCAAGACCAAGAGAATTCTTCCCCTAAGACTAGTTTCCAAAATGGATTAAAAATTGAGAATATTTCTTCAGTGAATTCAAAAGTTGAGACAAGGTATTTTCCGGATTCTGAATTATTTAGGATTTTTGTCCATTCTTGTTTTAGATATTCTTCGGTAATTTCTCCTTCAGAAAATTTTTCTCCTACGTCGGTTAAAGTTTTGAGTTCTTTGGGAAGTCCTGTTTCGGGATCTATGTCGTCTCCGTATCTTTCTGTTATATTTGTAGGATCTAGTGCTTGAATAGAAGATATTACAAATATTGCTAAGAATATTGTTGTAAATAGGATTGATAGATATCTCTTTTTTATCATAGGGTTAAGAAGTGGTGGGGGTTTTTAAGAGTTTGTGGAAGGTTATCCTACGGCAGATTCTACAATCTCATCTGCCATGTCCAATGCTACCCCTAATTTTTTTGCTCTATTTCTTCCCTTTTCTTTTAAAGTTACCATTTGTTCGTTGTAAATCCACTTCCGCATAAATCCTAAAAAGACTATGACTAATATTGAAAGAACTAACATTAACATTGCAAAGCTTTGTTGAACAATAAAAGGATATAAATCTAAATTACTCAAACCCCACTGGTATGCCATCAAAGAAAGATTATATGCAATATACACTAACCAAATAAATATTGCAGCTATTTTGCTAGTGGTTGATTTTGTAGTAAACCAAAGGATAATTAGAAATGGTATTGTCGCAGCAATTGTTGCCCCCATTCCCCGATATTGATTTAAAATCCCTTCTACAAAATATGGGGGAAATCCCCTAAATGCAAGAAATGTTACTACCAAGGAGAATATTCCACTCCATATCCAACTTCCTTCTCCAAAAAAATCTATATTTCTTATAACACTAAAAACTACCATCCAAACTAAGAGTCCCAATAAAATTATTGAAAAGTCTGTAGGTCCTGCATGAATATTTTCTAAAAGATTTGAAGCCCATTCGGCAACATTTTTTGAAGCCTGAGTAGCTGTTTTTTCGACTAAATCCAAGTTTGTTTCTTGCCCATTAGTTCCAATTGAACCATAAGGAGAATCTTCTTCTGCACTTACATCCAAGACTATATCTGCAATTACTAAACTCGTTGATAGAATTGTAAATAAGACTAAAGTTAATAATAATTTGGAACCTACTTTTTTCATATTAGGTTGAGTGATTTATTATTTATAAATGTTTATGTGTTTTTATTTTTGGAGTTTACAAATCTTTTTAAAGTCGGTTTTGTTATGGGATGTATGAAAAAATCCTTTTAGGATTTTAGCATATTAAAAAATGGGATTTTTAAACATGAAAAAAGAGAAATTAGGATTTAAGATTTTTTTGTCTGTGATGTTTTTGGTTTTGATAGTTGGAAGTATTGGAATTGTTAGTGCTCAGAATAGTGTTATTGATGTTGCTTATGAACAAGTGGGTAGTGCGTTTGCTTCGATTTTTGCGCCGATTTTTGATATAAATGAGTTTGATGATTTTTTGTTTGTGAAGATTTTATTATTTATTGTTATCTTTGCTGTTTCGTTTATGAGTTTAGATCGTATTACTATTTTTGAAGATAATAAACCTATTAGAGTGATTGTTGGAATTATTGTTGCGGTTTTGGCTGTGAGGTATTTGAAAGAGACTGATTTGACTAGGGCTATTTTATTGCCTTATGGTGCACTAGGTGGTGCGATTACGATTATGCTTCCTTTGTTGATTTATTTCTTTTTTGTTCATACATCTATTGAGGGCGGTTTTGGAAGAAGGATTGCTTGGTTTTTTTATGGAGTAATATTTTTATTTTTATGGGGACAACAACCTTATATGGGGAGTGCTAATTGGGTTTATATTTCTGCCTTGATTTTTGTTTTGGTAAATTTGATTTTTGATAAAAAAATTCATAGATATTTTCAAATGGAAAAAATAGAAAAAGTAAAGAAAGGTGTTGTAGATGAAAGAAAGATTGATTTAGTAGATAAATATAATACGGCCCTAAAAAATAGTATGTTTAGAGAAGCTAAGAAAATAGCTAAAAAATTAAAAAAATTAGGGCATTCGTTAAATGGATAATTATTCTTCAATTCTATAACCAATAATTTCTTTTCCTCGATAAATAGGAACTTCTTTTTCTACTTGGGTTGTTTTTTTTGAACTTCCTTTTCCACCAGTCATGATCATTATCATTACTCCGATTGCTACAAGAATCATTGAAGGAACTAGGATTATCCATTTGTTTATGTTTGGGAATGCGTTTGTTGTTGCAGCTGCTAAACCTGCTAATCCTATGCCTGCAGAAGCGTAGCCGATTAATTTGTTTTTTAGTGCCATCTTTTTTCTATTAATTGTTGGGAAGATGGATTTAAATATGTTTCTTGTTTTAGTTGATTGAGGAGATTTAGAAAATCAAAATGGCAGACTATGACATATTAGGAAACATTGCAGTGATTAAGGGTGAAGATAAATCTAAGAGGGAGAAGTTGGAACAGGCTAAGAAATTGTTGGAGAGGCCTTCGATTAAGACGGTTGTTGAGAAAGTTGGGAATGTTAAGGGTCGGTTGAGGACGATTGATGCGAAGCATGTTTTGGGTGAGAAGACTTTGATTGCAGATTATAAGGAGAATGATTGTTATTTTAGATTTAATGTTGCGAGTTGTTATTTTAGTTCTCGGTTGAGTGGAGAGAGAAAGTTGATTGCTGAAAAGATTAAGATGAAGGATAATGTTTTGGTTATGTTTGCAGGTGTGGGGGTGTTTCCTATTGTGATTTACAAATATTCTAAACCTTCTCGGATTGTGGGTGTTGAGATTGGGAAGGATTGTTGTAAATATTTTGGAGAGAATTTGAAATTGAATAAAATTCCGGTTGGTCGTGTGGAGATTGTGCAGGGAGATGTTAAGAAGAAAGTTGATGGTGATGAGAAATTTGATGTGGTTGTGATGGCTCGTCCTAATTTGGAGATGACTTTTTTGGAATGGGGATTGAAAGCTTCGAAAAAAGGGACTCGTTTGTTTTATCATGCTTTTTGTAATATTGATGGGATTGATGAAGAAGTTAAGAAGTTAGTTGGTGAAGCTTCTGAGTTAGGTAGGAAGTTGAAGGTTGTTGAAGTTGTTAGGGCTGGAGATATTGCTCCATATAAGTTTAGGCATCGGGTTGAGTTTAAGGTGCTGGATTGATGTTCTTAGGTATATGAATCTTTAAAAGGTTATATTTTTTTTATTGGTATATGTATCATAATGAAAAAGTGAAATCTAGTAATTCGCCTGTACCTCCCTTGGGTCAGAAAACCCCAAAAATTAGAATTTCTCCTTTTAATTTGGAGGATAGTGAAGAATCGTTGAGATTAATTCATGGGACTATGGATGAAGCTGTTTCGAAATATTATTCTTCGGACGTTGTTAATGGGCTGAAAAGTCTTTATACTGCCGAGAGTCTTGAAAGTAAAATAGAAGACCCTCTTACCGAAATGTGGATTGCTAAAAATCGGAGAGGGGAAATTAGTTGGGTTATGTCTCTTAGTGAATATCAAATTGAAGCTCATATGGATCATATAAATGCTAATTCTAATTGTAACATTGGAACTAGAATTCCTGTGAATTTTAATTTAAATGGTTTTGAAATAAAAACTTTTTATGGAACTTGTGCGAGATCTTTTTATGAAATGTTGGATAAGGCAAAACAAAGAACCTTAGAAGAAAATTTAACGTATTTAACCGGGGTAGTTATTCAATCTGGATGGAATGGGTTTGAAAAATGGGGTGGAAATGGGGGCTCTCTTTATTCTAGTAAGCCTTTTGAAGTTACTGAAACAAATAAAGACAATGGTGAGGAGTTTTCTTTTAAAACTAGGTATTTTAATTTTATTCATAACACTACAATGAATATTCAAAAAGATATTGCTGAATCCGCCTTTCTTGTAGCTTAATTATTCTTCTTCTTTAATGGCTCTTGGTGCTTCTCCGCCGTGCCATGTAAATCTTGGGCGAATTCTTAGGGGATATAATCTTTCTGAACTATCATCTAATAATATTCCTGCTCCTTTTTGGTCGGGAAGTTTTTTCATGGATTTTGTGATTCCTTCTAACAAGTAGGATTGCATCATTTCGTTTAATGCCTCCATGTCGTGTTTGTTTGTTAATCTGTGTGAAAGAATTATATCTGATTGTGTCATGACATCTCGGTGGATGACTCCTGGCTGTTGTGTTGCTAAGACCATTGATACTCCAGGTTGTCTCCCTTCCCTTAGTAATTGAATTAATGCGTTTGATGCAGGAGTTTTTTCGTGCATTGGAAGAAATTCGTGTGCTTCATCAAGGAACATCCAAACTAATGGGGTTTCTTTTGTTTGTTCGTGAGATTTGTCTAGCCCATGTTGAATTGAATCTATTTCTTCTTTTTTTCTTGCTAGAATTCTCTGATTAAATAATTTTTTTGAGACTAGCCCTATGATTAAAGCTCTTACGTTAAATGAAGATGTTGAAGAATAGATTGAGAGGTCTAGAACTGAGGTTGTTCCTGCTTTGATGAGGTCTGTTATTTTTGTTGCTTCTTCGCCTTTTCTTGCAAAAACTTTCCATGATTTTGCTGCCTGAAATAATGCTTCTCCAGATTTTTTTGTTTGATCATCAGTTTCTGGATCTTCCTTTATTTCTTTGATTATATCATCTAAATCAAATTCTCCTTTTTCTTTTAATTTTGAGATTACTTTTTGTATGATTACTGAAACAGGGTTTATCATTTTTAGTTCGAATGTTGAAAGCCAGTCTTCGATGTCTAGTTCTGATGTCCCTAGTGCGAATTTGTTGTCTACAGGAATTCCTCGTTTTTCGTATTCTTTGAAATATCCTGCAGGTATCCAAATATTTGTTGGGAGGTTTTTTGGTTTTAGGTCCCATTCCTCTAAGAGAATTAGGTCTCTTTCATTTTTGTATTTCATTGTCCAGAAAATTCCCATAGTGTCAAATATTATTGATGCAATGTTTTTTCTTGCTTCTTCTTCTAAATTTGCAAGTTCTTCTGCAAATACTCCTATTGTGTAAGACTTTCCCCCGCCCCTTTTTCCGGCAATTAGAATTACGTGGCTTCGGACAATGTCTAGCCAGATTTTGTTAGAGAGGGATGTGTAGTTTCCCATAGTTACGTAACCTTTTCCTAGGTAGATTAATCCTCTTTTTCCGTAGATTTCTTTGTCTGCTTTATTTCTTCCAAGTATGATGTCGTATGGCATTTTTCCCTCTTAGATATAGGAGATTTTTGTTGTTTATTAATATTTGTCTAGTTGGGGTTAGGTTTTATTTTGTTTATGAATGATTTTGTTAATTTGAAACTATTAGATTGTTTAGCATAAGCCTGCCATCCTTGAAAAATCTCAAAGAATTTTTCTTTTGGAATTTCTTTAGATTTATATTTTTTAATTTTAGAATACATATTCTTAACATTTCTTTTTCTTAATAATCTATAATGATAAAAATTTCTAAATCCTACGAAATCTATTCCCCTAGAAAGAAGGATTATTTTTGATTTATCTGGGTGAAGTTCAAGTTTTAATGTTTCTTGTAAAAAATTGTTGATTTGATTTTTCCAATTTTTAAGTTGCAGTTTTGAAGAATGTAAGAGAATAAAATCATCCACGTACCTTATATAATATTTTGATTTTAGGTTATGTTTTATAAAATAATCTAGTTCATGTAAGTAAACATTAGCAAAAAATTGGGAGGTTAAGTTTCCTAATGGCATGCCTTTGTTATTTATATGGGAGGTTATTTTTCTAGGGTGCGTCTCTTCAGAGACTAATATTATTCTGATGAGTTGAATTGTATTTTTATCTTTAATTTTTCTTTTTATTAGGGTTGTTAAAATATTGTAATCTATCTCTTGAAAATAATGTTTGATGTCTGCTTTAAAACAAAATGCTTCTGATTTGAGGTTGTTTGTAACTTTTCTTTTGAATAAGTCTAATCTTTTTATTGCAAATAAATTTCCTTTCCCTTTTTGATTTGCACATGAATCATAAATAAATGATTTTTCGAAAATAGGTCCAATTATTAAAATTAGGGCATGGTGAATGATTCTATCCCTAAAATCTGATTTGCTTATTTTACGTGTTTTAGGATCTCTTAAAATAAATGATTTAAGAGGTTTTGGTTGGTAAGTTTTATTTTTTAATTCGTCGTGTAATATTTTAAGATTGTAAGCTAAATTTTCTTCAAATTCTTTAACATAAATTCTTTTAGTCTTTCCTTTTCTCGCTTTTTTATAGGCTAGAATAAGATTCTTTAAATCATAAATTTGTTTGTATAGACTATCATATTTCATTAATATAAATCCTAACCTGCTGAGCTATTCTGCCATTACCATTCGAGTTCGCAAGGTTATCGTTGTTGTAGTTCCAGTTCCTGTTGTTGCGATAAGCTCTCGCCAGTAATAAATAGCCAATTTACCATTTGGGAAATTTGTATAATTTCTTCACCGAAGTTTCTCGTGAGAAACTTCTGTATTTTATGACTTAAAACAAATCTAAATAATGTTCTAGTAAATTGACGTGTAGCCCAGCCGTCCAAGGCTAGGAATTTTAAAAAGAAATTAGAATTTATATAATTATATATCTTGTAAATGTTGTCTCACAAGCTCATAATTTCCAGGAATTCCTGCAGTTTCAAATGCAATTTTCAATTCTTCTTCAGAAAATCCTGTCGGTAAATTTTTTGACTCAACCTCCGCCACCCCAACTACCCTGCCACCACCATCCGAGTACGCAAGGACACCGTAGTTGCAGTCCCAGTCCCTGTAGTCGCGACAAGCTCTCGCCAGACCTTGATCTCTTGAATAATCCCAATTGAATGAATCTAAATCTAAAA
>CAYNOY010000036.1:0-9509 GCA_964399015.1 Candidatus Woesearchaeota archaeon | reverse complement strand
AACATTTATAAACCTATGAAGATTCATAGCAACATACATTAGAGGTTACAACCGAATATTCGTCGGAATATTGGGAAGAATAAACTTATGGATACTCAACAGAGGAAAAAGGTGTTAAGACTTTTAGGGGAAAAGAAGGTGATAACTAGTTCCGAGCTTGCTAAGCATCTCGGAATTAGTTGGAATACTGCTGAAAAATATCTTCTTGAATTAGGTATGGATAATGAAGTTATTAAAATAAAGAAACAGGGAGTTAATCTATGGATGTTAAAATGAATTCTTTAATGCGGAATAAGGCTCAGATAACTATTTTCATAATTTTGGGTTTAATTATTATTGTGATATTTGCTTTGATATTTTTGTTGAGGGCTCCACCTACGGTGAGGACATTTGATGAAAATGAACCTCAGGCATATATTGAGTCGTGTATTCGCGAGACTACTGAGGATGCGATAGAAATATTGAGTATGCATGGTGGAGAGATAGAGCCTAAAGGGGTTGTAACCTATAATGATATTGATTTGGCATATCTTTGTTATACTAATGATTATTTTGAACCTTGTACTAATCAGGGGCCACTTTTAGTTGAAAGTATAGAGGATGAGATAACTAATTATATAACTCCAAAAATTGAGGCTTGTTTTCAAGAATTGAGGAAAAATTTTGAGAATAGGTATGAAGTAGAATTAGATAGTCAAATGGAGTTGATTACTAAGTTGCAATCAAAGAATGTTTTTGTTGAGATTAAGAGGGGATTGAAGGTAACGCGGGGCGGAGAATCTCGGAACTTTGAGGATTTTCAGATGCACCTTTCTCATCCAATTTATAATTTTGCAGATATTTCAATGCAGATAGTTAACCAGGAGATTAAGTTTTGTAATTTTGATACTGTAGGGTATATGTTTATTTATCCTGAATATGATATAAAGAAAACTTTAACTGGGGGATCTGATTTGATATATGAAATAACAAATATAGCTACGGATCAAAAATTCACATTTGCAGTAAGGGGGTGTTTGATGCCTCCATCATTTTAATATGATTCATAAATACCTTAACAAAAATGCAGGAATGAGTTATTTGCAGATAGCAATCTTAATTATTAGTATGTTTTCATTTGCGTATATAATCTATGCTACAACAGGAAGTGTGGATGCGGCAGAAGCTGGACAGGTTTGTTGTGAAGAAACTGTTCTTGGAAATAGTTGTGTAAATGCTTTTCCAGAAGAATGTAATTCAGATTTTGCATCTGTGCCATCAGATTGTTCCAATACTGATTTTTGTGAGATTGGATGTTGCATAAGTCCTGAAAATGGAATGTGCAATGCTAGGACTGGAGTTAGAGATTGTATTGATATGAATGGGACATTTCGGTCAGAAGCTGAGTGTGCAATAGATGAATGTGAGGAGGGTTGTTGTGTTTATGGGAATAATGTTAAGTGGACCACCTATGCTAATTGTCAGTTTGAAGGAAACTCCCAGAATTCGGATTTACCAACTGAATGGTTAACTGATGAAGAGCACAATACCAATATTAAGTGCATGTTTTCTCTTGATAAATTTAATAATGGAGCTTGCGTTTATGAATCTGGTGATGAAAGAAAATGTTCTTATTTGAGTTTAGAGGAATGTGTTTTAAGAACTGGAAGTGAGAATAATTTTTACAAAGATGTTTTTTGTTCAAGTGTTGAATTAGATACTAGCTGTGAGGCAAAGGATCATCAGGGATGTATTGAGGGAGAGGAAGATGTTTATTGGTTTGATTCGTGTGAGAATCCTGAAGATACTGCAAAAGACTGTAGTGTGTTGGATGGGACTTATTGTGGGGAGCAGGGAGGTATTTTTACTTGCAGAGATGTTAACTGTCCTGAGATTGGGAAGCAGCATGGAGAATCTTGGTGCGAATATGATGGAATAATTGGTGATGGAAAAGATCCTGCTGGAAGTAGACATGTTAAACATGTTTGTTATTTGGGAAGTGAAAGAATAGAACCTTGTGCAGATTTTAGAAATGAGATTTGTGTTCAAGAAGATAATCCTGTTTCTGGGGGGACATTTTCGCAAGCAGCTTGTAGAACAAACCAGTGGAGAGTTTGTATGAATCTTAATCAAGGAGATAGTATGGAAAGTAAATGTGCTAAAAATCCTGACTGTACTATTAAACATATTGATATGGGTGGAAGTTTTAATTTTAAGGTTTGTACGCCTGCCTATCCTCCTGGCTTTGAGTTGAATGTAGGAGATATTTTGAATGATGATGGGAGTTTAAATGAGATTGCATATTATCAAGCAGAACCTAGAGATGCTATTTGTAGTACTGCAACACAAAGGTGTGTTTCTACTTGGATGTGTTGTCCTGGATGTATATGTATTGATAATTGTGCTTGCTTTACTTCGAAGTTTACAAAAGATCTGAATGATTTATGTATCAGCTTGGGGGATTGTGGAGGTTATATTAATTATGATGGAGAGTATAGTGGTGGAGGGTATAGGGTTGCTTCAACAGGTGCAATGCCAGGATTGCTTAGTGGAAAATTTAGTAATACTTATGGTGGAAAATCTGCTGAGCCGGGAACCTTTGAGTTTTATGAAAACATAGATTCTGCAGCTTTATCTAAGGCTTCAGGAAATGAAGGTGATGGAATTTTATCTCCATTTGAAGAAGAATTGTTAGGAATCTCTGGAGCTTATGGTTCAACCCTTTTATTGAAAATGCTTGCTGAAGATATTGAGGATGAGGGTAGTTTGGTCGATGGCGTTTCTGAAGGTGGTCAAGATGAGGTAGGATTAGCAAGATATACTGGAGGATATTCAAATAATCTTGGAGATTCAATAAGGGGAAAAATAGATCCGTTTAATCCTCCTTCTACTGATAAGGGTGGTGGAGGTGGTGCAGGTATTGCCATAGCGATTGCTTTAACGATTGTGGCCATAATAACTTCAAGTATTATTGCGGCAATGGCAGCGGCATTGGCTGGAGCAATGGGGGCTGCAGCAACTCCTTGTTTTATTGTTACTCAAAATCATGATTTCACTTGTACTGCTTGGGAACCTCCCTCGCATGGAAATAATTGTAATAAATGTAATGTGGAAGACCCTCCTTGTAGTGAATATAGGTGTGAGAGTTTGGGCGAGTTATGTCAATTCATAAATAAGGGAACAAGTAATGAGTTATGTATTAATGTTCCTGAAGATGAAACCCTTCCTGCAATCGCCCCATTAACTAGTATTATTAGTGAAGGTTATGAATATCACAATGTTCAAGATGAGGGATTTGAAATCAGAAATAAAAATAATGAGGGATGTATAGAGGCTTACAATAATGTTCGTTTTGGGATTAAGGTTAGTCCTTTTGCTAGATGTAAATATGGTACAAACCCTCAACAGAGTTATGATGATATGAGTGAAATATTTGGACCTAAAGGGAATGTTCTCTTGCCAGTACATATTGAAGATTTTTTTGCAATAGGACCTGAAGCATTTAGAAATACTTATGATTTGAGTGATGAAGAGATAGAAGCTCTGGGACATATAGAGTATTTTGTTAAATGTAAAACTGCAAGTGGTAAGATAAATATAGATACCTATACTATTAAAACCTGCATTAATCCAGGCCCTGATTTGTATGAACCGGTTTTGAGTGAAAGGTCTGAGCCATTGAATGGCGCATATATTCCGTATGGTGTTGAAGAAAAAGAAGTTAAAATTTATGTAAACGAGCCTGCAGAGTGTAGATGGGATATTTCGGATAAAGAATTTGAGCAGATGGAAAATGAGTTTGTTTGTGAGACTAATATTGAAAAATATACAATTAATGGGCTTCCGTGTACGACTACATTGACTGGAGTTCAACAAGATTCTGCGTTTTATATCAAATGTAAGGATCAGCCTTGGTTTGCTGGAACTGAAAATGAGGGAGATAGGAATGTTATGGTGGAAGGAACCAAATATGAGGTTTTTGTTTCTGAAGAGCCTTTGGAGATTGATGAATTTAGGCCTGCAGATGGAGAAGTAATAACTGAAGGATTTAGTCCTGTGACTAGGAATTTAAGGCTTTCAACAATTGGTGGATCTGAAAATGGAGATTCTGTTTGTTATTTTCAGTTGGGTGCAGGTATTGAAATAAAATTCACCACCACAAATGATTCGATTCATGAACAAGAATTGAACTCTTTGATGTCTGGAAGATATACTGTTAATTTCAAGTGCGAAGATATTGCAGGTAATGTGGCAAATGCTACTACTTCGTTTAGAGTTAATGTGGATAGTTTTGGTCCGAAGATTGTTAGAGTTTTTTATGATTCTGGTTTGAAATTAATTACTGCAGAAAATGCAGAATGCAGATATAGTTTTAAGAGAAATTTTGTTTATGAAAATGCTTCGATAATGTTTAGTTCGGGTGAACTAGAACATTATGCCGATTGGAAGCTTCAAACTTATTATGTTCAGTGTGAAGATGAACAAAAAAATCGTGGAGCTCAATTTAAAATTAAAGCGTATGATTTGGTATAGAAGTAAATTTATAAATAAAAATAACCTTGGTAAAACATAAAATGAACATAAAAAAATTGCCTAAATTTCACTATCTTCGTAGTGCGAAATTTTCGCCTTCGGCGATTGACAATTTTAGTCTTTTCAAATCTCCCGCAGCAAGCTGCGGGGCATCAAACCTAGATTTGAAAACAAAAAGAGGACAAGTGACCATATTCATAATTTTAGCTTTAATTTTAATTTTTATTATAATTTATATTTTGATTAATAAGCCAGATATAACTTCTATTTTTAAGGTGCAATCTCCGATAGACCAGATAAGTGAATGTGTTGAGACTGCCTTAAATGATGGTGCAGATATACTTTCAAAACAAGGTGGAATGATTGAACCAGATAATTATTTTTTGTATCAGGATAATAAAGTTGGATATGTTTGTTATAATCGTGAAGATTACAAACCCTGTGTGATGCAGACTCCTCTTTTGATACAAAGTGTTGCTGAAGAATTAAGGAAATATTCTGAGCCTAAAATAAAACAGTGTATTGAGTCTATGGGGAGTACTTTGGCGAAGAAAGGGCAGACAGTTAATTTTAAAGATCCTATTGTGGACATTGAACTTTTGCCGAATAATGTGATAGCTACAATTGAATTGGATTTGCAAATAAGAGGTCCTGATTCTACTGAGTCATATAAAAGTATTAAAACTGATGTGAATTCTAAGTTGTATGAATTTGCAGCAGTTGCGAGTTCGATTGCTAATGATGATGCAAGAATTGGTGATTCAGAAACTTTGACGTATATGATTGTTGAGCATCCTTGGTTGAAGCTTGAGAAAAAGAAACAATCTGATGGGACTAAGATTTATATTTTGAGTGAGAGAGGTTCGGAAAATAAATTTTGGTTTGCGACTAGAAGTTATGCATTGCCTCCGGGAGCTGTGATGTAAGATGAAAAAGAGAATGATATTTTTGATGTTAATTATGTTGGTTCCATTAGTTGTTGCTGAAGTAGAATGGCCTGCGTTTAATGTTTGTTGTGAGAAAACTTCGACAGGTGCTTGGTGTCAGAATGCTTTGATAACTGATTGTGATGATACTTTTAGAACAACTCCTACAAGTTGTGAGGCTACGAGTTTTTGTAAATTGGGTTGTTGTGTTGATTCTGATGAGGGTTTATGTATGCAAAATACACCTCAAAAGGTTTGTGAGGTTTCTGTTGGAACTTGGTTGGAAGATGAAAAATGTAATGTGCCTCAATGTAATCTTGGTTGTTGTTTGTTGGGAGATCAGGCAAGCTTTGTGACTTTGACAAGATGTAAGAGGTTGGCTTCTATTTATGGATTGGAAACTAATTTTAAAACTGATGTTGGTTCTGAAGCTGCGTGTATTGATTTAGCATTTGCTCAGGATAAGGGAGCTTGTGTTTATGAGATTGATTTTCAGAGAACTTGTAAGTTAACTACTCGTGGAGAATGTTTGAGTTCTACGTCTTCTGTTGAAGGTGCTTCAGCTGATGCAACTTTTCATAAAGACTTTTTATGTTCTGCAGATGAGCTAGCAACTGATTGTGGACCTACCACTGAGACAATGTGTATTCCTGGAAATGATGAAGTTTACTTTAAAGATAGTTGTGGAAATCCTGCGAATATTTATGATGCTTCAAAAATATATTCTAAGGACCCCTCTTATTGGAGGAATTTGGTTTTAAAACAAGAGTCTTGTGGATATCGAGATAAAGATGGGAATATTGGTTCTAAGGATTGTGGGAATTGTGAATATCTTCAGGGAAGTCTTTGCGGTAAAGGTGATGCAATTGAAGGAGATTATACTTGTAACGATTTGAATTGTTATAATACTGAGAATGGAAATAGTTATAGGAATGGTGAATCTTGGTGTGTTTATCAGGGAGAGATTAATGATGGAAAGGATGCTTCTGGGAGCAGACACTATCGGCATGTTTGTGTTCATGGAGAAGAGACTATAGAGGCTTGTGCGGATTTCAGAAATGAGGTTTGTATAGAAGAGGATATAGATACTATAAATGGAGAGTTTACAGAAGCTGCTTGTGGATTGAATCGTTGGCAATCTTGTTTGAATCAGTTTGATGAAGATGATTGTTTGAATATTGACCAGCGAGATTGTTTTTGGATCAAGGGTGCACATTATGATGGTTCTGGTGCAACAGGTAAAGCAGAATCTGTTGAAGGAACTGCTGCAAGTGCTAATCCTGGAGCTTTAGCTAATGAAGATGTTACTGGACAAAATACCGGTATTTTGGGTGGAGGATTTATTTGTTTACCTGATAATCCTCCTGGACTAAGTTTTTGGGAAGGTGGAGATGCTGCATCTAAATGTTCAATGGGAAATTCTAAACAGATAGTTGAGTTTAATACTGATATTATGGGGACAAAAGAATGTACTGAAAATTGTGATGTTATGGGAGCGGCATGGGTTAGGAAGATGAATCAGGTTTGTGTGAGTTTGGGAGATTGTGGTTCTTATATTAATATTGCTGGAAAGTTTACAAATAAGGGTGCTATTTGGAAGAGTAATGGTCAGAGGAAAGTTTTAGATGGAATTTTAGGTAATCTTAAAGAAGCTTCTGCAGTTAGTGATAATATTGCTGCACCAAATCCTTCTGTAGATTCTGCACCTGCGGAAACTACTCCGATGGGCGGAACAAATCCTTTTTCATCATTTACTCAATCTGGAGGTATGATTTAAAATGGTTAATGGTTCTGTAAAAATTAAGACTTATTTTTTGATATTTAATTTGTTTGTTTCAATAATTGCATTTAATGTTTTGGTTAGTGCTCAGGATGAAATACCTCTGGAGGAGGTTCCTGGAGAGAATACTGTTCCTGAAAGTACAACTACAACTCCACCTATAGATACACCCATTAGTCAAGGGGGGGCAAATCAGATTACGATTGGAAATTCTGGAAATGGGAGTGGTGTTGGGATAGGTGGAAATAGTGGGGTAGGGGATGGTAGGGATGATGGAGACAATACTGTTGTTAGTATAAACTGGATGGGAATAATCTCTAAGGTTGGAATGTTTTCTGGAATTGGTGGGACAATTGGACAGTTAATGGGTGGAGATGATGGTGTCCTTTGGGGTTCTATTTCAGGTGCTGCAGCTGGAGTGGTTTCAGGATTATTAGAACCTTGGGTGGGTTCAACAACTTCTATGATTTTGGGCATTGGTGTTGGTGCAATAATTTTTGCAATGACTTATGGGAAGGCAAGTATTGAAATTGTTGAATTTCATTGTTTACCTTGGCAAGCTCCTGTTGGAGGAGATGATTGTGAATTATGTCAAACTTATGGGGAATGTTCAGAATATACTTGTAAAAGTTTAGGGCAGGCATGTGAAATAGTTAACGCTGGAACTATGGAACAAAAATGTGTATGGGTAAATCCTCATGATGTTAATTCTCCGATAATTACTTTTGGTGAGGTGAATAAGGGGCTGGTGTATAAACCTGATCTTAGTATAAGGCCTCCTTCAACAGGAGTTGTTATTTCTAGGGAAAGTGAAGAATGTATTCAAGCGTTTACTCCTTTGAGATTTACATTTAGAACTAATGAACCTGCTTCGTGTAAAATTGATTATAATTTGACAACTGGATTTGAGGAGATGTCTTTTTATGTTGGAGGGGTGAGTATTCTTGATTATAATCATACTGAGGAATTGTCTTTGCCAGGACCGGAGGTATTTAATGCTATAGCTCCTGAATTACAGAATGATGGAGATTATTCCTTGTTTGTGAGATGTCAGGATGCGAATGGGAACTTTAATCAAGATGCTTACTCGGTGAGTTTTTGTGTGGATAAAGGTCCTGACACAACGCCTCCTAAAATTGTTAATGTGAATATTCCTAGTAATAATCCTGTTCTTTATGATCAGATGAATATTGATTTGGAGGTTTATGTTAATGAGCCTTCTGAGTGTAAATGGGATAGAGAGGATAAGGATTTTGCGAATATGAATAATGATATGAAATGTGCTTTGAATGTTTGGGAAATGAACAATGAGAATGTTTATACTTGTACTGCTAATTTGAGCGGTATAGAAAATAGAGCTGAGAATGATTATTATTTTAGATGTAAAGATAAACCTTGGGCTTCTGAGGGTGATAGAAATACTAATGCGCAGAGTTATTTGTATAAGATTATTGGGACTCAACCGTTGAATATTTTGGATGTTAAACCTTCGGGTGAGGAGCTTTCAGGTGCTACAAATTTGATGCCGGTTTTCTTGGAAATTACTACAGACAATGGTTATAGTGATGGGGAGTCGCTTTGTTATTATCATAGTGGAGAGCCTTTGAATGAAGAAGATTATATTTTGTTTTCAGATACTAAATCAAATGAACATATTCAGAGACAAGACCTTCCTGCAGGAGATTATGAATATTATCTTAAGTGTGTTGATTTGGGTGGGAATACTATTTACGAGACTACTACATTTAGTGTTGAGACAGATAGAGAAGCGCCTTTAGTGATTAGAACTTATCGAGAGAGTTCGGACTTGAAGATAATTACTAGTGAAAAAGCTGAGTGTACTTATTCAACGCAAGATTGTAATTTTGAAATAGACAGTGGAGTTGTTATGGGAACGTTTGATTCAGAATCGCATACCTCTGAATGGGTAGTTAATCAGAATTATTTCATAAGATGTAAGGATGAATTTAATAATCAACCTTATCCTAATGTTTGTTCGATTATTTTAAGGCCTGCCCAATCTAAGAGGCATCGGGGTGTGATTATTTTGTAAGATGAAATTTAAGAAAGGACAAGTTGCGGTGTTTGTTATTTTGGGAATTGTGATTGTAGCTGGAATAATTTTGTTGATAAGGCCTGATGTTTTGAAGGCGGGCGTGTCTTCGGAAGTTGAGCCAATTTATTCTTTTGTTCAACAATGTTTGGATGAAACTTCTCGTCAAGCAGTGATATATGTTAGTGAGAGGGGGGGATATTATAATGTTCCTGAGCAATCTTTTGCGGAAACTACT
>CAYNOY010000035.1:0-9924 GCA_964399015.1 Candidatus Woesearchaeota archaeon | reverse complement strand
ATAGGTTTAGTAAGAAGAATTTGGTTGTTAGGGTTAGGAAGTGATTAACGAAAGACTTAAATAATCTTTTGTTTTGTAGATTTTAAGGTGTCAGGGAATGCCTTAATCTGTTTACAGAATCCTGCTTATGTATTCCCGGTTCTGGGCTTAGGTCAAGACCGGATTTTATTTTAAAATGGTGAAAAGAATTTCTGTTTATATTGATGGTGCAAATTTTTATTATGGATTGAAAACGATTAATACAAGATATTCTGATATTTTCTTTGATTTTGAAAAATTTGTTAAATATATTCTTGGTAAGAATGAACTTATTAATATTTATTATTATAATGCTCCACTGAAAGAAAATTTTAATAAATGGGTTTATTGGAATCAAATGAAATTTTTTTCTTTTCTTAGAAAGATTCCTAAATGTAAGGTAATTTTATGTAAAAGACAGAAAAGAGTTGATAAAGATAATAAAGAATATTTTGTAATTAAGGGAGATGATATTAATTTAGCTTTGGATATGTTGAGGGATGCATGTAAGGATAAATATGATAAAGCTATTTTAATTTCAGGAGATGGGGATTTTGTTCCGTTAGTAAATTATGTTAGAAAAGAAAATAAGGCAGTTGAAGTTTATGCATTTAGAGAATTGACTTCTGTGGCTTTGATTAATGAATCTGATAGATATTTTTGGATTGATAAGAAAATTGTAAATAGGTTTTTTAATAGGGGGAGAGATGATTGAGGGGATAGATTTAGTAAGAAGAATTTGGTTGTTAAGGTGCGGAAGTGAATGGGATTTTAGTTTATCGAAAGGTTTATAATCTTTTATTTTAAAAATTAATTATGGAAGAAAATATGTTTCAGCATTATGATGATCCTTTTAGAGCTAAAAGAATATTTTACGAATATGCTCCAGATTGGAGAAATATTTCTGTAAGAGGTGGGGAGAGAATTTTGGAGGTCATTGGAATAAATAAGTCATTTGATGATTTAGATATTGCTTTGGATAGAATTTTAACTGGACATGCTTTTCTTCGTATGGGTGGGGGTTCTCTTGGATATGTGGAGGATATAGATTGTGATGGTTCTTGGTCTAATTGTGTTCGGGCTTTAGAAGGTTAGGAAGTGAATTAAATAAACCACCTTGTGAATTGACTCCATTCGTATCTTATTTTTTTGAACATTGAATCGCTTTTGTAAATTTTGTAATCTTCGGTATAGATTCCGTTTTGGTTGGTCCAGAGTTTGTCTAGATAATTGTTAATGTTTTTAGTTATTGATGAGTTATTTGGTGCTGTGATTTTTATATCAGATTGTAGGTTGTATAATTTTAGATTATTGTTTGCGATGTTTGTTGAACCTGTTAGGATTGTTGTGTGGGTTTGGTTTTGGATTGTTATTAGTTTTGTGTGGAATTGTTCTCCGTGGGATTTATACCATCTGATGTTGATTTGATTCAGAGAATCTTTTAGGAGTTTTTCGGATATGGGTTTGTTTGGGATTCCGAATTTTCTTTGTGTGAAAAAGAAATCGTTTGTGTCTAGAATTAGGTTGATTGAGATTTTTCTTTTTGATGCTTTTGTTAAGGCGTTGATGATGGACTTGTCTGATAATGTGAACATTGCTATGTTTATTATGTTACCTTTGGTTGTTGAATCGATTTGATTTTTTAGTTCGTGTATTAATCCATTATCTGCTAGATATTGGACTGTGATGGGTTTTGATTTGTTTGTGGGTTGTTCTTGAAAGTTGTTGAGGAATTCTTGAATTTTTGAGTCTTGAATATTTGCGTCTTTAATTTCTTGGTTTAGGATGTCTTTCCATATTTTTTCTTTTATGATTATTGCAGTGTTTGAGTTTGGACTACTCTGGTCATGAGGATTTGCTGAGGTAATTAATGTTGTGATTTGGTTGTCTATGTTTGTGATTAAAAGTTTTCTGTGGTTGAGAGTTTTTCTTGAGGTTTTTAGAAGGCTTCTTGTTAGAGAGTTTAGTGTTTTGGAATTTGTGTTTAGGGGAGTGTAGATTATGTTGATGTTGTTTTGTTTTAATGATTCTATGAATGGTTTGTTTTGGGGTTTGTCTATTACATTGTAGTCGTCGGTTATGAAGTATATTGGCATTTGAGGGCTTGATTGTTTTTTGTTGATTAATGCAGTTGTTAGTTCTTGGGTTAGGTTTCTGTTTAATGGGTTGTGTTGTTTAGTTGTTCCAAATAAGAAGAAATCTACTATTAGAAAGTCTTCTGCGTTTTGGATTAGTTCTGTGATTTTGTTGAATATGTTGTGGTCGTGGGTTATTGTGTTATTTTTTTCGTAGGTTAGGTCATAGATGAATTCAATTGAGTCTTCGGATATTTGGTATTCTTGTCCTTGGATTGTTCTTCCGTTTGGTAGTTGGATGTAGTAGATTAGGAATATTGTTATTAGGATTAGTAGTGTGATTGAGATTGTTTTGGTTATTTTTTTTGGGTTCATTTTGGTATTTTGATGAGGGTGTGGAAGTATATAAGTTTTTTTTGAGAGGTGAGGATTAGGAGTGATGCTTTCGTGCCTGACCTTGTCAAGGCACTTCGCTATCTTATTGATAGTTTGTAAATTTTAGGATTTGTGGAGAAGAGTTTCCTTTTAGATTAAGAATTAAATATTTTTTTTGTACTTTTGGGAGTTTTTACTCTTAAGGATTTCTATGTTTGGATACTATTGCATCAATTGAAGCATTAAGAATTCTTATATGTCTTTTTGCTTCAGCATCTGTATTTGCATGAAAACAATAATGATTACTAATGTCTAAGGGGTCTTCTTTTGTACTTTGAGGTTTTTTGCTATATCTTGCTAGGTATTGATTTACCATATTTTAATAATGAATCAAATATTTTTAAAGGTTTAGTTTTAAAATATCTGAGCAGAGGGATTTTTGGAAAGAAGGAAATGGAACATCTAAATATTTATATACCATTTTTTATTAAAAAAATTATGGGAAATATTGAAGTTATTACTCAGAATTCTGAAGATGAAGTTGGAACTAAATATCTTTTTAGAAGGGATAATGCTTGGAGGATGGCTAATGGAGGAGATATTCAGTTGAGTGGATATGCTTTTCTTTCAAAGTTTGAGGGGGATGAGTTGATGAAACATCGGAATGATCCAGGAGTTTTTGATAGATATAGTGTGAAATTATCTTTGGAAAATGGCCGGGTTCCGGAAGAGGGACAGAGAATTATTTATATTACTGAAGATACTCCTTGGAAATTGAGAATAAGTAGAAATGTTTTTAGTGTTGGTGGTAAGTAAGTTTGTGGGTTGGTGGAGAGATTGGTGGATGGAGGTTGGTTGAGAATTTGGGGATTGTTATTTGAGGGATTGTAGTTTTTTCTCTAGTTGTTTTTCGTTGATTAGTTCTTCTTTTCCAGTGTTCATATTTTTTAGTTTTAGTTTTTTAGTTTTTACTTCTTCATCACCTAGGAAGATAACTAGTGGGAGGTTATTTGAGTTTGCGTAATCAAGGGCTTTGCTTGGTTTGTTGTAGGCGATTTGGGTAGGTATGTTTTGTTCTCTTAGATTGTTTGCTAGTTGTATTGAGGCTTTGTCTTGCCCTAGTGATATGATTAGTATTTTTTTGTTTGAAATTTGTAGTGTTGCTAGAAGTTCTAATCTTTCTAGTCCGAGTGAGATTCCAGTTGATTGAAGATTGTTTATTTTATATGAACCTCCGGCAGTTATAGTTTCTTTTAGGTTTTGGGATTTGATTTCGAAGATTGAGCCGTTGTAGTATGAAAGACCTCTTGCTAAGAATGGTTGGAAGTTAAGTTTGATTTTGTAATATGAACAGAGTTTTTTTAGTTCTTTTATTTCTTGGTAGGCCGGGTATTTTTGGAAATATGTTTCTGGTTTTTTTAAGAGAGTTAGGATTGATTGTGCGTTGTATTTTTTTAGATTGTTTTTTACTTCAGATTCTGGGAGTTTGTCTAATTTGTCGATTTCTTTGATTACTTGTTGCTGATTTTCTTCGGAGATTTTTAGTTCTTCAAGTATTTCGTTTAGTAATTTTCTATTGTTGATATTGATTGTGAATTTGATGTTTAATTTGTTTAGGATTTCTGAAGTAGCTTTTAGGATTTCTGCTTCGTCTTTTATTGTTGAACCTATTGTGTCGATGTCGCATTGAGTGAATTGTCTCCATCTGTTTCCAGTTATTGGTTCGTCTCTGAAGACTGGGCCTATTTGATATCTTTTGTAGGGGAGTTTTTGGTTTTTTGATAATCTTTTTAGTTGGAATGTGAATTCGTAACGAAGGGCTAAAGATCGGTTTCCTTTATCTTTTAATTTAAATATGTCTGAGACCGCTTCGTCTTCTTTGTTATCCCCTTTTACAAATTCTTCATATTCTATAATAGGAGTTTCAACTGGGGTGAAGTTGTATAATTGAAATGTTTGTTCAATGATGTTTCTTATTTGGATTCTTTTTTCTGCGTTAGGAGTGTCTTTGAATCCTTTTGGGTTTTCAGTTTTCATTTTGTTTTACCTCTTTTTGTAAAAGCGGGAGAGGAGAATCGAACTCCTGTTTTACGGACCACAACCGTACGTTCTACCACTGAACTACAACCGCCATATGAATATTTAATTAAACTAGGTATTAAAAAGTTTTTGTTATTGAAAGCTGAGCTAGTTTTAAGAAATTCACTTTGTATGATGGGGATTTGTGCAATCCCCTGCCTCATAAAATCTTTCGATTTTCCGATGATGAAGATTTGTGCAATCTTCTGCCTCATAAAATACTTTGATTTTCTGATGATGGGGATAACTCCCAATTTGTTTCGCTTTCATGTTATTATTAGGGGTTGAGGGTTTTTAAGTTTTTTGGGTTGATGGGCGGTTAATTTTATAAGCTCTTTTTTATTCTTCATTTTATGGTTAAATCAAAATTTAAATTTTATTTTCTTTGGCTTAGTTTGATTTGTGTTTTTGTATTTGGATTGCAGAATCTTCCAGGGATTCCGGGTTTTACTGAGACTTATGTTTTGAATAGTGATGCTGTTTATAGTGGGGAGGTTTGGAGGGTTTTTACTGCGATTTTTTTGCATGGGAGTATGGTTCATTTGTTGTATAATATGTTTGCTTTGCTTTTGTTTGGATTTATTTTGGAGAGGTTGATTGGTAGTAAGAGGTTTTTGATTTTGTTTTTGGTTAGTGGGGTTGTTGCTAATTTGTTTGCGATGAATTTTTATGGGAGTAGTTTGGGTGCGAGTGGGGCGATTTATGGGGTGTTGGGCGCGATTATTGTTTTGCGTCCGATGATGATGGTTTGGGCTTTTGGTTTGATGATGCCGATGTTTGTTGCAGGGATATTATGGGTTGTGGGAGATGTTATGGGAGTGTTTGGTTTTGGTGATGCAGGGGTTGGGAGGATGGCTCATTTGAGTGGGATTTTTATTGGTTTTTTGTGGGGATTGTGGTGGCGGGTTTTTGGGAAGAGGGTTAAGGCTAGGGAAGAGAAAGTAGAGATTCCTGAGGATGTTGTTGAGGCGTGGGAGGATCGGTGGTGATGGGATGGGGGTGGGTTTTGGTGGATAGGTGGTTGGGGGTTATGAGAGAGCGCGAATTAAGGCGGGGTTGATGAGTTTGAGAGAAGTTGGATGTGAGAGATTAAATAAATTAAAATTGAATTATTTTTTCTTTTTTGAAAGTAGTTCTAAGATTTTATTTAATTTTATATTTAATATTATTATACCTACTACGAGAAATATAAATATCCAATCTGATTCATCCCAGATTGTTCCTGATATTCCTAGTATGAACATAAATGCTATTGAGAGAATCCACCAAAATGTTAGGCTTACAGATATTTTCTTTTTCATATTTGTATTAGGTGGTTTGAGGTTTTAAGAGTTTTGGTTTTTGATATTAAAACAATGCCCTAAATATAATGATATTGCTTAGAACTATCATAGTTAGAAATAGGATTATTAATGCAACTTTTCTTGATAATAATTTTTCAGTGAACGGTGCACGATCACATCCAACTAATGCGGAACCTACCATTTCTGCTAAGGGGAGAATTGCTTCTTCGACCATAAGAAATATTTATTTTGATGGTTTATATAGATTTATTTGGTGGGAGATGATTGATTTGGTTGTTTCCCGCCACCGCGAAAAGCCGGTTCACCTTTCCCTTTTCGCCCCGAAGTATTATTAGGTTGTCAAGAATTTAATTGCGAGGAGTTAGTTAGGTTTGATTTATTGATTATTTTTTTGTGTATCTTCCTGCTGCGAATCCTATGAAGATTCCTAGTATCCAGGTTACTCTTATTGTGTTTAGTGCTGTGTTTGAGGTGATGTCGAGATAATCTGTGATTAGCCAACCTGCAAGGGCCCCTAAAATTATTGCGAGGATTAGAAGGAGGGTGTATTTTAGTAGGGGGTGAATGGGGCGGGTTGGAAGGGGTTTCATTATTGGTTGAAGGGAGTAGATTATTTAATTGTTTTGGAGATTAGAAAGGTTTATAATAAAGATATTTTGATAATTTTTATGGGAGAATTAAAAAATTTATGTGTGGGGGCAATAGGAAATCGGCTTACTTTAGCGGGAGGTTTGATGACTATTTCAGGTCTTTCTTCTTTTGGTTTTTGTGATGAAAATGATTTTTTGAGGTATGGAGTTAGTTTGGTTGTAGCACATGTTGGGGCAGTTTTTTTAGGATTAAGTTTAGCGGGTTCTCAAACCGTAGAAAGTTATAATCGTGCAATGGAGCATATGGATGATAATGATGGATGTTTGGACAAGAGGTATCTTGAAAAGGCTTTGGGTTCGAATTTTTATTGTACAAGGCAAGGAGTTTATTTGGCTGCGAAGGATAATGGGTAGTTGGAACAGTTTCGTGAAGCAGAGGAGAGGTTTAGTTCTGGAAGGATTCTCCATTTTTGAATTTACAATTCAATGCTCAAAACCTTACTAATCCCTTCTTGCATACTAACTCCATATAACATATTACTCGACTCAGAAATAATACTATCATTATGAGTAATCACAATATATTGACCGTGCTTGGTATTTTTCTTAAATAAATATGCAAGCTTCTCACTATTTCGCCTATCTAAAGCGGCATCAATTTCATCGAAAATATAAAAACAATAAGGCTTTAATTCTTGTATTGCGAATATTAATGCTAATGCTACTAATGTTTGCTCTCCCCCTGATAAAGATGTAACATCAAATATCTTTCTTCCAGACATTCTTACAATTATATCTAAACCATTTTCAAAAACATCTTTCTTATTTTGGGGTTCTATGGTGACTATTCCTTTTGTGGATAGTTGTGTGAAGTTTCTACTGAATAATTCGTTGACATCTTTTAGAGTTTCGAGGAATGATTTCTTTTTCTTTTTATCAATTTGTTCGATGATTCTTAGGATTTCTTCTTTTTCTTTATCTAATTGTTCTACCTTTTCTTTTATCTTATCATATTGTTCTTTGATTCCATCGTAAACTTCTAATGCTCGGAGGTTTACATTTCCTATACGTCCCAAGGTATTCTCCGAGTTATCTAGCTTTTCCCTTAATTTGTCTAATGGGAGGTTGATTAATTCTGTGTCTTTGAACTCTTTGAAGTCTTGTTTATGGGTATCTATTCTTGCACTGATTTGTGCACGGATTATGTTGAAGTTGTTAATGTCGTTTTCTAGGATTCTTTTGTTGTTTTGGACTTTTATTAATTCGGTTTCAAGGATTCTTGATTTATCTTGAAGGGAGTTTTTTTCTTCAAACATTGATTGATATTTCTTTTTTAGAATACTTGCCTGGTCTTCTTTGAGGGTGACTACTGTTTGTTTTTCTTTTAATGATGAATGGATATCTTTGAGGTCTTCGGTGATTTCTTCTTTATCTCTAATGTTTTGTTTGATTGCTAATTTTATTCTTTCTAATTCTCTTTGCTTTGAAGTTATTTCTTGTCCAAGATTTCTTTCTTCACTTCTTTCTAATTCATTAACTTCTAATTTTAATTTTTCATATTCTTCTTCGCTCATTTTTATTTTTGAGAATTGAGATTCTAGGGATTGTTTTTTTGTTTTAAGATTATTGAATTCTGTTTCAAGTGCTTTGATTTGTTCATTGTCTCTTTTGATTTGTTGTTTTTTATCATTGATTGTTTGAAGTTTTACCATGTCAATGTTTCTTGCGTTAATTTCCATTGCTTGTTCTGCGATTTTTGTTTTTAGTTGAGTGATTGTTTCTTTGTTTTGTTTTATGTGTTGTTCTGTTGTTTGGATTAATTCTTTTGAAGCTTGTATTTTTTTGTTGGATTTATTTTTTACTTCGGTTATGTGTTCTTTTGTGATTTTTGTTTTACATAGTGGGCAAGTGTCTAATTCTGAAACTTGTTTTATGATTTTTTCTGCTTCTTTGATTTTTTGTTCTTCTACTGCGAATATTTTTTCTTTATTTGTTAGTTCTATTTCTATGGAGGTTGTTTTATGTTTGTTTTTTTCTAAGTTGGAGTTTAGATTGATAAGTGCTTCTTTGTGTTGTTCTAAAGATTCTTTTATTTTAATCTCTTTTTCTATTTGTTCTATTTGTTCTATGATGAAATTTGATTCGTTTTTTAGTCTTTGAATTTGCCTATCTTTGTCTTGTATTTGGTTTGTTGTTGTCGAGATATTTGATTTAAGTAAAAGATATTGTCTTTTGAGGTTGTCTAGTTCTTCGAGTTTTGCTTTTTTTTGTTCAAGTTCTTGTTTTTTGTTTTTACCTTTTTCTTTTGCCATCTCTTGGATTTCTTGTTCTTGGGTTTTGATTGTTTCTTCTAAGGAGATTTTTCTTCGGCTTAATTCACCTAATTGATTTTCAAAGTTTTCTTTTCTTGCGATTAGTCCTGCTATTTCTTGTTTTAGTTCTGAGATTTGATTTGCTAAAGTGTCTTGTTCAAGTCCTGAAGATTGTTGAATTGTTTTTGTTATGTGATCTGCTTTATCATTTAGAATTTCTATTTCTTTTTCTCGGGTTTCTATGTGTTTTTGTTTTTGACTTATTTCTATTCTTTTTTCTTCTATTTGAATTTCATTGTTTTTTCGTTCACTTAATCTTTCTTGGATGTTTTTGTTTATGATTGATGCTTTGCATTTTTTTACGGTTTCTTGAAGTTTTTGGAATCTTAGTGCTTGCTCTTTTTCGTTTTCTAAGTTCTTTAGATAGTTTGTTCTTTCTCTTAGGACTGCATTTATTTGTTTTAGTTTTTCGTTTGTTCTTTCTAATTCTTTCAGTGATTTTTCTTTTCGCATTTCATATACTGAAATTCCTGCGACTTCTTCTATGACTTTTCTTCTTTCTTCTGGAGTCATTTTGACAAATCTTTGTATTTCTCCTTGAAGAACTATGTTGAATCCGTGAGGGTCGATTCCTGCGTGGCTTAGGAGTTCGATTACTTCTTGTCTTGTTTTTGTTTGGCCGTTTATTTTGTAAATGGATTGTCCGTTTTTTCTTACGATTCTTCTTATTGCTATTTCAGGGTCATCTAGTGCGAAGGTTCTGTCTGCGTTGTCAAAGATTAATTCTACGAATGCTTCGTTGCTTGCTTTGAAGAATTTGTTTCCTGAGAAAATTAAGTGTGATGCTTTTGCTGCTCGCATTGATTTTATTGACAGTCTTCCTAGGACAAAGCAGAGTGCGTCTGTTACGTTTGATTTTCCTGAGCCGTTTGGACCTACAATGATGTTCATGTGTTCATCCATTTCGATTGTTGTTTCTCTTGCAAAACTTTTGAATCCTTTCATGATTAGTTTTTTTATGTGTGCGATTTTGAGTTACCTGTTTTTGATTATTGGGTTTAGCTTTTTTGTTTATTAAATTTAGAAGGAGAAAGAGGTTTTTAAGTTTTGTTTGGGTGATTGGAGAAATGGGGGGATGTGGCGGAAGGGATTTGGGGGGGAGTGATAAGCG
>CAYNOY010000034.1:0-10473 GCA_964399015.1 Candidatus Woesearchaeota archaeon | reverse complement strand
TCATAGGCGATTAAGTTACTTTGAAAGTTTGAATAAATAGTTTATACGCAAAGCCCCCCTCGATAAACCAATTCACTTAAAAATAAATTAACAATTAACCTTATCACAACTCAAATCATCTAACTTATCTTCCAAATAGCTACAACTTCTCTTCCCAGATAAACTTTTATCCAAAGAATAAACTTCCCGAGTCCTATCACAATATTCACTCTTCAGCCCCGAAAGACAAGCAACTTTACATTCCTGAACAATCAAACCAACATTATCGTCATTCCCCCACAATCTTCCTCCAGGTCCAACAACTGTCTTCCACAAACCATACACAACAATAACCAATACAATAGCAACTAATATCAAACCCAAAATATACCACATCATCTCCCCTTTTTTATTCACCATACAAAATTAAACAATTCAATCTTTAAAAATCTAATCAATTAATATCCCTAACAAAAACTCTAGAAAAACTATAAACTACCTCAATCCTCTCCCCAAACTCTTCCTCACCTCTAAAATTAATCTTCAACCTAACTTCCCCATCAACAATCTCAACATTATCACCCTTAACCAAATCCCCCTCAAAACTAAAAAACTTAAAAGCTTCACTATCTCCATACCGACCAAATCCTTCATTAAACTTTGAAACAAATTCATCTTCACCACTAAAACCTTCTGCAATAACTTCTTCCATAACCTCAAAAATATAAAATTCAATCATTTCCTCATTTACATAAATTTTATCCAAAAACCTAGAATCCTTAACAATCCCCTCAATCTGTCCAGAATTAGAAACAAAAGTAAACAAAGCCCATCCAGATAAAACTATCGCCATAAAAATTAAAATTGCTACATCAACCACAGCCTTTTTACGATTCATAAACAATCATCCCCATAATAAAAATTTAATCTAATTTCTTTATCATCCAAAATCAATGGAAAAATAATTCCCTCAGTATTCAACAAATTTCTCTTATGCCCCTCAATAGCCTCAACAATAACATCCGATTTCTTCAAACCCATATTACTAAACATCATAAGATTTTCCTCAACAGCCTTACCAACCTCTCCTGCCCCTTGCATACCCCTCACCCTCTTATAAATTTCCTCAGCAGGTTCCTTATTCCTATCAATAACTAAAACATAGCAATCCCCTAATTCAGAAAAAAACAATCCAACACCATTCTCAATCTTCGCCTCAACATCCCCCCTACTCGCAACCTCCAAAGAATCCCATTCAAAAATCAAATCATTAATATCCTTATCATCCCCACTACTCAAAAAACTAATCAAAATTCTCTGCATCATTAAATCATCTGATTCATATTTTACCAAATCAACCTTATCCCAACTTCCACTCACCCACCGAGACCCTGCATAAATATTAGAACCAATAATAAGTAAAAACATCACAAAAGAAACAATAACAAAACCTCCAACCCAAGTTATAGTCTTTCCAACTCTCTGTTCTGCATTTTTTCCCATAACCATTTTAAACTACAAACTCTGTCCTCCCTTGCTGATTTGAAGCAGTCAACACCTTAACAACAACCAATCCCCCAATTTCATCCAAAACAACAATTTCCTTTTCACTACATCTTGGAAAATATTCAGTAGCCTCAACCCCTTTTTTCCTAATTCTACAATTAGATTCAATAGAATAATCTCCGCCTCCAACTTTCAACTCCCCATCAACCCAAACTTTAAAAAAATAATTGCTCCCTTCTCCAAATTTAGATTTATCCAAACCACAATTAAAATAAAATCCCTCTTCAAAAACTCCCTCAATCAAATAACCATTATCAGCAATACAATCCAAAATTCTATCTCCCAAAATATCTGCCTCCAAAAATTTAATATCCAAATTCTCAGAATAATAAGTTCCTGCAGAAATAACTATTCCCCCTCCAATCATAAAAATAACCAAAAACCACCAAGTAGAAAGAACTATTTCTAAACCTTTTTTATTCCATCTATACATTTTCAACAACCTCCTCAACATCTTCATCAAGAGAGGGGTAACTTGTCCCTTCTTGTTGAATATTGTTTTGGGTCAAGCCTTTTTTAAAAGGGTTGAGAAATTCCTCCCCCATACGAACAATTCCAATTGTCAATTCATCTCCAACCAAAGTTAACTTAACATCATAATTAGAAAAATATTCATAACTATAACCTCCTCCACCCCCCAAATCCACCTTAACCCTTCCATCTTCCAAAACAAAAGCTCTAGACAAATCCCCAACAGACTTCTTACCCACCTTCAAACCATCACTAACATCTAAAACAACAACCATCTCAGGACGAGCATTATCAATAATCAAAGCAATTTGTTTTGCATAAGTTTGCTCATAAATTCCAGCTCGACTTCCAACATAATCTAAAAACACAAACATAACTGAAATAAAAACTAAATTCAAAACTAAAAAAAGAATAACATTCAAAAGATTCGCGTCCCCTTTTTTATTAATTAAACAATTCATCACCATAAAAACCTCACCTAAGCAATACTCTCAATCCGTTTACAATATTGAGCAACATCACTTGCATCATAATTCGTACTCACAACAACACTACAACCCTTCTGAGCTTTAGTTCCAGAAGAAATATCTCCACAATATCCTGCAGTAACTTCTCGATTCCCTTCAACATTATAATACTGAGACGCAAGCCCTACTCCTGCCAAAGCACCCACTGCAACAAACGCCGGACCACTAAAAGCAGACCGAGCAACCAAACGAGGAGCCGTAAAAAAACTAGCCCCTACACCAACGCCTGCAATCCCCAAAGTATTTTTCAAAACATCCATATAAACCGGAGAACTAATCTGCATAAACATTATAGCCAACTCCGGCTCAATATAATCTTCACCAACCTCTTCAACATAACCTTCCGGAACAACCTCAATCGTATCAAGCTCATCTTCCAAAACCAATCCTTCCTCGCCTTCAACAATCCGATCCATATCAAAATCCCCTGTAAGCCCAACATTAATAACTCCATCTCCTGCCAAATATTTTGCATAACTAACTTCTTTCCCAGGAGCCGCATGAGTCAACATATAAGTTTTAATATCAATCTTTTTCAAATCAATTCCTGCATTTTCCAAATTAGCCTTATCAAAAGCAATACGACTACAAATAACACAATTAGGATATGTTGAACCAACTCCAAACTCACTATTCAACCAATCTGAAAAAATACTTACCTTCCCCTCACCCATAGTACTCCAACACTGCAATAAATCTCTAGCAATAAATCTCTCAAGTTCTTCCAAATCACTAACCTCAACAACCTGCGAATCTTCGGAATTTTTAAATTCAGCACATTCCCCATCTTTCCTAGAACTAATACAATATTTAGCCGTCTTACATTTCAACGGAACATAATTTTTAGCATCTACCAAAGTAGGCAAAGTCCCTCGATAAATCACAGACTGATGACAAACTTCCCTATCAACTTCCTCCCCCCAATTAAACAAAAGCAAAAAAAACAAAATAATAGCAAAACCAATCACCAACAAAACTATTGCAACAATTGTTCCCAAAGTAATCTCGCCCTTTGAAAAAAATTTCATTTAAGCCATCCCCCAAAATCTTTTCAACAAAGACATCAAAGCCCAAAACATCAACAAAAACAAAATCAAAGCTAAAGAAAATTTAACTATTCCACTTAAAACTGGTTTTGGTTCAGCCATCAATATCACCTACATCATAATAATCTAAAGTAACTTTATATTTGTTACCTCCAACCTCAAACTCATAAACATTAGAACTAAAAGTTCCCGGAATTGTAGACAAAATCCATTTAGAATCAGAAGATTTCAAAAGTATATCTCCGTAACTTTCAAAATCCGAAGAATATCTAGACAAAGTAAATTTCCAATCAAAATCTTCCACACTTATTCTCAAATCTCCCTCAACATCTAATTGTCCAAAATATTCATCCAAAATTTTTGTAATTTTAGCAGCCTCTTCTTCCTCTCCAAAAAAATATTCTTTGGTAATCTTATAAAGTTCAAACCTAGATGAATCATAGTCTTCAGCATAATCCCTAACCAATGCTCTAACCGACTTAGAAAAACTTCCCTTAAAATCCAAAAAATCTTCAAACATCTCATCAGATTTAACCTGACTAGGACTAGTAATTTTCACAACTCCATCTTCTTTTATAAAAACCAAATTAAGAGGAAGCTCATCCAAAGCAACACACTTATTACCTGCTTGAAAATGAAAACATGAACCCAAAGTAGAACTATCAATTAATTCCAAATTAAAATCAAAATTATGATAAAGATTATTCTGTTCCTTACACGCCCGAATAATATTCTCTTGTTTATCAAGTTCCTCGAAACTAAAATCTTTAACATCACACATATACAAAATACTTCCCGCACTCATCAAACTCCATCCCTCAGGATTAACAACTAAATACTCACTACTCTCTCCCTCTCTCAATCCACTTATCTCCGCAACAATCTGTTCAAATGTAGCTTTCGCCTGCTCATCAACTCCAGGTTTAGTAAACAAATTATACATTCCCCATGCCAAAGGAAATAAAATCAAAACTAAAATAACTGCTCCTAAAACAATTCCCAAAACTTCACTAACCAATTCATTAACTCCTTTTTTATTCATTTTAGTCATTATTAATATTACATTTATTTTTAGTCAAAGTCTCAGTTAAACTATCCTTTAAATCACTCAACCCAATATATCCAATACCAGGCAAACCATTACAATCAATATATTTCCAACCCCACCTACTATTACCCTCATAATACCCCTGAATTTCAAAAGAAATTTCCGAAGAAAAAACACCCTTTTTACCCAAATTAATTATCTTAAATCTTTTTACACTTCTCCTTTCACTATAATAATCAAAATCAAAAAAATCCGTTAAAGTAATATAAAAAAAATCACGAGGTTTAGAATTACTTGCCTTAAGCTTAAATTCATCATCTGCAACATCATCTGCTCCATAAATTTTTTTGGGGATTATATTAATTCTCTTAAAAACATTAAGAATAGAATCATCATCACTAGCCCAAACAATCAATTCAAAACTAGTTTCAGAAGTAGGATTCCATTCCAATATGCCTGGAATAATCTTATCCCCCTTCTTAACATAACCTACCTCCTCAATTCTCTTATCACTTCGGATAATATAACAATAACCATTAGTCTCCCCTAAATTATTCAAAATCTCATATCTAAAATTATAAGTTGTACCAATTACTGCCTCCAAGGAATTTCCTCTATCAACCAAAGCAACTTTATCCCCCTCAAGATTACGAGGATGCATTCCACGATAAAAAGAAAAATCTGCAATCTGCAATTCAGAATTAATCAACTTAGATTCACCTTTTTCAACACAACAAGATTTTCTTAAACCACAATTCATTTTTCCAAAAGAAATTTCATTGTCAATACATCCCACAGTAATATCCTCAAATTCATCATTAGGGTCCAAAATTTCATTTACTTCTTTTACTTCTTCATTAGTCAAATCATCTCTACACTCCCCACTAAAAACACTACAACTCCCAATAGATTTCTTACAATCCTCTTCTTCATCATAAGCTTCAACCTCATCAGCATCCCTACAAATAACATTTCCAACAGGCATAGACGCACCATTCAATAAATCAAATTCTTTTTCACTAGGAATACCCTCAGTAGGTTCATCCTCAATTCTAAGATTTTTTAAATCTTGTAACCAAACTTTATCAAAACTCATCACCCCATTTTCAACCTTTCCAATCTCTTCATCAGTTCCCAACGGATTAAAAAGTCCCCATTTCTCATTCAACCACAACTTCCCACTCTCACCCAAATAAATATTACTCCTCACATCTCCAATAATTAAATAACCATCACCTCCAATCCTCCCAACCTTCTTACAATCCAAAGCTTCTAATTCCTCAGCACTCAATTCAATAACCCTATCACTACCTGTATAATTCACAGGCAAATCCTGAATAAACTTCCAATTAGTTTTATTCCCCATATAAAGAACCCAAACCATCATAACAATTAAAACAACTCCCAAAATCATCGCCAACAAATATTTCCACATCACACCACGTTTATCCTTAACAATCCTCATTCCAATCACCCCCCAAATTTCAAAAATTCCCGGATATATTTAATCGTACTTCCACCACCAAACCCCATCCGAGCAGAAACATAAACCATCAAAGACAAAAACGCAACAATAATCACTGCATAAATCATAAACTCCATTGCAGTCAAACCTCTCCGACATTTCAAACTAAACCTATTCCAAAATAACCCTACAAAATTCATCTCTTTTCTCATTAATAAATTTACCAAACAGCATTAATAAATGTTATTAAATCTCCTACCTAAGCCCGCCTCCAAAACCCTTCCTTCAACTAACCAGCAATCCCGCCCAAAGCCACCTTAGTCAATCCAAACATCGCCAAAATAGAAAGCAAAGCAGTCAACAAATACAAAATACTTCCCCTCTTCAAATTCTTGGCAATAGTATTTGTCTGACTCAACCTATCCTCTCCAGCATCAATAGTAACCAAAGTTCCAGTCAAAATAAAAATTATCTGAATAATATAAACTCCGATAGCCATCTGCAAAAAATAAGGTGGAATCATATTAACCAAATCAAACAACTGGGTAATCTGCCCCAAACCACCAAGCCCCTCCAAAGCACCTTCTTCCCCCCCAAAATCCAACATATATTTCAACTGCCCCAAAATTCCAGTAATCATCGAAGCTAAACCAACAACAATACCTGCCAAAAGCGGAGCCAAAAAAGTCATATTACTTTTCATATCAGAAACAACATCTGCAAGCAAATCTCTCAACCTCTCATTAATCTTCTGAATATTTCTAACATATTCTGAAATACTCATCAAACTCTGAGCAGCAACTTTCAAACCCTTCTTAACACTCTCAATCAAAATTCTCATAGAGGTAGCAATCAAACCCGAAGGGTAATAAACCAAAGCCCCTCGACGCGGATTAAAAAGTGCATCCTCCAAACTCATCCCCATAGACTGAATATTACTATTAACAATTCTAAAAAAATCCTCAGTCTTCTGCCCCTTAACAGATTCTGCAACCTTAGCAAACGCAATCTCTGCAGGAGTTCCATCACCCAATCGATTACCCAAAGTAAACAAACTACTATTAAACTCTCCCTCCAAATCCTTAGTAGAATTCCTAGACTTAATCAACTCCTTAGTCCTCATCGAAAAACTTATGGAAAAAAACATTGCCAAAGAAAAAGGAATAAACAAACTCAACAACAAGGCAACAAAACCAAAAGGCCCAACCCTCCCAAAACCCGACTCTTCAAATTGAAATATAAATCCATCCCCTAAAAAACCAAGCCCCACATCAACATAAGCATAATCTGGTTGCAACCCCAACCATCCCGGAACAGGAGTATAACCAAATATAACTGGTAACAATCCAATTAATAAAAATGGAAGACAAATAGCACCTGCAATCCAATAAGGTCGTTTACTAACATACTTATAATAAAGTGGATTCTTCTCCAACAAACTAGACTCCCCATATCCCCCAGGCCTTCTAAGCATAACCTGTGAAGTAAGATAATAAACAAAAAAAGGAACAATCAAATTAAACATCACAAAAACATGAGTCCATCTTATCAATCCCCCCATCAAAGCAGAAGCCAACGGCAAAAGCGCCAAACCCAAAGTAGGCAAAACAATTCCCAACATATACAAATTAGTCAAAGGAGATTTAATCGTATGAGTGTACTTCAACATCCGCTCATAAACCCCATCCAAAATAACAGACAAAGCTCTTTCCAAAATCATAATCCTCCGAACATCATCAGGTTCATACAAACTGCTTTCAATCAAATGAAAACTTTCCACAAACTCTATATTAGTATCTTTCCAAAATTCAAGATAATTATCCAGGCTATCCTTAACAGAAGAAAATCTTCCAGTCTCCAAATCCCAAAGTACCTTCCTCAAATCCAAAGCCAAAGGTCCCTCAATATGCTGACTCACAAAACTAATCGCCCGCTCCAAATTACTTGTATGCTTCATATAAATAACAGTATAAAGAATTGCAGGAACCATATGGCTACTCGCCTTCAACCTCCATTTAACTGCCAACCGAGTAGGCATTGTATAAAAATAATAAAATACAAACATCGATGAAACCAACATCAAACCCAAAAACAAAAAAGGAAAAGAAGAAAAACCAGGTCCCCCCCCAAGAAACCAAAAAGCAACACTCATCAAAATACCTAATAAAAGCAAACCTGCAAAACTCATTCCTGCAAAACTAACTGCCTCCGAAGGAGTCACACTCAAATGCGCCGCATTCAAAGGTTTAGAAAATTTATCAATATCTTTTTGAGACAATTTAATCTTAATCACATTTCCCAAACTCTTAGCCCATTTCTCATAGCGAGACAACTCAGGCATCATCTCAGTTTTAAACTTACCATAATCCACAGAACTATTATCCCCACTAGCCCTAGACTTATCATAATTACCAATCTCACTCTCAATCTTCCGAGAATACTTTTTCAAAACTTCATCAACTTCCATATCATCACCTTTTTATTAAATAAGATAGAAACTTAAGATTATAAAAGTTCTTGTTTTTACCCCCTAACAAAAAATATTATAGAAATATTTATAAGCTATAGCCAATTATAATTCATTATAATAAAATGGCAACTACAATACAAATATCAAACAATGTAAAACAAATATTAGACACTATGAAAATATTTGAAAAAGAAACCTACAATGAAATAATCGAAAACATGATTGAAGATCAAAGGGAAATAAATGAAAAAACAAAAAAAGAACTTGAAGAAGCTGAAAAAAGAATTAATAAAGGTGAATTTATAACTTTTGAAGAAATTGAAAAAAAGTTCGGATTATAGTGTATAAATTATATAATGTATAAAATTATATTAGATAAAGAAACAGAAAAATATTTAGATAAATTAAATGAATTTGTATCAAGAAGAATCATAAAGAAAATCAAAGAACTTATCTTCGATCCTTTTTCTAAAACTAAAAGATTAAAAAACCGAAACGAATTTAGTTTAAGAATTGGAGAATACAGAGTCTTATTCTCAATCAAAGAAGATATAATAAATATACTAAAAATAGGGTATAGAAAAAATATTTATGATAAATAAAAAATTATTAAAATAAGAACAAATATCCCAATTAACTGCCACAACCAATTAAAATTTTTATCCCCCATTAGAAAACAATAATTTTTATAAATGTCAAAAGGAATATATTACTATGAAATTTGATGATACAAAAATAAAAGAATATTTTAATAATTTTAATACTCAATTCGAAGCTATCCGAAGTACTGCCTGGAATTTAGGTACTTATGGAGAGCATGGGGCAAACACCCAAAAAGATAAATTCGTAATAAATACAAAAGGACTTGATACAATAATCGAAAGTATTGAAAGTGTTCCCAATTCAGGATTACAAATGAAAACTCAAGATCCCAATGATTTACACATTTGCATAGGGGGATATCAGTTATGCAATCAAGCATTACTTTTTTATTTTGCAACAGGAAAGTCTCCGACTAAAAATGTAATTAATTTAACAAAAAAAATTCAAATCGACAAAAGCAATCCTACATTCCAAGTTAGTTCATTCTCGCAAGGAATTCAAAGAAGATTAAAAGAATACGCAGACACCTTAAAAGAAAAAAGAAAAAGCTATAGAAATTAATCTTCCCACAAAAAATAAGTTTCACCTTTCCCTTTTCGTCCCAATTACTAATAATCTCAAATATCCAGAATAATAAAATCATCAATCAAATCTAAATTAATTCCAATCCTAAGAAAACTCAAACCCCTCCATAATAAAATACACCCACTATCAATAAGATTAGAAGATTGGGTTAGCGAAGCTTCCCAATCTGACATAAAATAAGTTGTGAGCGAAGCGAACCTAAATACTAAAACCTCTTCCCTTTTATCTCTTCCATCAACCATTTCTGCCACTTCCCAAACACCACGTCACCAACAGGCAACCCAACCTCCTTAGAAACTTCCTTAGAAAAATGATGAAACATATTATTACTCACTGAATTAAATCCTGCCTCAAGAATATCCTCCCGATTCAACTTCTTAGCAACATCAACAATTTCTTGTTTAACCCTACCCCGAAGTAAAATATTATCATAAACCGCATCACAATATCCAGCCCAGCCCTTAACTCCTGAAGCAATATTTTTAATTATCTCAGAATCCCCATTAATCAATTCCTCAGTAGCCTCCAACTCATCTTTCTCAACATTATACTTAAGCAAATCAACAAACCCGCCCTCTTCTTCAGGATCTTTTGTCCAATGTTTTCTAACTTCTGCCAACTGCACAACTCTCTTAATACTACTCAATCCATCAGGAGTCTTTATTGGATTAGCAACAATAATACAATCAGTTGCCTTAAATGAAGTTACAGGC
>CAYNOY010000033.1:0-10594 GCA_964399015.1 Candidatus Woesearchaeota archaeon | reverse complement strand
TCGTCGTGAGACAGATTGTATGATATCTATTTGGTGTGTCGTTATTTGAGTGGAAGGATTCCGTAGTACGAGAGGAACCGGAATTCGATGCCTCTGGTGTAACAATTGTTATGAGCATGTTGTGCAGCTACGCATTATATGGATAAGCGCTGAAAGCATCTAAGCACGAAGCCATCCGCAAAACGAGATAACATAGGCCGTCGTAAAAGACGACGTTGATAGAGTTGAGATGTAAGTTTCAAGGCAACGAGAAATTCAGTCTGCAACTACTAAAAGCCACAATTTTTTTACTGATATATTTAATCAATAAATTAGTCTGATGGTTCAAGAACTCGAAAGACTTTCCTATCTGTATACTTTGATAACTCAATCTTTTTTCTAAAAGGTTAAAAGATAGTGATAACTCTCAAAATCAGCAAAAAGGTTAGAGTAGAAAAGTTTAAAAAGAAATAATACCAAGAAATTTTTATGGAGACAACACAAGGCCATTCAAGGAGAAGCGTATGGGAAACAGATAATCATTCGTTTAGAGGCGATAAATCAAAAGGATTTTATGGGAGCATTCAATTAATTCCTAAAGGACCTATTAAAGAACTTAGAAGAAGTCAGATTAAAGAAGATCTACCCTTAGAGGTCCAAGGAATTGAAAAATATCTTCCTCCATATGCTCCCGAGATTGTGAGTCTTTAATAATTAATTCTAGAATCTCCAGAGACTACCCCTCAAACAATTCATAAAACATAACATTAAAATTTATAGATTATCAATAATTGGGGCGGAAAGGGAAAGTGCGAGCACGGCTTTCCGCAGGAGGACAAAGTATATCTATAGTTTAAATAATTATAAAACCATAAATTATATAAACATTCAGAAATATCAACTAACATGGAATCTTTAACAATAAAAAAACAAGATTTTGCAGACCTAATGAAATCTTTAGAAGACATTAAATTAAAAATGGAATCTCTAGAATTAGTAAATAATAAAGAATTCATGGAGTCTTTAGAAAAATCAGATGAAGAAGTAAAAAATAGAGACTTTGCAGATTGGGATGAATTACAAAATTCTACCAACAAGGCAGTTTGAAAAAGATTTTAAAAAATTGGACTTTTCAATACAAAAACGTATTGCCAATAAGATAAATGAAATAGCTATTGACCCTGCAAGATACAAAAGACTTCTACATTCCCTGAACAAATTTTCTAGAGTAAGAATTGACAAATATAGGATTATATTTGATTATGATTCTACAAAGAAAGAATTATATCTCAGAAAGATTGTATTTGACCATAATTATTAATTCTAAACCAAACAAATCCTTAAATACTTCAATCAATTTTATCAATTCTAAGAGGTAGATAAAAAGGTGAAGTTAATAAAAAGACCGTTTCTATACGTCAGCCTATTAACACTGGATCGAGAATAGTTTTTATTTTCTCCAATTTTAATGGATTTGCCGTCCATGTCTGCCTCTTAAAAATTATTTTTAAAGCAAAGATACAAAACAATTCTAAGAAAACTTATCTCACTCATAAAAAATTTACACACTAATAGTAATTGCAGGAAGGAAAGGAAAAGGCGATAGCCGGCTTTCCGCGATGGAGGAAAAAAACTGCACCCCCAACACCATTAACTCCAAACCCATTCGAACTCTTCTCAACTTTTAAAAACCCTATCTACCTCCAAAAAACAACAACAAAAAATTCACCCCCAAAACTACATAACACTTATATAATTCAGCGTCCTTAAAACACTATAAATAAAAATTACTCTCAAAAAACTCTATTTAACAAAAAATGAAAAATCAAAATCAAAAAACAACATTAGCCAAACAAAGAAAATTTAGAAAAAAAGATATACCTAAATTAAATTACGGAATTTTACATTCACAAGTCGGATTTGCAGACGGAGTTTCAATCGTAATGAAACAAGTCGAAAACGTTATGACTTCATCAATGGATATTCCAAAATCAAACATTTATTATTTAGTTGGAAAAGCAAAAAACTCCTCGCCATACATCAGACAATGCAAATTATTATGGCACAAATATCCAATAAACAAATTACTAAATAAATATTTTAACGAAGGTCTCGGAGGACAATTAAGTGAAGAAACAGAATTAGCAATCAGCAAAGCAAAACAAGAAATAAAAAAATTCATAACAGATAAAAAAATAGATGTCATAATCGTCCACAATTATTCACATCCAGTAAACTTTATTTCAGCATTAGCTCTATCAAGATATTATCGAGATGAAATAACTGCAGGAAGAAAAACTCCTAAATACATTCTTTGGTGGCACGACTCACATCTAGAAAGAGAAAGATATTCAAGACCTTCAATAGATCTTAAAAGATATTTAATTGAAGGAGTTCCAGGAAAATATGTCGAATATATAATCTTTATCAATACACTCCAACTGGAAATGGCACAAAAATACCTTTTAGAATTAGATAAGAGAAGCCCGGGATTTTACGAAAGCTCAATTAAAAATCACACAGTAGTCTATAACACTGCAACAACTTTAATCAACACAGTAGATGATTTAAACACAGAAAAATACACAGAAAGAACTCATAAATTTCTAGAAGATTTTAAAATAAATGATTTACTAAAAGAAAATAAATTAAAATTAGACGATGTCCAATTCTGCCTACAACACACCCGAGTTGTTCCAAGAAAAAGAATCGACTTTGCACTAGAATATACCTATGAACTTTTCGCAAAACTAAAAAAGAAAAAAATGAGAAAAGCAATGGTTTTTTTTGTTTCAGGACACTCAGGAGACGAAAGAGGAAACTACAAAAAGAAATTATTAAGAATAAACAAAAAACTATCTAAAAAATATAATACAGATAAATTTTTTTTAATATTTGCAGAAGATTACAAAAAATCAAGCATCTCATTTGAAGAATCCCCTTTAATCATTCGAAAACTTGGAGGTATCACAACTTACTTCAGTGAGATAGAAGGATTCGGAAATAATCTATTAGAAGTCCTGGCAGCAGGCCTAATCCCGGCAGTCTACACCTATCCAGTATTCATAAAAGACTTAGCAAAATACAAATTCAAAACAGTTGCACTAGACAAATTTGAAGTAACCGAAGAATCAATCAATAAAATGGTCGAAGTAATTAAAAAAGACAGACTTAAAAAATCATGGGCAAATCGGAACATAGAAATCCTAAAAAAGAAATTATCTCATGAAATTATCGCTCCAAAATTAAGAAGAGCGATAATCAGAGCTAGACAAATCCCAAAAATTTCTAAAAAATTAGACATTTAATTAATCAAATCATTCAGATTCAACTTCTTTAAAGTCTTCTTCAATGTCATCTAAATCCAGATCATCTGTCTCTAAATCATCCATAAATTTATCCAGTTTTTATCCTTTTTAAACATGAGTTTTCCTTAGTCAGGAGTGAAAATAATCAATTAGGAAAGTTTAAAGAATGATAAAATCAATTATTCAAATGATAGAAAGAAGTAGAACTTATAGTATTCATTCAGGAAAGTTGGGTAAGTTAATTCAAACGTTAGAAAGTGAAGGTTTGTTTATTGATAATTCTGATTCAAATAATTGGGATATTAGAGATTGAGAAAAAATGATTGGGAAGATGAATACAACAGAAGTAACTGCTTATAGGAAATATAATCCAACATTTGATTTATCTAAATTTCTTGAAAGATATAAAATTTAATTCTAGAATCTTCAAATATCTCCACAAAATAAACAAAACCCCCTATCCTAAAATTCTTGACAACATATCAATAAGTGGGGCGGAAAGGGAAAGGCGTAAATCTTCAAAAACCCTTCTTTTTGAAGAGTCAGAGAATCTTTGATTCTCTGAACCGGCTTTCCGCGGAGGAGGAAATCAAACCAGCAACTTTAAAAACCCACAACAACTCATTTTTTTAGAGTGAGGTAGTCAACTATCGGAGTTAAGTTGTTAAGTCAACCTATGTTAAAAATATAAACATATAATTCTGAGGAAGGTCCGCCCATCACAAAAATAACCACCCACAAAAGTGGATTGTCGCAAGGCAAAGCACTGCTACAGAAACGCCACAGCCAATCAAGAGCAATGAACTCATGGAGGAAGCAACGAAAGATTGGATTTGATGAAACGAGTATCTTGGTTGATGCAAGAGCAAACTTAAATTAATGAGTTACACTCGCTAAGTAGAATGTTGACACAAACCATCTCTTAATTAAGAGGGTTTGACAGAAGGTGGCCTATTCCTCACTCTTTAATTTTGATATTATTTTTCATCAAAACATTTATATACATTGTGCACATTGTATTACAATGATAATAGTAAAAGATGCAATGGTTGTAATACATTTAGCTAAGATATCCCTACTTGAAAATAGTTGCGATTTTTTCAAAAAAGTTATTATTCCTGAAAAAGTTTATACAGAGATTATGGTCGGAAAAGAAAAAGGTTACAATGATGCAATGATAACTTATGAATTAATAAATAAAAACAAAATAATTGTCAAAAAAATAAAAAATAAAAAACTCTTAAAAAAGGCAAATGAATTTGGAATACAAAGGGGAGAAGCAGAAGCAGTTGCATTATATTGGCAGGAAAATGCAGAGCTACTCGCAACAGATGATGATAATGTAAGAGAAAAGAAAACAATATTAAACCTGAAACTTATAGGAACCCCGATTATTATATTAAAATTATATAGGGAAAAAATAATAAGTAAGGAGAAATTTATATCTTCTGTAAATCAATTAAGAAAAATGGGATGGTTTAGTAATGTAGTTATAGATAAAATTTTAATGGAGGTAAATAAATGATAAAACCAATGGGCATAAGGCTTCCAGAGGAGGTCTTAACAAAAATTGAAAAAATAAGTAAAGAAGAAATGTTAGATAAAAGTGCAGTTATAAGAAAATTAGTTATGATAGGATATTTAGGGTTCATAAAAGAAAAAGCTTCCGAAGCATACTCAAAAGGAAAAATAACTTTTTCAGAGGCTGCTCATCAAGCAAATCTAAATCTATGGGAAATGGAAAAATACCTAATAGCAAACGGATTTAAATCAAATTATTCTATAGAAGATTTAGATGAAGAAATGAAGTTGTTAGGATGAATTAAGAATATTTTTATTAAATTTAAACAATATTTTAAAATATTGAGAAGGAGATTTAGAGAATTAAAATTCTCTACCCACAAAAACCCTTAAAAGTTTTTTGAGTTAATCAAATTCCATGTGTATTAGAATATCGCCTTAGCACAATCTTCAATTGCGAATATGGGGAAGGAGAGAATCGAACTCCCTACACCTACGTCTTCAGCGTAGTGCTCTCCCAATGAGCTACTCCCCCATTAAAAATACATATAATGAGGGTTATTTAAACTTAATCCCTAAGAAACTTTCTACCGCCCAACCCACATATCTTCCCTCACCCTAGCAACCTTCAACCCAATTTTCCTCGGATGTTCAATAGCCATATCACCAACACTAACTCTTCCACTCCCATCCAACAACCTACCCTTTTCCTCCCGATAATTAACCAACTTAAAATGATTCTTATCATCTCTCAAATTCTTAATTAATTCCAAATTATACTTTGATTTCCTAATCTTTCGAGGATAATAGGTCTTAGGACCTTCAAACCTAATCAAAGTATCACCATTCCTAATCCAAAGATTTTCACCATCCCCATTAACTTCTTCAAAAGATTTAAACACACTAACCAAAATCCTCTCACCACCAAACCTCAAATCATGCCCAATAAAATTCACATACTGCCCAACAGAAATATCACTAATCGCAGCAGCAGTAATCCCATAACCCAAATCACTCTCAGCAAATCCTCCAGAAGAAGCATCAAAACCAATTGAAGTAACAGGTTCGTTAGGAGTATAAACATTAGCAACAAGCTCGTTGTTCACAGACCAAGTAGAAAAAGAATTACTTGTTTCAATTTCACTCAAACTATTATCATTCAAAACGTTTACATAAGCATCATCCACCATATTATTCTGAGCAACATCCACTCCAACCGAACCATCATCCAATGAAAGCAAATAATCCTCAAAAGAAAACTCTCCCCCATTAGGATTTGCCTGAGCATATAACTGAGGATTATACGCTTCACAAGCAGCTCTATCATCACCTGTTAACTGATCACAACTTCCAGTTCCTCCTGCAATATTACCAAACTCGTCTAAACCATAGCCTAAAGGTTCCTCTTGCGAAGGTCCTCCAGAATCTCCCCCTTCATCCCCTCCACCGATCGCCCCAGCAATAGCTGAAATTCCTTGTCCAATAATTTCTGCAAATGCAATCTTGTCAGATTTTCCACCTTGCCCACTACCTCCAGCCTGTCTCTGGTCTTGTCCAGTATCTAAATAGGGTTTTTTACTACTATCCACCATCTGATTTTTATTCAAAGTAACCCATTCTCCTCCAGTCAATTTATGCAAAACATTACCCCTAGCATCAATCTCATAACCTACAATTCTAGAAGACTCCAATGGAATCGGAGTTCCCATATATAAAAAAGCCTTTGATTTCACTTCACTTTGTGATTCTATTTCCACCCATTCAGTTTCCTTCAAATCAACCTCTCCATTAAATTTAATCGTCTTCCCACCAAAATCTTTATCAAGAATAGTCTTAACAATTTTTTTCACCTTCTCAACATCCCCGTTTTTTATTTTATCCCACACCTCTTTCTTCATCAAAATTTCACGAAGTTCTTTACTCTCAGTTATTTGCGCAGCATCTAAAATTTTAATCGCATCTTCAGAAAACTCTTCAACAAAAGCATTTTTCACACTATCTTCTAATTTCTTACCATCATCCCAATATTTTTTAGTTCCTTCTGGATATTTTCCCAAATCAGAATGATCGGCATGGGTAAGAGGGGGAACTAGTCCCTCTATTTCATCCACTAATTTTCCATAATTAACATAAATATTATTACTAGTCGCACCAATCACACTTCCCACCAAAACTAAACCTACAATTAACACCAATAAAATTCCTCCTTTCATTTTCATATCAAAATAACCCCTCCAACATTAATAAATCTATCTCACATTACATTCGCTCCGCTCATATTTATTCTATATCCAAATTGGAGGGCAAGTCCAACCAATTTTTCTAATCCTATCAGTAGTCTCCAAATCTCAATAATCCTGAAAAAACCTTTTTAACTAAAAACAAAAACCCAACTCAAATCCAAAAGAAATCTCAAACAAAAACTAAAGAACTCACCCCCCCCTCAAATTTTACAAACTATCAATACTGCAAGAGGCGAAAAGGGAAAGTGATGTCTAAAAAACTACGTGCTCACAGCACTAGTTTTTTATGAGTCTGAGAATCTACGATTCTCAGAATAAGGAACGGCTTTTCGCGGTGGCGGAAACCAATCAAACCTATCCCTAAAACTACAACAACCTCAAACCCCTTCACCTACCCAATACCCTTCCTAACCCTCACCAAATAATCTTTCAAATACTCATAAAGTTTCTTCCCCTCATTTAATGGAAGCTTTCTCCCATCACATTTATTTCCCTTTGAATAAACATATCTATCATATGCAATCAAAGAACCAGAAATATCTTTCACAAGTTTAACCAAATCATGTTTAGAATAACTCTTATTTTTTTTCAAACAATCAATCATATAAAGCGTCCTCAATCTCAAAACCAAAGAATAAGCAACCACATCACTTAATTTCCCATCAGGCTTTTTCTCTATCCTATCAATCGATTCCTTTATCACTTTCAACCTATCCTTTGTCGTATCCAAATACCACTTAACATTTTTCCTAGTAACTTTTACATCTATCTCTCTAAGAAACTTATTATTCAACAAAGGCTTAGCCTCATTTAACATAGTCCCAATCGGCAAAAGATTTTTCTCAAGTTTATAATTCAATAAATCCTCTGAAATAATCATTATTTCATAATCTCCTTTTTTAATAGTTTTATTTGTGCCTTCAGAAATAACTAAAACATCTACATCACTTAAATCAGTTTGCTCTTCCCTGGCATAACTTCCAACAAGATAAATTCCAATAATCTCTGACAAATTAATATCCGATTTAACAATATCCAAAACATCACTTAAAATAACTTCCAAAGTTCTATCTACTAACTCTATCCTAACATTCTTATCTAACCATGCCTTAGGCAAAACAACCGCAGACGCATTACCCGATTTTATTGTTTTCTTCAAAATAGTTTCCATCAATTATTCTCCTTCAAATATTTTTCATCATCATCTTTTATTTTTTTAAATTTTTCTTCAATCTCTTTCTCCCAATAACCCATAGTAGTATCCTTAACAGGTTTCTCAATTTCAATCTTCTGTTCATGAACAGAAATCTGTTTATCCATAGCTTTTATTCTCTTCTCTCGAACTTTCTTCATTTTCTTTCTATCGCTCATGTAAATACATGTAAAGACATCTTTATAAATATTTCTATTACCATAACCTTGCATTAAATTACATTCGCTCCGCTCATACTTATTCTATGTCAAAATAGGAAGCTTCGCTAACTCATTTTTCTAATCCTATCAGTAGTCTCCAAATCTCAATAATCCTGAAAAACCTTTTTAACTAAAAATAAAAACCCAACTCAAATCCAAAAGAAATCTCAAACAAAAACTAAAGAACTCACCCCCCCCTCAAATTTTACAAACTATCAATACTGCAAGGGGCGAAAAGGGAAAGTGATTTCATGAACGGCTTTTCGCGGTGGCGGAAATTATCATCAATCAAAACCAATAATTTAAAAAAACAAATATTCTAATCTTAATAAGAAAGAAAATGAAAAAATATAACTACGATAAAAAATCAGATTCTCTTTTTATTTTCAAATCTGGGTTTGATATCTCGCAGCTTACTGCGACAGATTTGAAAAGACTAAAATTGTCGGTCGCCGAAGGCGGAAATTTTGCGGAAATACCCCGTTGCTTGCTGCGAGGATAGCGAAATTTAGACAATTTTTTTATTTATATAAAAGAAGGAGAAGAAGAAAGTTCTGAAGAAATAGTTCCAGGAATAAACATAGAACTAGATGAAAATGGAGATATAATCGGAATAGAAATATTAAAAGCATCAAGGTTTAGTAATAAATTAATAGATTCTATATCTACAACTTCTTAACTACAACTTCCTAACTCAATTATCGCTCAACCCACATATCTTCTCTAACTCTCGCAATCTTCAACCCAATTTTCCGAGGATGTTCAACAATCATATCACCAATACTAACTCTCCTACTACCATCCAACAATCTTCCCTTATTCTCCTCATACTCCAACAACTTAAACCGATTCTTACTATCCATACCATTAGCAATATTCCCCATACTATGCGGAGAATCTCTAATCAACCTAGAATAATAAAACTTAGGTCCATTAAACTTCATATACATATCACCATTCTTAACCCACAAATCTCCTCCCTGTCCTGTAACCTCTTCAAAAGTTTTAAGAACATCCACAACAATTCTCTCACCACTTAATTCCAAATCATGTCCAATTAATTTTACATACTGCCCACCAGATAAATCACTAATAACTGCTGCAGTAAGAAGCGAACTTCCATAAAGAGATAACCCCTCACTAACAACAGAACCCGCATCTCCACTAATTCCATTAAAAAGTAATTCAGTATCTAACCCATTAGGAGTATAAGCAACAACCTGATCAAGAACACCTATCAAAGCATTCTCTGTAATGTACGATTCTGCATTGGGATGAAACTTCGCAAGAGAATCACAATCTCCATTTGCTCCCGCACCAGCATAACAATTCTGAGCAAGAAGTTTATCTTGACCAAGAGTTACAAGTTCTGCCCCCCCTTCAACCTCAAATTCATCCCCACTCATAGTAACTAAAGGCTTATTTTGAGCAGCAGCTTGAGCATCTTTTGCTTTCTTATCTGCAGCCTTTTCCGAAGCTTCTTTTATAGCGGCCCCAAGTTCTTTCATTGGCCCCATCAATGCCTGCATCATTGCAGAAGTTTCTGAAATTGGACTCTGTCCAGGCCCACCTTGTTGTTGTGCAGCTCTAGCATTAGGATCTATGGGGCAAATTCCTCCATGACTTCCTGGAAGAGCTCTCTGTGAAATTCCATCATTTGGATCAATTGTTATAAGCATCTCCTTACCATCAATGTTTATTGATATAGGTTTTTTTGCTTTAATTTTACTCATCTTATAGGGGTTTTTATCAAGCCACCAGGTATCTTCAGCTACCCCCTTATCACCCCACCCATTATTACTATCAAGATTAGTAATTGTAGGTTCAATCCCGGTCTCTTTTTCTATTGCTTTTTTTAGGAATTTTTCTTGTTTATCCTTCTCTAAATGTTCATAAGTATCTGAATTTTTTACTGCATCTATTCTTCCGTCATCCTTTGTTAAAGTTTCAAATTTCATACTAGCAGCACCTTTTTTTTCAAGGTTACTCGAAGTTGTCGCAATTTCTTCATCCCATTGTTCATACTTAGGATTCCCTTGACTTCCCCAATAGTTATCATCTCCCTTATATTCTTTTTTCATTTCTTCAATAATTTGAACCTCGGGTTTATTAGGATCTTGTGCTTTAAAC
>CAYNOY010000032.1:0-10607 GCA_964399015.1 Candidatus Woesearchaeota archaeon | reverse complement strand
ATCAGTCAATTCTTGCCTTATTGCAATTCCTCTCAACCTCTTTTCAATCCAATCCTTAGAATATCCTTTTTGTTCATAAAGACTCTTCATCCTACCCTGTGCTAATTCTGGATTTTCTATTTCATCAATCCTCTCACTCCCAACCTTCGCCAACCATAATTTAAACGGTTCAGCTTTCTTTGAAGGAATAGACTGAATAATTCTAAAAATTCCTTGTTTATTTGCACAATTAACCAATTGCTTACCCCCTGCAGTTTTAAGCAAAAGGGGGTGTACAATTTGTACCCACCCTTCTTTTAATGACTCATCTCTCTGCCTCATTTTATTAATATATTGTTTAACATCCCGACTTTCTATCAAAATACTAACAATATCCACAACAGAAAAATACCAATCTCCCTCATACCAAATCCGCCTAATTTCTTTATTATTAAAAACAATTATTTTATCTTTCATTTTACCTCCACATCCTATCCTGTGCTAATTCTGGATTCTCTATTTCCTGAATTCTTTCATAACCAACTCTTGCAAGCCATCTCTTAAATGGCTCTGCTTTTTTTGAAGAAATTGATTGAATTATTCTAAAAATACCTTCAGTATCTGAACAATCTGTTTCATATTCCTTATTATCTCCAGATTTTAATTTCAGTCGTCGACAAAATATCGACAACTGAACATTACTAAATTCTAATTCTCTTTGTTTAAGTCTATACCAATAATCCCGAGGTTTACTACTATCAGTTAAAACTCCAATAATATCCACAACTGAAAAAAACCATCTATTATCAACAAACTTTCTTCTTATTATTTTTCCATTAAAAATTGCAATATTAATTTCTTTAACATTCTTATCTTCAACCATCTATTATCCAATATTAAATAGTATAAAATTCTTTAGGTAATTAAAAACCCCCACCCCCCTCCAAAAAAAAAAATCACCTTCTCCAAACAAAAAACCTTAACTTCTTAGGACTATAATTCTCCAAAGTAGAAGTCACAAGAGTTTCCTTCGTATAAACTTCCTTATCCAAGGGAATATCCCCACTGCTACATACATCTCCAACATTACAAACCTTAGTCACAAACTCCCATCCAGGTGACAACATCAAATCAATTCTCTTATCCACCTCCACAGTTCCCCCCCCAATTATCTCTGCCCTCAAAGTATCATTTTTACTAATTAAATTCAATATTCTTATTTGAATTGCACCTACATCTTCTGAAACCTCTTCCCGAACATCTTGCCTTGAAACCAAAATCAAAACAGCACTCAATACAATTAACACTGCAATCGAAGCTTCAACAATCATCAACCATCCTTTTTTATTTTTCATTATAACACCTAAACATTTTCATTACCACACCTGTATATTTAATATCAAATACTCAACATCCCCATTATTTTTAATTACACTTATCGGAAATTCTTGAGCATTAACCTCAACTCCCTCAGGAATATTTTTAACTCCAGACAATTTAACAACACCCTCCAAATTCTTAAATGTTATTCTAAACTCAGATCCCATTTGCAATAAATCCCTAAGTCCCTCATAATCTAAATTATAATTCTCAATAAAACCCTCTACATTTGAATAAGGAATCAACATCTCCTCCTTATAGATGCCAAATTTATAATTATCCTCAACACATCCAGAATCATGATTCTTCACTAAACTATCTTCTAAAAATTCTGAAAAATAAAGAACATACTTTCTTGTACCCAAAAAATGAACCTCGGTATACTCATTACCATAAACCAAAACATAACTTGAATCAAAATTATAACACTCTCCATCAACATTAGTTATAACAGATATAGAACCAACCTTCTCAGAAATCTCTCCAACTATCTTTTCCTGCATTGCATTAATATCTACAACAGGGGAGGGGGTTTTTATTAAGGGATTCAAAAATACAAAAACTGCCAAAATAGCTCCCATAAAAAGAAGAAAAGATAAAATTACCTCTATATGCATCTGGGCATTTCTAAAACCTTTCACTCTCCACCCAATATTTTTACACACCACCTGAACTCAAAAATAATTTTGCCCCCGCATTTATCCATAATGATAATACAACTAAAACAAATGAATGTTTCAATCCTGCAATAACTTTCCCCTCAGATAATTTTCCAATTACCAATCCTGCAAAAAATCCCTGAACTAATAATAACCAAATAAACGGCCTTGCTAATTCCTCCGGACTCGCAGCAGCTCCTCCAGCTAACATTCCCCCCATAGTTCCTCCAATAGGTATTGCACCCTCCCCAATTCCTTCCCCAGTATTCAAAGTAGAAGTTATTGGTAAAATTTTAAATTGCATTACCAACATAATAACAATAAATATAAGAAAAATAATATATCCCTGAACAACCAAAGTATACAACGCAGCCATTCTCTCCTTCTTTAAAGTTTCAGATTGAGCAACCGAACGAGCAACAGAATCTAAAATATCCTCAATCTGACCCCCTGCCTTTTCAGACTCACTAATTATAGCTATAGCTCTAGAAATCATCTTACTATCCACATCTCTTGCAAATGTTTGAAAAGATATCTGCAAAGGGATTCCTAAAGAAATTTGATTTGCCAACTTTTGGATATGAACACTCAACTTTCCATAATCCTTTGTCCTAATATTTAATATGCTTCTACTTATTGGAGTTCCAGACCTAACACCCTCAACCAAATCTCTAGAAAACTCCAAAAACATTTCATCTTTTTCTCTTGAAAAACGAGATTCTAATATTAAAGAAACTATAAATGGAAGTCCAGTAATAAATATCGCAATCCCAATCAAAAAATAATACAAATCAGAACCCAAAAAAAATATCGAAGACAAAACTAAAATTAGAATTCCAGTAATCAACCCGATTACTTTAGGTTTATTAAGTTTTAAAAATCTCATTTTATATTGCAGGTTGTTTTATTTTCAGGAAAACTAAAAACCCAATATTTAATAACACAATCAACATAACAATAAGTAAACTCAAAGCATTTATACTTAATCCAATAAAACTAGTCAACATACCTGTCCCACCAATAATCAAAAAAAGCATCAAAAAAATCATCGGAGCTGCAATAACAACACTAATATAAATATTCATAAAAGTTTCCGAAGCCTTCGTATATTTTTCTCTTTCCAACTTATAATCAAACAATAACCTCTCTGCCCGCTTATCCAAATAATGATGCAAACTTCCTCCAGAAGTTATCGAAGTAGCCATTCCCCCAAGAAGCTCTCTAAGTTTAATTGAAGGCGAAGATTTTGAAGCCTGTTTTAAAGCAGTAACTAAATCTAATCCATGAAAATTAATTAAATTCATTATCTTTCTAAAATGCTTATTCGTATAATTATACTCAGAGCTCTTAAGCAAAATCTTAAAAATATTCATTGGCTCAATTCCTGATGAAGCTACTGCAGACATATGAATTGTTATAAATGGAAGTTCCTGATCAATCCGATATGCAATAGATTTAGCTTCAGTAGCCGGATACAAATACATTAACAATCCTGCAAATATAGGTGATGCAAATATTACCCAAAAAAACTTTAAAGCTCTTAACCAAACCCCCTGCTCAGTCACACTAATCATTGGAAAAGTTAAACTTAAATTAAAAAACAAAAGAGTAATAAATAAAAAAATACCTACAATAAATACCCAAAGCATCGTAAACAACGCCATAGAAACATAAGTTCCCAAAATAATTATTGAATTTATTTTTCTAAGATTCCGATTTAACCCTACAAAATACCCTGCAGCAACTAATTGATTTGAATATTTTCTAAAAAACCTATTTGAAATCCTTGCATAAAAATTTGATCTACCAAATTCTCTAGGAGCCTTTTTCGTAGAATATTTTTTCTTAAGTTGATTTATAGAAAGATTACTTTTACTCAAATTAGCCAAAAATTTCTCCTTAAATTTATTATCTATTGCAAGCTGAACCTCTTTCTTTTCTTTTTCAGGCTTATATTTAATTTGCACATAATTTGATTTTTTTTCAAGAACAGATTTAGCTACACCTGCCACACCCCCTACACCTTCCGCTACTACAACCCCTTCCCCTCCCTGAACCCCCAATTCTTTATAAAATTTTATCAACTTCAAAAGACCTGGAAGAGAATCATTTAATATTACTAATTGATTTGTTAATGCAATAATTGAATCCTCTAACAACTTTTTTTCCTTAGTACTAATATTTGACTGACTTGTCATCTCCAAATTTTTTATCTTAGCAAGTTGATTTGTAAAAATATAAAGTTCCCTAATTATCTCCTTCATTTGACTTACATTTGCCTTTAATACCTCAGATGTCATTGTGTTATTATAGAAATTTTTTTCTGAATATCTATAATCTCCTTTTTAGAACCTGCAAACACTTCGGCATCCTTCTGTGAATAAGCTTTTTCTAATTTAGCAATAGCTACATCTACATTATCAGTTAATTGTGCCAAGATTTGCAATTGTTCTAAATCTAACATTCTCTTCCCTTTTTTATATAAAAAGAATATGAAAAAGAAGTTTATTAAGGTTGCTGTGAATTTCTAAATTGAGATGGTTGCCTTCGTGCAGGTTGCGATAAATTTTGAGAAGATTGTTGAGGTACAGAAGTTTGTTGAGGCGCCGGAGCCTGTTGAGGAGCTTAAACCATAGCTCCCAAACCAAAAGCTTTCAAAACAGATTCTGGACTTTTATGATAATGATTAATCACCTTTTGAGTTTGATCAAAATCATAAATCTTTCTTTTTTGCATTTCATATAAAAGTCTCGTCCGCCTATCAAACTCCTGATGCAACTCCGCAATATTCAAACCATATCTCTTAGCTATCTTTTCAAAAACCTTACTTTTTTTATTAAAATAAAAAGCATCCTCGTGTGCATCCCACATAAAAGGAGTATTTGTCAAAGTAACTCCCTTATCACTAACATTAACTATCTCAACAATCTCCCTCAATTTTCTTGTTTCTTCTTTCCCAATTAAAGCATGCGACATAATAGCAACACAATCCAATGTATTCAAAAGAGTAGGAGATAATTCAATGGGAGGAGTTTCCAATCTCTTAACTAAAGTATTTACAGAATCTGCATGCATCGTACTTATAGAAGAGTGCCCTGAAGCCATACCCTGAAATAAAACAAAAGCCTCCTTACCTCTAACCTCTCCCACAATTACATAATCTGGATTCTGTCTAAACGAACTTCTTAACAAACTAAACAAATCCACCTCTCCCTTATTTTCAGCACCAATAGAAGTTCTTGCAACACTCGGCAACCAATTTTCTCTAGGAAGATTCAATTCCTTTGTATCCTCAATAGAAACTACTCTCGCCTCAGGCGGAATAAAAAAAGCTATCGCATTAAGTAATGAAGTTTTCCCAGAGGCAGTTCCACCCGCAATTAATACACTAGACTTATAATCTAACAATATCCAAAAATAAGCGAGCATTTCAGGACAAAGAGTTTTAAGATTAATTAACTGAACCGGCGTCCAAGGTATCTTTGTAAACTTTCTTATTGTAAATGTGGGACCTTTACTAGTAACATCACTAGTATAAGTCGCATTAACCCTAGAACCATCTGGCAACGAACCATCTAACAAAGGCGAAGCATAAGAAATATGTTTTCCAGTTCTCTGAGAAATCTTCTCAACAAAATCAGATAATTCATCAAGAGATTCATACCTTATAGAAGTCTGCATATTTCGATAAATTCTATGAACAATATAAACCGGAGTCTTAACCCCGTTACATTCAATATCCTCAATAAAATAATCTTGAATAAGAGGTTCTATTCTATTCAATCCCACAAAATCCCTATACAAAAAATAAAACAATTTCCTATAACTTTCCTCGGTAATTTCTATCCCCAACTCTTCAATTAAAAGTCTAGAAGTTTTATCAATATATTCTACCATGGGATTAGTAGTCTTTTGTATCACTACATCAACATTAATCATTTCAGACAAACTTGTTTCAAGAGTCTTAAGAATTTTTTTTTCATCCTCGTTCAACCGGGGTTCTTCAACTTCATACATCAAAGTACCTTTTTCCTTATCCCAATAAATATGTGCACTAACATAAGGAGAAATAAGTGCATATCTAACATTTATTTTTGTCTTATCCTCAATCTTAGGTAAAGGAGGTATTCTCGGATTTAAATCTATTTTTATTGGTTCCATCATCACCTCTTTCAAACATAAGAACTAAACACTATTTAAATTTAAAGTATATCCAAATCAATATGTATTTTTGAAAGCAAATCATTATCCCCAGGATTATCTAATTTTATTTTATATTCTGCAGTCCCAGGTTGCAAAACCCTATTCTCATCAGTTCCCTGATAAGTCAAATTTAACCTATCTGAATAATCTACAGTTAAAATTACATTAAAATTTCTTCCATATTCTTCAGTTTTCAATAATATATTTCCTTCCTGAATTTCCTGTCCAGCCTCACTTAATTCTAATTTAGTATTTTCCAAAGTATAAATCAATTTATCATTTAAGGTATCCAACTCCAAAGAACCTTTAGATAACTGCAAATAAACTATTCTAATATTCCCAGGAGATTCTTGAATTTCTGAAATTCTACTATCAATTTTTTTCAAAGCCGCAAGAGTTTGAGTTATAATTGCCTTATCTTTTGTCTTCTCTATCTGAGGCATTACTGCAGTTAAAACAATCGCAATAATAGTTATACCTATCAACGAATATATAGCAGTCTCTATCCAAACCTGCGCTTTTTTTGAATTAGAAAAACAATGAACACCACGCCCTTTAGGGTGTGGTTTATTACAGCCCTTGTTTCCGACAAAATCTTTATGATTTTGTGGCACCGAAAATTCAGAAAATTTTCGTGTGTTATGAGTCAAAGAATTGAAATTAAGTAATCTACTCTCACCTAATGAATGGAATTTTCGATTCTTTGAATTATTAATTTTATCTCTCATTTTATTCACAATAATCTATAAATGCATAAGTATCCGAAGCACCACATAATTGACCTCCTTCTAAAATTGGATAAACACTTACTGAATCTGGTTTTTCAGTCACACTAATATTATAAGTTTTTTCTGAATTTGTTGAAGGAATTAAAATCACCCCTTCAAAAGGAACAGAATTTGGATAAAACATAGTTACGCCAGTCACAACAGTATTATTTACAATTTTAAAAGAATCACTCGAAGCACCCTGAATAGAAATTGTAAACCCTTCAATAATTTTATCCAGAGCACCAACATGAATCTGAACCCTCATTTGACCTGAAATTTCATCATAACAAGTATACTTAGGATTATTAGTTATTGCAATCTTATTCTCTACATCCACACAATCAGTTTCAGACAACTTATCTTTAACAAATTTTGTAGCAAAAGTAGAAATCAAAACAATTGCTCCAACCGTCATTAAAATTATCAATAAAACACCAATTACTTGTCCCTGAGATTTTTTTGAAAAAAACATTTTAAATAATTATTCCTTGCCTTTCAGAACATGAAAACTCAACAACTCCACCTTGTTTTTTACCCTTACCCAAAAGAACCGGAATTATTTTTACCTCATCATACTTATCATAAGTCTTATAATCTCCTGTTTCTGTAAGAAACAAAAATCCCGGATTCACCATCCCCCCAGAATCACTATCTATCTCTATAACTTCTGAACTCCCAGTATCTAATTCAGTTAATTTCAAATTAAACTTATAGATTGGAACAGTCCCAATATTTCTAAACCCAAAACTCCCATCATTATTCACAATTGACTCCACAGAAATATCTCCACAATAATAATCCGCAACTTTCTCAACTCCTGCAATCTCTTTCAAAACCGCCTCCTTAATAAATCCCCTTGCCCATAAAAAAATTATCAACGCCAAAATCACTACAATCATAATTAACAAAACTGTAGATATCACAGGACTCACCGCTTTTTTTCTTTGTTTCATTGTTTAATTTAGTTTTTTTATATTATATACTTTTTGTTTATTCAGATTAAGATTTTTTCTGCTGATCATAAATAATTCCAATCTCAGTTCCTGAAAGTGCACGATGAAAAACCATTAAATTATCTATTAAACCTTTAAAATAACAAATATTATTTACATCACAATTTCCATCATTATATCTCCCAACCTGAGAACACCCTCCCCCATTAAGCTTAGTACCAATATCATGATCAATAATAGCTAAATCATCAAAAACACCTCCAAAATATAACTTTAACTTATCCTTATTTTCCTCTTGACTACCATCAAAAACCATCACAAGATGATTCCAATCCTCTTCCAAAAAAACACCAGATATCTTAATCCAATTTACACCATCATAAATCTGACTAATAAACCTACCTTCATTTATTAAAATATGAACAGGACCATTCTCAACAAAAATCTGTTGACGCCCCAAAAAATTCACAGGATTAACCCACATGCTCATAGTTAACTCCTCTAAACCATTTAATTTCAATCCAGGAACATCAACATAACTTCCAACCCCATCCAAAACCAATTCTCCATCAACATTTATCTCTGCTCCACCATTCAAACTCCCGCCATTATCTCCCACACTATCAACAACCATCCCTTCATCATCCTCATCAAACTTCCACCAACTTATCAAACCCTCCCACTCTGCCAAATCAAAGATTGTACAACCCTCTGCCCTCTGCCTTATCACAGCATCTTGACAAAGAACCCTCTCACTCCCAATAATTATAAACGGCTGAATTTCTATAACAGTTATAGTATTAAAATCCACAATAATTTCATCATCCACATGATTTGTAAAACCAATACTCCTACTCTCTCCAGGCTTCAATGGAATTTGAAAATAATAATGTCCCCTCAATAAACCTCCCACAGGCTCAGGCATCAAATATGTCGAAGGAGCTCTCTCAGAGTTATTCCCCACCACCAAAATAATTCCATTAATATTAAACCTCCCAGTATTTTTTATTCTTAATTCTAAATTTGAAAAAGAAGCCAAACTATCACAAGAAAAATCCTCAATTATCACAGAAGTATCTTGCTTACAATTAACAACCGGTTTCACATCTGCCATAAATTTCAACCAACTATAAACTCCAACCGAAAGCGCTAAAACAATCGAAATTAACAACACATACGAAATCATCAAACTCACACCCTTTTTTTGTTTCATCTTTTTCAAAATCATTTTCACATCTTTTTCAAAATCATTTTCACATCTTTTTCAAAATCATTTTTTATTTATATATCTTCTTTAAATTCAAATCAAACTATGCAACCCCTATTTCATCCAAACTCTTCTCAATATAAACTTCATCATCACTACTATGCCCAATTATAAAATAAAAATTTTCACCAGGCTTCAAATCAAAAACATAATCCTTTTCCAAAAGAGTTACACTTACTTGTCCATCCAATGACACAATATTTTCCCTAGTTATTATTGCATCCTTAATATCTATAGCAGAAGAACCCAAAAGATTTGACAAAATTTCACCCCTCTTCTCAAAATCAAATCTCACACTAAACACTAAAGCCTCTTCATCAATAAAAGTACCATAAATAAAAACAACTGCAGTTTCATCAACCTTCGGAATAAAATAATCTGCAAATTCTCCCTCAGTAAAATCCGTCAAAACAGTATTTATATCCTGCTCAGTATATATCCCATACTCTACAATTCTCGAACTCTCTTCTCTTAATTCAGCACTCACTTCATAAATCGTAGTTGGAGCAGACCGAGTATATGCATAGGTAGTTACACTCGCAAGACTACTTACAATTACTGCAATCAAAACTGCCGCAACTATAAAAAACTGTCCCCTTTGATTCATCATATAATTACATAATATCTCTATATATAAAAGTTAAGTAAATTCAAATTCAACTAAACAATAATTCAAAACAAAAAAGTGCAGACTCGAAGGTTTGCTCAAATACTATAAAAAAGTAACCTCAATACATTCTCAGTTTTGCTACCCTTCTAGCATCTTAACTCCTGTTTAGGGCTGCTTCGATCAAGATCTGACCCATTTCGCAAAAGCAAGATCATAAAGGACAAAACGTCAACGTTTGTATTAAGACTTTAGTACAACATTATCACGTACCTTCTCACAACTTGCTTAAAGCTCACTAGCAAACAGCGGAGAGCTAACCCGCCAGTCTAGTCTGCAATTTATTGAAGAAAAGACGACTTAAAAATCTTTGGTTTTGGATAAAATAACCTAGTTAAATTTAAAAAGATTAAAATCGTTTAAATCAAATGAATAAAAAGAGGATTCAATTGGACATTATCTGATTACAATAATCTTAATAAATCCAATATCTATTCTCTTTCTGGAGGTAAAAAAGCAATGGAAATAAGTAGTCTTCAATTTGATAAAAGTTCTAAAGCAGATGTTTTAGACCTTTATGATAAAACCACTGACGAAGAAGGATTCATAGTAGAAAAAGATAATATCAATCAAAGAGTTTTAACTCCCAAAGGAGAAGAAATACATATTAATGAATGGGCAGGTATAATGAAAGGTTCTGAATCATTTGTAAAATCAGATGCTTTTTCTTTACTTGAAATTGCTAAAAAATTAAATTGATGATTTTAGATAAACTCAAAACTCTTTTTG
>CAYNOY010000031.1:0-10661 GCA_964399015.1 Candidatus Woesearchaeota archaeon | reverse complement strand
TTTATCAAACTTAATATGCTAGAAATGTTAACATTTCCCATGGTCTCTTTTCAGCCTTCTGTGGATTAATTAACATTTCTAGCATATTAAGTTTGATAAATTCTAAAATTTCATCACCATTTTTACACATATCCAAGGTGTCTCACCTTTTTATGTATACTGGTAGGATAATCTGCCTTTTTAAATATTTACCAATCCCAAGACTTTTATACCTCTCGCGCATACCCTTGATATGAAAAAGAGGCAAATCTTCAACCAAATCTGCAAGGACATTAAGTCAATTAAAATTCAAGGAGCAAGAAATATCGCAAAAGAAGGATTCAGAGCATACAATCTTCAACCAACAAAATCTTCTAAACAAAAACTATTATCACTAAGACCAACAGAACCAATGCTTCAAAACGTCCTAAACCTAGCAGAAAAACAAACCCCCATAAAACAAATTATCCAACACTTCGATGATGCACAACAATCAATTAACGAAAATACACTAAAAATAATAAAATCAAAAGATATAATTTTTACACATTGTCATTCAACAAATGTAACTCAAGCACTCATATACTCAAAAAAGAAGAATTTCCAAGTTTATAACACCGAAACCCGGCCACTTTATCAAGGAAGAAAAACTGCAAAAGAATTATCAAAGGAAAAAATAAAAATAACCATGTTCACAGATTCAGCATTGGGAGTAGCATTAGAAAAAAGACAAGGGACAAAAAAAGCAACAAAGGTTTTCCTAGGTGCAGACGCTTTAACAAAAAAAGGAATCATAAATAAAATCGGCTCAAAACCAATAGCACAAATAGCTCATCAACAAAAAATTCCTGTTTATATAATCGCAGACTCATGGAAATTCACAAAAGAAGATTTGCCCATAGAACAAAGGGATCTAAATGAGGTCTGGGACAACGCACCAAAAAACATTAAAATAAAAAATCCTGCATTCGAATTTCTTCCAAAAAAATATATCACAAAAATAATCACAGAACACGGAACACAATCTTACAATAATTTTATAAAAACTATCTCAAAAATTAATTAATTTTCTTTCCCACCAACGCTCTCACCAGCTCGAGCCTTTTCAATCTCACCCATCATCTTAACCATCTCAGCTTGCAATTCTTCCAATCTCTCACTAACCTGAATCTTTCCAGCATTCAATTTACCAATTTGATCTTCAACAATCTTTTTAGCATCTTCAACACTCTTCTCAACAAGATTCCCCTTACCCACTTCAACAATCAACTTAGCACCCCTACCTTTAGCTTCAACCGGCAAATAAATTTTCTTTCCAATATTAACTAACATCTCACCACCCTCATGACTCTCAAGCTCAATTAAACTTGCTATCAACTCAGTCATATCTCCAATATTCTGGTCTATCAACTGCATCTGTTGATTAAAATGATTAACTTCCTGTTCCATCATTTGTATCTGCCTTATTTGATTTTGGTCCATACCCATTGAGAGAAATAAAGGTTTTTAAGTCTTACCCTCTTCGTAAAATCATGTTAAAATACTTCGAAACTCACAACAAACTCTCATGGACAATAACAATCCTAATCGCAATAGCAATATTCTACATATCCACACAAACATTCCCTCAAGGCTCTCCAGGTCCCGAATTCAGACTAAAACCCCTCATTTATCACTTCTCAGCATTCTTCTTCCTAAACCTATTCCTGCTAATATCAATAACAAAAGGAAAAAACAAAAAACTAATCCCTCTAGCAATTATTCTAACAATTCTCTACGCAATATCTGATGAACTGCATCAATCATTTGTCCCAGGCAGACATACATCCATTTCAGATATTTTAATCGACACAATAGGAATTCTAACTGCAACTATAATTTATTATCTTCGAAAATCTAGCGAAATCTCCTAATGAGATAAGCTTTCGAAGAGCTAGAAATTTACTGAAGGTAAATTTCTAGATATGACCAGATTTAGAAAATAACTCTACTGCAACCCAACAACTTTCCGAACAACAACACTAAAGAATATTGAACACCCCAAATACCACCAAAACCAACTTCCAGCAATTGAAGTAATTGCAAACGTCGCCCGCATCCATCCAAAAAATATCAGAATCGGAATCATTGTAACCATCATCGGCTTCATCGAATGCTTCAACTGCTCAGGCATATCTTCCATCATCTTCTTATTTATCTCTAACATCTTTTCAGGATTATCTCTAAACTGCTTCATCTCTTTCCGCAACTCTTTCTGCCTATCTCGAATCTCTTTCATTCTTGCCCTATCAGTCATATAATAAGTAACAGTAGTAATAAACACAGTCACAAGAAACGACAAAATAATTATCGCAATCCTCGGATTATTCTGAATCAAATCAATTAACGCCATTTTAAATTAATCACCACGAATAAAATAATCAAAGAAGACTTTTAAATGTTTACACACTCTTCAAAACTCTCAAAATTTTATCCAATCACAACCAAAAACGGATTTAATTTAGCAACCTTCTTCCCAATACCAACCTCATGAGAAACACGAACCACTTCCTCAATATCTTTATACGAAAAAGGCGATTCTTCAATAAAACCCTTCCGACCCCCAAACTCAACAAAAACTCCTCGCTTCTCCATATCCTTCTGAGCATCTTCAAAAGTCATATCTCTTTTAGCCTGAGTTCTACTTTTCAGTCTCCCTGCCCCATGTGCCGTTGAACCCCACGAAAGTTCCTCAGCTTTTTTTGTCCCACACAAAACATAACTTGAAGTCCCCATAGACCCCGGAATCAAAACTGGCTGTCCAACCGCCCTATAATCTGCAGGGATTTCTTTTCTTCCAGGACCAAACGACCTAGTAGCCCCTTTTCGCATAACTAAAAGTTCCTTACCCCTATGTTTCTCAAACTTAGCAATATTATGCGAAAGCTCATAGACAACCTTTGCCTCAAGCTTTGGAAAATAATGTTCCAAATCCTTTCTAACCAAATGGGTAATTAATTGTTTATTAGCAAAAGCAAAATTCGCTGCACACGCCATTGCACTAAGATATTTTTTACCCAATTCACTTTTAATCAGGGCATAAACCAACCCCCTATCTGGCAATTTTTCCTCAGAATATTCATCCTCCATCAACTGAAGATAATCACTAGCAACCTGATGCCCAAGACCACGACTCCCACAATGAATCAAAATAACAACCTGCCCTTTCTTTAATCCAAAAACTTTAGCCACCTTTTTATCAAATATCTCATCAACTTCCAACACATCTAAAAAATGATTTCCAGCACCTAGCGTGCCTAATTGTGAAGAACCCCTCCTCTTTGCCTTCTGAGACACCGCAGACACATCACACCCGCTCATCTTTCCATTCTCTTCAATATGCAACAAATCTTCCTTTTCACCACACCCCCGATTAACAACCCACTCCGCCCCATCAACCAGGACCCTATCCAATTCACTAATCTCAAGCTTCATCTCTCCACCCCGCCCCACCCCAGATGGAACCGACCTAAAAAGAGAATGCAAAATCTCTTTTTCCCGCCCTTTAAAATCATCCCTAGTCAAATTAGTTGCAAGCAATCTAACAGAACAATTAATATCATAGCCAACTCCTCCAGGACTAATAACCCCCTTATCCAAATCAAACGCTGCAACACCTCCAATACATATTCCATAACCTTGATGTGCATCACTCATCGCAATCGAACTCTCAACAATTCCCGGCAAACAAGCAACATTCTTCACCTGCTCCAAAGTATTACCATCCTTAATAGAAGGAATCAATTTCTCACTAGCAAAAATCCTTCCAACAACATTCATCTCCCCCTCTTGAGGAATTTCCCAAACATATTCAGAAATCTTTTCAATTTTCACCATCTAAATATAAGAAAAATAAGATATAAATAATTACTGATTAAACATCAAACTATTTTACAACATTAGATAGGATAAAACAACTAACCCACAAAACATTTATAAACCTCTCGTTAATTTATTTATCATGGCTTTCAAATTAATTAGTGCAGTTCAAGCAAGACCAGGTACTGCAATTCTCGTTGACGGGATTCCATGCATTGTAAAATCAAACGATATTTCAAAAACTGGAAAACACGGCCATGCAAAATGCCGAATAGAAGCAATAAGCGTTCTAGATGGAAAAAAGAAAGTATTTGTAACAGGCGGACACGAGAGATTAGAATGCCCATTGATTCTAAAAAATAAAGGACAAGTCTTATCTATCGAAGGAGAAAAAGCAAGCGTAATGGACCTAGAATCTTTTGAAACAGTAGAAATCATAATCCCTGAAGAAATAAAAGAAGATCTAAAAGATGGAGATCAAGTGGAATACTGGGATGCAGAAGGAAACAAGATAATTAAGAAAAAAATATAATTCATTCAATACAAAAGCTTTTAAACCCCTCTTCTAATTAATAATTATAACCGAGTTAATCAAAACAAGGAAAAGTGACTTGTTTGGAAAAACTTCAATCTCGTAAGAGTTGAAGTTCCAGAAAATCTCTGATTTTCTAGGACCTTGGTTTTTATACGAGATGGCAACAAAATTACCAGCAGCACAGGCAAGATTATTCAAAAACATGTTTGTTTGTCAACACTGCAAATCAAAAGTAAGGGCAGACCCAAGAAAAATTATCGAAGGCAAAGTTAGATGTAGAAAGTGCCTCAAAAAATGTTTCAGACCAATAAGAAAGAAATAATTCTCAAATCTTCTAATTCTTACCTTAAATCAACAAACATTTAAAAGCTCAAAAAACTTCCAACAATTAAGAGGTAACTTAACATGTCATTTTACATATACGATATAACTTTCCTAGTAATCTTCAGCATACTAGTAGCCTGGTTCCTATACAAAAGAAGAGACAACCTAAAACGTGAAGGGATAATGTATCTTTACCGAACACAAGTCGGAGTAAAATTCATAAATTACATAGGAACAAGATTCAAAAAAACACTAAAAGTATTTAGTGTATTATCAATAATCTCCGGATATATTTTAATGGCCGTCATGATGTATCTTTTAGGAAAACTAATTTACGTCTATTTATTTATGCCTGAAATTGTAAGGGCAATAAAAATTCCTCCACTCATGCCCCTAATCCCATACTTACCAGAAGTTTTCAAAATAGACTTTCTACCAAGTTTTTACTTTACATACTGGATAATCTCAATTGCAATAATTGCAGTCTTTCATGAATTCGCTCACGGGATAATTGCAAAAACAAATGGGGTGAGAATAAAAACAACTGGATTCGGATTCCTCGGCCCTTTCCTAGCAGCATTCGTCGAACCCGATGAAGAACAAATGGAAAGCAAAACAAAGTTCCAACAAATCGCAGTTCTATCTGCAGGAACATTCACAAATCTAATCTTAGCATTTTTATTCTTTTTACTATTAGCAGCATTTTTCGCAGTAGCTTTTGTTCCAGCAGGAGCATTATTTAATGCATACGCTTCACAACCAGTAGCAATCAACTCAATAACCGATATCGGAGGAACTCCAATTACAAACCCAACTGCAGGAAACATTTTAGATCTAATAAATGTAAACAATTTAGAAGACACATTAACTCTAGGCTCAAATGGAAATTCACTACAATTCTCAAAGATAACTGCGAACAATGAAACTTATTACATGGCCCTAGAACCTCTAAAAAATCAATTAGAAGTCAATCAAGAATACGTTCTCTTATACATGGACACTGCTGCAATTAAAACTGGACTAAGAGGATCAATAATAAAATTAGATAACTCGAAAATAACAGACAGAGATTCATTATCAAATGCATTATACAAATATCAACCCGGCAACACAATAAAAATAACCACTCGAGTAAAAAAAGAAATCCTGGAATATGATATCACCCTAATAGAACACCCAAATGAACCTGGAAAGCCAATGATTGGAATCGGATACAATCAACCAAGAACCGGATTCGTAAGTAAGATTGCAGACTTTTTTAACTTCTTCAGAGAACCTGCAACAGATTATCAACCAAGATCAAATATAGAATTCATGATTTTCATATACGACCTAATCTGGTGGATTGCGCTAATCAACCTAAGTGTAGCATTAGTCAACATGTGGCCAGTAGCAATATTCGATGGAGGTCGAATGTTTATGCTTACAGTCTGGGCAATCACCGGAAGCGAAAAATTCGCAGAAGCATCATTCAAATTAATCACATACCTAATTTTAGGGGCACTATTACTTCTAATGTTCGGATGGGTTCTGGCTATTTTTTAAATCTTCAAAATTCATAAAGAGATTTGAATGAGTTAAAAAAATTCGTGGATTTTTTTAAATATCATCTAAATCATAATCTTGCCAAATAAATGATGCATCATAAGGGGTTCCATAACCTAAATGTCGAGGAAGATGAATATAATCTATCTTTTTATCTTTTTCATTTTCACAACATGAACTAAACATTGCATCTAAACCCCCATCCCCCCTAAAACTCTTTAATTCTCCACGACGCCTTATTTCTAAAAATCCTTCTTCTAAAAGCATCTTTATACCCTCTCTTAAATAATGTGATCTATCTTCTTCCTCAAGACCTTCTAAGGCTGTAGTTACAAGATTTGAATTAGCTATTCTATCAAAATTAGGTAAAACATCCTGAACTGATTTCGAAGGCCAAAATCGATTACACATATAATTCCTTACAGCTTCTTGCACACAATCTAATTTTTTGAGATCATAATTCATTTTTATCCCTGAAACAATTAGATTATCTTCTTAAAGATTGTTGTGATTATAATCAAATTATAATGAATCAAAACACTTAAATAAAATATTTAATCATTATCAGTAATTGTGGGGCGGAAAGGGAAAGTGATTTCATGAACGGCTTTCCGCGGAGGGGCATATCGAATAATCCTAGTTTAAAGGAATCCAATTCCCCAAGTAACCCCAAACACTTAAACATCCAAAACACATAATTATCCTATGTAAAATCAAACATCAATTAGAATTAGTACAGAATTATTAAACGTCTTAAAAAAGTTCAAAAAAGACAACGAAAAATACGAAGACGTTATCTGGAATTTTATTGAACCTCATTTAGAACTATCTGATAACACCAAAGAAGATATTAAAAAATCACAAGAAGAATACAAAAGAGGCGAATTCTTTATCCTTGAACAAATAAAAAAATGTCTTAGCCTTTAATCAATTTGTTTTGGCAGTAATCCTTCCGCAACTAAGTTCCAACAATTTAAATATAAATATGTTACCAATACAATCCTATAAGAAAATTTAAATACCATACGATTCTATTGTATACATGAAACGAGCAAAATTTGAAACATTAGAAAAACAAAGAGACTTCTTCATCCAAGTTAAAAAGAAATTAGAAATGGGTAGTAAAAAATTAGCTGAGAAACTAGGCTTAAAATCTCGAGGAGCTATAGAGAGTTACACTTTTATGAGAACTGCCCCGCCTGTAGAAATAGTAAAAAGATTAGAAGAGTTATCTGGGATTAATGGAAACTATGAACAAATCGAAGGGAAGGTTTATCGAAAGAAAAGGGGATTTACTCCAATGGATTCAGAAGAAGCTGAAAAAATATTAAAAGAAAAATTTAAGGAAGATTTCAAACATTTAACCCAATTAATAAAATCAGATAAAGATATTAAGAATATAATTAATGAGATAAGAAAAAAAGATTATTCTTTTGATAATAGTAAAATAAGTAGATGTATTGGTGCATATAGAACAAACTTACGTTCGAAGATAGTTAATGAGATAATTCCTAAAAAAGATGAATTAATTGTTAAGGGATTTGTAAGAAAAGATAAAAAAACCTTAGGCATCATTTTTAATTTATTCCCATTATATAATATTATTAAAAATAATAGAATAAAAGTAGGGCTAGAAATATCTAAGGATAGAAAAAAGATTAGAATTTTCCCATTAGAGTTTGGTAGAAATTTAATAAAACAAACTAAAGCAATTAAAATTCTTTTAACTGAAAAATCAGGACTTCAAATAAAATCAAATATCGAGATTATATTAAATCCTCAAAGTTTTGGATTTAGTATTTTTGATTCAATTTATGATGTAGACGCTAAACCTCTTGCAAAAGAGGCATTAAAACAAGGATTTTCATTAGATGCATATAGGAGCACTCCAAATAATCACAAAGGAGATTTATCGTTATATTTTAATAATAATAATAAAATCATTGAAATAACTCGAATGTCAGTTAGACAAGGACAATATTTCAAAATAGGGCAATGTTTTATTCAAAGAAATATATGGCCCGAAGCTCAACATTTTTTAGTTTGTAGAAAAAGATTATTAAGAAAAACAAGTTTAGATGCATTCAAAAAACTAAAGGTAAATATTATAAACACTGATTTTGATGATAATTGGCAGATAAATGTTATAAAAAATATAAAAGAACTCATTAAAAATGATTAATAAAAAACAAGCTAAAAAAGTGTTAGAAAAACAAGGGTATAGAATAATTGGAAATAATAGTGCCGTTAAAATTTGTAATTGGACTAAAAATTCTTTAATCGATAACGGAGTTTGCTATAAGGAACAATTTTATGGGATTAAAAGTCATCTTTGTGCCCAGATTTCTTGCACCTTATTTAATTGCCAAAATAAATGTATTCATTGCTGGAGAAATTTAGATTATACCGAAGATATTAACTCAAACAAAATAGACAATCCCGAACAAATAATCCAAGGATGCATAGAGCAACAACAAAAACTTCTCAACGGCTTCAAGGGAAACCCTAAAACAAATTTAACAAAATTCCAACAAGCTCAAGAACCAACACAATTTGCAATTAGCTTAACCGGCGAACCAACCCTCTATCCAAAATTAGGAGAACTAATTCAACAACTAAGAGAGAAAAACAAATCAACATTCTTAGTATCCAACGGATTACAACCAGAAACTTTCGAAAAACTTCAGAAAAACAAACAACTCCCAACTCAACTTTACGTCTCCTTAAATACTCCAAATCAAACCCTCTTCGTTAAATGGCACAATTCAACAATAAAGAACGCCTGGAAAAAATTTAATCAAACCTTAGAATTATTCCCAAAATTAAAAACAAGAAAAGTAATTCGAATGACATTAGTAAAAAACCTTAACACAAAACCCGAACACATTGAACAATATGCAACCCTAATCAAAAAGGCCCAACCCGATTTCATCGAAGTAAAAGGATTCATGTCAGTAGGATTTTCAAGAAAAAGAAAAGGCATGGGATACGAAAGCATGCCCACTCACGACGAAATAAGAGACTTTGCAGAAAGAATTGCAATAGCCCTAGGAAATCCCTACAAAATCCTAGACGAACACGAAAGGTCAAGAGTTGTTCTAGTTGGAAAAGACAAATCAAAAATGAAGATTAAGAAAAAAGAGATTTAATATCCATAATGCTCATACATCCGATTTAACCAAAGAAACTCGTTAGCTTTTAATGCCTCAACTTGATACTCATTACCTAATTCTAATTTTCTCAATCTACGATGAATTCTTGCCTCAGTCATTTTAGTTCCTGAAGAAGCAATAACTAAATCCCTTCCACCATCACAAGGTCCAGGGTCCCTATATTTAAATCCCCGATATTTCGCAGAAGAAATTTTAGAAGACAAAAAATGATCCCACTTATCTCCTTGCCCTAAATCATCAAATGAAAGTCCTTCAGCTTCAAGTAATTCATCTCTGAAATCTACCAAGTCCATATTAAAAATACCTCACATAAAAACCAAACCATCTTTAGTCAATGCAGTAAACCGAATCCCTACAGGCAAACTCAACAAAGCAGAAATTAAAGCCATATGTTCTTTCCCAGTCCCAGAAGCAATAGACAAAGCAACTTCAGTCCCCTTAATCTTTCCCTGCATTTTCTTCAAAATCTGATCTTTCAACTCAGTCAAAGAACCCGAATCAACCTCAACAAAATCAAAATCCTTTTCAACAGTAAACTGTTTAGCAAAATCATCGCCAACTAAAATAATATTATCCCATTCCTCATTTTTTATAACTCCTGCAATTTGCCCCCAACTTCCTTTCCCTGAGCTAACCAATGCAACTAATTCCATCATTAAAAAAACTAAGTTAAATTTATAAGTTTATATGTAATCTAATAGATGTAAACGAGGATAACCTAACTAAACCATACATGCATCCCCATGATAAACTTCCGAAGGAAGCTATTAGAGGGAGGGTGACTTGTGAGGGAACCGTAGGTTCCATACGATGCGAGATATACCATTATCAGAAATAACATTAAGAAAATATGAAAAACCCTTAAACCTAGAGAAACGAGAGCTAATCAGAAAAATCTGCCTCTCCCTAGGCTTACTCCAATTAGCAGATTCAAGAGACGTCATAGTAGATATCCTTCTAACCTTAACTGAGGCAAATAAAAACAAACAACCTCTCTCTAGCGATGAAATAAGAACTCAGGTAGAAGAATCAAGAAAAAAATACAGCCTAGAAACAAAAGGCCTTGCAGAATCAAATATCCGAAGACAACTCAAAAGATTAAGGGACGCAATGCTAATAGAAAAAACAGACAACAAATATTATCTCACAGAACATGCACCCCTAAGCGAAATATTCACAAACAATATAGAAAGATTCATCATCCCTCAAACAATTGAAAGAATCAAAGAATATCTAAACGAATTAGA
>CAYNOY010000030.1:0-12579 GCA_964399015.1 Candidatus Woesearchaeota archaeon | reverse complement strand
GCAGGAGAGAAAAAATAAAAAATTTAATATCTAGACCTTCTTCCACCAGAATCATTTGATCTTCGATTATCACTTCTACCACTATCCCTTCTACTTGAACCATAACTTCCCCCCGAAGAACTTCCACCTGAAGAACCTCCCCTAGAAGAACCTCCACCATAACCTCCACTCCCACTAGAACCACCTCTCGAACCACCAGAACCCCTATCACCACCAGACCCTCCACCATCACGACCAATACCCCTTCTCCGAGCAAATCTCTCACCTTTTTTTTCAGGCATCCACCTAATCCTCACACGATTAACCTGAGGAGCCTCAACATTTTCAATATTAATTCCATCAAGATCTAAAACATTTCTAAAATTATCATAATCCCTACTTGAAACAACATTAATCACAATCCCTTCTTTACCTGCACGAGCAGTCCGACCAATCCTATGAACATATTCATTAGCATCATTTGGAATATCATAATTATAAACATGACTCACACCCTTAATATCCAAACCTCTAGCCGCAACATCAGTACAAACTAAAACACGAACATCACTTGAATGAAACTGCTCCAAAATTCGACTCCGCTTATCCTGAGTAAAACCTCCATGAATCGGCAAAGTCTCAATCCCCATAAACTTCAAATTATTCGCAACAAAATCCACATTCATACGAGTATTACAAAAAACCATAACCAATTCAGATTTCTCATGTTCAAGCAAATGCTTCAATAAAGAATACTTCAACTTATCATCAATATCATAATAAATCTGTTTCAACTTCGAAGGATCAACATGCGCCTTAGCAGAAACCTCAACAGGATCTCTCATATATTTCTGAGCTAACACAACAATATCTGAAGAAACAGTAGCCGAAAACAAAAGTGTCTGCCTATCCTTAGGGCAACTCCCAATTATCTTTTCAACATCATCCCTAAAACCCATATCCAACATCCTATCTGCCTCATCCAAAACCAAAGTCTTAATCTTAGACATATCAATAGTTCCCCTCTCAAGATGATCCAAAATTCTTCCAGGCGTTCCAACAATAATATCTGCATATTCTAATTGTTTAATTTGAGGAGTAATAGCAACACCACCATAAATAGCAGAAATCTTCAAAGGATTATGTTTTGAAAACTTTTCTAAAGCCGCAGCAATCTGATCAGCCAATTCACGAGTCGGAGTTAAAACCAAAGCCTGAATACCATAATCCGCCTTACTGTTCTGCAAAATTCCCGAACCAAACGCAAGAGTCTTTCCACTTCCAGTCGAAGCACCTGCTATAATATCTTTACCTTCAATAACCAATTTTATAGTCTTCTCTTGTATCTCACTCGGTTTTTCAAATCCATGTTCTTGAATCGACTTCAAAATAGGATCCGAAATCCCAAGCTCTTTAAACGCTTGCATTTTACTTATTATATTAAATCAATCTGAGAAATAGCTAGTTGTATTTCTCCAACAGGTCAGAACTTCTGACCGTTAATTAATCTTATTTATAATTAAAGAGAGAAATTTGGGTTTATAAAAGTATGGTTATAAAAAATTATCCAATACCTTAAAACAAAAATCCTCAAACATGTAACCACTACAAAGTCATAAAATAGTAACATTTATAAACCTCAAACCTCTCAAAAAATAACAATAAAATGAACGCATTAAAAAAAATAATCATCGGAACAGCACTCATCCTACCAGGATGTTCATCGCACATAGATATAGATGATAACTGTGAAGGCGTAAACTTCAGAGTTGAACGAAGTTCAGGGCAAACTCAAAGAAGAAATAACCAATCAGTAACACAATCACCAAATTCTTACCAACAAACACCAACTTACACTCCCTCAAATAACTCAAAAGGATTCCTTTTCCAAACAAAATTATCTCCAGTAAAACCAAGACCTAACGCCACACAACACAATAAAATAAGAAATGATATAAGATTGCGTACACGAAGATAATTTTAACAAATCAAATCACCTTCCCCACACCAACAATCAAACAACACTAGCTTTCTCAATCACAACATCTTTCATAGGCTTATCACCTGCACCAACACTAACCTTCGCAATCTTATCTACAATATCCATCCCTTCAACAACCTTACCAAAAACAGGATGCTTACTGGCCAAAGGAGCTTTATTCCAATCTAAAAAACTATTATCTACAAGATTAATAAAAAACTGACTTGAACCAGTATCTGGCCCACGATTAGCCATCGCAATAGTCCCACGAACATTAGAATTCCCCTCAATATACTCATCCTTAATCTCAGGAATATTCGCATCACCCATCCCAGTTCCAGTAGGATCTCCGCCCTGAATCATAAAATCATCAATAACTCTATGGAAAATAACTCCATCATAAGTTCCCTTCTCAACCAACCCCACAAAATTCCCAACAGTCACAGGACTATTATCAAACATCTCAATTACAATGTCTCCGTAATTTGTCTCAAATTTAACTTTTGTCATATCATTATCTCCTACATCAAATATATTCAACATAGTAATCAAACTACCAGTCACCCTAACGCCAACAAAAACCACTACCAAAATCAAAATCAATCCAATAGTAATTTTAACAAGCCTATCATTCATCTCAAAAACAATCAAAAAGACTTTATAAAACTTTTCTTAAAAATACGTTCGCTCCGCTCACAACTTATTCCATAAAAAATTAGAAGTTTCACTAACCTAATTTTTCTAATCTTATTAATAGTCTCCAAATCTCAATAATCATGAAAAAACTTCTTCTTCACAAATTAAATTCTTGACAACGTATCAATAAATGAGCGAAAATGGGAAAGGCGTAAGCCGGATTTTCACGGTGGCGGAAAATCTCAACTCAATAATAACTTCAATCCAATTAGAACAATAAAAAACATTTAAATACTCTAATATATTTATTGCAACATGACAATTGAAAATAGTATTACAGAAGTATTCAAAAAAACTTGGAACATATTCACAAAACAATTCGTAACACTAATCCTAGGAATCCTTTTAGCATTTATTTTAATGATCTTCGTAATAACAATTCCACCATTAATATTCGGAATGTATATCCTATGTATCAAAGCAGCACAAGGTAAAAAAATAAAAATAACCGACATCTTCGAAGGATTCAACTACTTTTTCAGAAGCTGGGGACTAGTAATTTTAACCTTCTTAATAATCGCATTAGGGTTCATCCTTTTAATAATCCCAGGTTTATATTTAATCGTAATCCTACAATATATTATAGTAGTATCTTTAATTGAAAACAAAGGAATAACAGCCTCAATAAAAAGAAGCTTCCAAATAGGAAATGAAAATCTAACATTCTCAATAATTCTTGCAATATTACTAATGATAATCGGAATGATAGGTAGCATAACTAGAATAGGTTTCATAATCACAACACCATTCACAACATTAGCAACAGTTGTAGCAACAATGCATCTAATCAAAATAACAAAAGACACTACAGATAAAAAAGATACAAAACCTAAAAAGAAAAAAGGTAAAAAGTAATTCTTCGCACAATTCTTACAAAATACGTTCGCTCCGCTCACAACTTATTCTATAAAAAATTAAAAGTTTCACTAACCTAATTTTTCTAATCTTATTGATATCCTCCAATCTTAATAATCATGAAAAAACCTCATCTCCACAAATTAAATTCTTGACAACATAATAATACTCTGGGGCAGAAAGGGAAAGTGCAAGCACGGCTTTCTGCGGTGACGGAAAACCAAAAAATATCTCCGATTAAAAATCACCATTCTTCCTTCCCAAAAATATCATCCACAACCTTCGCACTAACCCCACGAACATAACAACCCTCACACAATCCATCTCTCAATCCCGAAGGCTCAACCTCCCTCCCACAGCCCTTACACTTCTTAATACAATTAATACAAAACATTCTTCCCCCAACTTCCCTAACATGATCCTTACAAAAACTCTTTCTACATCCAAAACATCTAACAGTACATTTAGGACAAATAATTCTCCCACAAAGTGCACATTCAACAACATTACATTTCTTACAATAAACCTCTTCACAAGACCCACACCTATCTCCGCACTCCCGACAAGTTAAATGCCCTGAAGAACAAACAATAAACTCATCCAGCTTAGAAAAACAATTATCACAATTAACACTCCCAAACTCTCGCTTCATAGGATTATACTCTAACTCAACAACTTTCTTCCCAACCCCACTACTCAACAAAACACTATAATGAAAAATAGGATAATAAATCACAGTCGTATTCATCAACTTATTCTTAATATTCAGACTATGTTTCTGAATCTCATCATTCAAAAAAAACTTCTCTTCCTTCTTTAACTTCTCCAATTCCCCGCTATCCTCAATCTCTTTAATCCCTTCCCTCAATCTAATAATCCTCTCCTGAACTTTCCCGTCAAACTTACCCGCCTTCAATTCTTCAATCTTCACCCTACTACCCTCCAACTTATCCTCAATCTCTTTAATCCCTGCAGAATAATGCCCCTCAATTCTATCTACCTCTTTTTTCAAAAATCCCTGCAAACCCTCACTAACACTTTTAGTTTTATGATCCAACAACGACTTCAACCGACCTTTAGCAACAACATAATCTTTCTTAACCTCCTCACTAGGAATATCATCCTCACTTCCCTCACTAGTATCATAACTCGTCAAATAAAAATCAACAATCTCTCCATCCTTAACAAAAATCGTATGCATCTCCTGCTCCCGCTCATTCAAATGCTGAAACACAGTCCTAAAAGTAAACCTCGTAAAAAACTCAAACTTCTCCCTAACATCTACCTTCAAAATATCACAATTCATCAAACTAAACCTATCCTCAATCTCCTTCTTCGCATCAATATCAAAATTAATCTTCAACAAGCTCGTCTGACAAACACTCTCCAAATATTTATTCATAATCTTCAACAAATAACTTCCCGCAGTCATAACCTCTGCCCCATCAATATCAACCTCAGAATCAAAAACAAGAATATACGGCCCTTCTTTTCCCGAAAGCTTTTCAAACTCTCCAGGCACATTCCTAACAAAAAGAGCATTATCTTTCCATTCAATTTCACAATTTAAATTCTTAAAAAAATTCTCACTAAAAGTCTTTATCTGCTCATCCATTTTATTGAATAAGTATCAAGGGGTTTTTAGTGTTTATGGGGGTGGAGAAATATTTTAATAAAAATTCATTTATTGCGCAATTTATCCCTCTAAAGTATAAAATTTTCAATGTTTTCACAATTTGAATAGTTAAGTAAAATCATATACTCTCATAAACTATACCAAAGAATTCTTCAAAAAAATAAATGAACAACCCAAGATTACAAAAAAGTTTAAGTTTTCAACCCAACCCATAAATACTTAATTTTTCTTAAATAAATAAGATGTTAAACGGAGGTGATAAAAGTGGACACAATAAATATAATCACAAGAATACTTGTAATTATTGGTGCTGTAAACTGGGGCCTATATGCAATTAGTCCTAGTATTGAACTTGTTCAATATTTACAAATTAATTGGCTGATAATAATAGTTTATGGATTAGTAGGTTTAGCAGGTATCTGGGAACTTATTATGCTATTTAAATCATTCAACCAAGAATAATCAAATTTTATTTTTTTATATTTTTCTTTTAAAAAAAATACCTAAATATATTTCAAATGAAAAACAATAAACCAACCCCACTCATAAGTAAATGTCTAAGATTTGATAAATCCAAACATAACAAAAAAATATTTAAAGAAAACTTTTTAAATTTGTGAAACTTAAAAATAACATGAAAATTAATTGGATTCTTTTGATAACACTTATTGTTGGTTGTAATCTAATTGGCGCACTTGGTGCAATTTGGACATCTTCAGACGGGACATGGTATAAAGAAATCAAAAAACCTAGCTTTAATCCTCCAAATTGGATCTTTGGTCCGGTTTGGACTTTGCTTTTTAGTTTGATGGGTATTACACTTTATCTAATTTGGATTTCACCCCCTTCTAAAATTAAAACCATTGCACTTATTTTTTTCGAAATACAATTTATATTCAATGTGCTATGGAGTTACTTATTTTTCGGAGCAAACAATCCCTTTTTATCCCTCATAGAAATATTTATTTTATTAATTTTTATCCTAATTACAGGAATTTATTTTTATACTATTAATAAATTCGCAGGATATTTATTAATCCCTTATTTCCTATGGGTTAGCTTTGCTAGCTTTTTAAATTATAATTTATGGACGTTAAACAAATAATTTCTTCTAAACCCTCCAAAAACCCTTCACCTATTAACATACTCCAAAAACCCTTCACCTATTAACATACTCCAAAATCCCTCACCCTTCCCACCAACCCCCTACCACTCATTCCCCTTTCCCACCAACACCCAACTATTCATTCAATCGCTTCGCTCATTCATTCACCCCCCACCAACACCCATTTTATCCAACAACTCCATATTATAATCACCTTCAGCCTTATACGCTTCAATCCCTTCATCAATAATCTGCCCAATTTTATTAACCTCAGAACTAAACATATCCAAATTATTCTTTGAATCAATAAACGAATTCATCAACCTCTCTTCAATCTTATTAACTCCGCCCTCACTATATCCATCAAGCCCAAGATTAAAAAGTATAATCGGCAACTCTCCAATAACTAAACCAACACAACACATCTTATTGATAATCAAATCTACAACATGCTCCTCCATAGTTCCCCTCGTTGCCAACGAATAAATATGCATGTCTCTCTTCTGCCCAATTCTATCTAACCGCCCAATTCTCTGTTCAACACTCATCGGATTCCACGGCAAATCATAATTAATCAAAGCATTACAAAACTGAAAATTCAAACCCTCACAACCAGTCTCAGTACTAATCATAATATCCGCCGAACTCTTAAACTCCATAATTCTCCGAGTCTTCTCCTCCCTATCCAAACCTCCAACAAACTCAACAACATGCAATCCAAGAGGTCTCAACTTCTCCGCAATATATCTCAAAGTCGTAGGATGCTTCGTATAAATCAACATCTTAGAATCTTTCTCCTTAGCCAAAATTTCCTTAACCACCTCAAGCAATTTCTCAATCTTTGAATCAACCTTCAAATTCTCATAAGCATCCCGAATCTTCCGCGCATTATCCTTCGTCTTCTCATGATACTTATCATTCTCAATCATATTTGTCAAAGACTCAATCGCAGACTTAACCGAACTCGTTATCTTCGGCAAAATCGCATAAATCGCCAACTTCCCATTTATCTCATTACCACTCGCAGAAAAATATTGTTTCTTAATCAAATCACACATAGCCTCATAAGCCTCCATCTCTTCTTTAGTCAAATCAATCGCAACAACCTTCGGCAATCTCTTTGTATAACTAATCGTCGTCTCACTCCGCTTTCTCCGAACCATCAACTCATCCAACTTCCGCTTCAACTCATACGGATTCAAAGGATACCTCTTATTACCCCTATTCAAAAAATTCTTCCTAAACTCCTGCACAGTCCCAAGATGCCCCCTCTTCAAAATATGCAAAAGATTATACAACTCCAACAAATCATTCTGAAACGGAGTCGCAGTCAAAATCAAAAACCTCTTCTTCTTAATCTTATCAACAAACTTCCATCGCGTAGTCGAACGAGACTTCAACTTATGCGCCTCATCAACAACCAATAAATCCCAATGAATCTCATGCGCAGCACCATGCCGAAACTCTCCCTCATAACGATTATATGACTTAACCCTATCAATAGAAGCAATAGCAAAATTAACTCCCTCCCAATCCTTCTCACTCTCAATAATCTTAAAATCCAAATCAAACTTTTCATTCAACTCTGCAACCCACTGATCAACCAACGAAGGTGGAGTCAAAATCAAAATCCTTTTCACAAGTCCTCTCATAATACATTCTTTCAAAACCAATCCCGTAGTAATCGTCTTCCCCAAACCCACCTCATCCGCCAACAATGCAGTCCCACTCATCTCATTCATAATCTTCAAAGCCCCGTCAGTCTGATGCGGCAAATGATACTCCAAATTCTTCTTAACAACATCCCAACAAATCAAATCCTCAACCTCATTCTCCTTAGAAATCTCTTCAGCATCAACCTTCAACTTCAACAACTCCTGCGAACTAAAATCATTTTGCTCAACCTTCTCAAACAACATATCCATGTCATCATCCGCAAACGATTCATTAATTATTATATCATCCATTTTATCACATCAATATTTTTTTATACTCCAATCTAAGAGTATTCCCATAACACCTCAAAACTCCCAACTAGAAGTAAAAATAAATACTAATCAAGCTTTTTAAAAATTAAGGTTCTAATAAGTATACTAAAAACCTTCTCGTCTCCGAATATACTTCAACTGCTCATAATTCATCTGTTCAAAACCACTAGACAACTCTCCAGCATCACACAAACAAACATGACGAAATCCTTGATGATCCTCAAAAGAACCAAGTTCCTTAAACCTCGAATAAACACTTCTCCTCATCTTCACACAAAACTCCTCGATAAAATCACTTCCATCTCCAACCCCTCGAGCAACAGTCAAATTATCAATAGCATCATCAACAGATGCCTCTAACAAACAAGTCTTAGAAGAATCATTAAAATTAAAATAAGTACCTAGAATTTTTTCTTGCCCCAATCTTTCAACCTCATCTTCCTCAAAAAAAATATAAACATCACCACTGGGTTGAGTATATCCTAACATAATTCTAAAAACAAAAATCACTATAAAAATATTTAGATACTAAACCCCCACAAACAAAACTTAAAAAAAATAAAAAAATAAAAAAACTCATCCCACCACCAATCACTTCTTCCCTTTCTTAACCTTCTTCTTACCCTTACTCTTCTTAACCTTCTTTCCACCAACCTTCTTCTCAACCACCTCACCCTTCACCTTCCCACCAAAACCCCCCTTCTTCCCTCCACTCCTCCGACCCCCAGAACCCTTACCACCAACCACATTAACCTCCATCTCCCTTTTCAACTCCCGCTCCCTCTCACCTCGATAAGTATTAATTCCAAGCAAACTATAAGGCAAACAATATCCCGTCATAACAGTCACAATCAAAAGAATAGCCACAGCATAAGCAACCCAACTCCAAACACCCCAATCAATTCCATAACTATAAGTAACAGTCGCAAGAACAAGCGCAATTACCACCCGAATAATTTTATCAAACGTCCCAATATTTTTTTCCATTTTCACCTCCTTTTATCTAAATTAAATAAAAGATAAAATAATAACCCATTCTAATTATATAAACCTTACCAAAACAAACTCCCATCACCCTCGCTACACCCCCTAACCAACCAAAAGGTTTATAAAAGCATTTCCTTTATAAAGGTTATCCTAAACTTATATTTATGTAATTTAAAATGGCTACAAATCCAAAAAGTTCTCTAAAAATTCAAAACATCGTCGCGACAACATCTCTAGGAAAAGACATCGTTTTAACAAAACTAGCAAAAACAATTCCTAACACTGAATACAACCCCGAACAATTCCCAGGTTTAGTTCTAAGGGTTAAAGAACCAAAATCCGCCGTATTAGTCTTCTCTTCAGGTAACCTAGTCTGCACAGGAACAAAATCAGTCGCACAAGTCAAACTAGTAATCGAACAAGTTATCAAAACACTAAAAAAAATAAATGTCATAATCACAGACAAACCAAAAATAACCGTTCAAAATATCGTAGCTTCAGGAAACATAGACATGAAATTAAATCTAAACTATTTAGCAATGGCTTTAGAAAACACAGAATACGAACCCGAACAATTCCCAGGTTTAGTTTACAAATTAATTGAATACAACGCAACATTCCTATTATTCTCAAACGGAAAACTAGTCTGCACAGGAACAAAAAACAATCAACAGCTAAACGATTCAATGGAAAAATTAATCGTTCATCTTAAAAAAGCTGAAGCAGATAAAAAATAAATATCTTAGATTCTAATTATCTCATAATTAATAATTTCTCAAACAATTAAAAACAAATTACTGCAATTTATTCTTAATCCCTAAATTATAAAAAGATTTATATAAAATAATAATTCAATTAACATTATGAAAAAAAATATCCTAATTATAGATTGGTTATTAATAATAATATTTATAATCATAATAATCTCAAAATTTATTAATTTATCTTTCACAAAAATTATTCAACCAATCTTTTTTATCCTTATCATCACACATATTATTCAGCATTGGAAAATTATTATTTATTCACTTAAAAAATAAATAAAATCAATCCTCACAAAAATATTATTACAAACTATCTTTCTCTCATTAAAAAAATCTCAATTAAAAATAAACTATTCACCCAATCGTCAATCTACTGATTCGGAGCCCCACTAAACCGACTCTGATCTCCAGGTAACTCCCCACCTAACTCAACAGGCAAACCTTCAAAACCAGCACCATAAAGTCTATGATGAACTGCAGGATTAATCATCCCATGTCCACCATAATAACCTGGCATCATTCCTGCCTGACTCCAACCAGGTCCAGCATCTAAAGCATAAATCGGTGAATTAAAATTCTCAATTGTCGGCTTAAACGGATTCCCTCCACCCTTATCAGCAAAATGCTGCCACCAATTTCCAGCCTCAATAACCTTACTCGCCTCAAAACCTTTCTTACCTAACTTACCCATTATCTCTTTAATCGGAACATTACCCATCCCCATCGGCAACTCAGTATGATCTAAACCAAAATTATCCGAAAGATGAACATGCTTAACATACGGAGCAATAATCTCAGTCTGCTTAACAATATCCTCAGCCTCATAACCCTTCTTCCTCAACATATTAATATGCCCAACATCCCAAGTCGCCCCAATCATCTGCTCAGAAACTTTTTTCGCCTTTGACTTATCCATCCCATCCTTAGTCAAACCATCAATCAATTTAATCCGACTCTCTTCAATCAAATCTCTCAAATCTTCAGCTCGACTCAAAGCTCCTCCTGCAGGTGGATTCTCAATATTAATCATCGGGGCAGTACTACCATGCTCTTTGTAAACTTTCTTAGCAATATTTGCAAAAGTCTCAGCACCCTTATCAATCATAAACGGTTGCAATCTCTTAAATGTCTCAGGTGCCTTCTCAATCTTACCCAAAACATCAAGCCCTCTTTCAACAATCTTTCCCAACCTTTTCAACTCAGTAGGATTACTTTCAATCCCTGGCCTAATATCTCCCTCAATACTTCTAGCAAATTCAGCCAACTTCTTCTTATCCTCCTCGCTAGACCCAGTATAAGTAGTATCAAACAAAGTCTTCATACTCCTATAAGCATCCTTCAAATAAATCTGACCGTGAGTTATCTCTCTCTTAGCCATATCAACTAACTCCGCATATTCATCTCCCTGAGACCTTATCTCTTCCAAATCTAAATCAGAACCTTTAGTCATTCCCTTAGAAATATCCTCAACAATCTTTTGAGCAGTTTTCTTCATCTCCGGCAAATCTTCCTTACTTGCCCTTGCCCCTGCTCCAGCCATAATTCTATCATTCAACCTCTCAACAATCTCATCACCATAATTAGCCATTCGATTAACCTGCGCCAAACCTTCAGACCACTGCTCACGATTTATTCTATCCAATTCATTATCATAATCAAACTTAATCCCTTTCTCTTCAAACTTCCCCCCCTTCTCCCCCTCCTCAGGAAAAAATCTTTCTTGAGCAGGAATAAACTGAACCTGCCCACTTTTTTCATTAACAATCCAAACTCCTGCTTCCTCCTCAGTACCATCTTCTTTCTTAATCTTAGATTCTAACTCCGGCAACCCTCCACTTGAATGAACTGTAACTGAAATATTTCCATTAGGATCTAATTTATGAGCCCTTGAAATAGCAGAACCTAATTGCTGTTCAGCACCCAACCTATTCGCCTCCTCCCATCCTCTTTCACCAACTCCAGAAGGCTCAACAATCGGAGCATGAAACGATGGCTTCACTCCAGCCATCTCAGTAACTCTCCTAATCTCATCCAAATGCTGTTCAGGTATCGACTCCATAATATCTCCAGAAAGCGCACCAACCTCAATCCTCTTCGCACCAATATTCAACTTATGATTCGTATCACCCAACTGATTCGCAGTCCGAGCATCAGTCGTAATCGCAAGCTCCCCTACCCCCATCTTATACTTCGTCGGATTATACACAGGCATAAACCCATTATCGCCCCCACCATAAACTGCTTCATAAGTTGCCATTTTATTTAATAATTAACTATCACCTTTTACATAATTAACAAAACAAATTTCTTTATATATTTTAGTGTTGATGCTAAATTTCTACTCTTAACCCCTCCGCGAAAAGCCGGTTATCAGAAAAACGATATACATACAGCACTCGTTTTTGTGAGTCAGAGAATCTTTGATTCTCTGAACATCTTTCCCTTTTCTTCCCACAATTACTAATAGTATATAAAAGTTCGTTAAACATCCCATATGGGGGTGTAAAGTCTAATAAGATTCGTTAAACATCTAGTTCAAAAAAATATTAAATTTGCCTCGCAGCGTCGCTGTTCAGTCCCAAATTTTT
>CAYNOY010000029.1:12291-13375 GCA_964399015.1 Candidatus Woesearchaeota archaeon | reverse complement strand
TAGACTGTTTAAGATTACTTTTAATCGCCTAGCACAATCTCTTCTTCTCTCTAATTTCCTGAAACAACCTACTACTCGTTCCCCCACCAAGAACACTATCAAAAATCTCTCCTGCATATCGATTCTTATCTCCCAATTTAGGCATATGAAAACCCAAAACCAAATGCGCCTGATCAATCCCCTTCCTCTTCTCAATCATCTCCCCATTTTTCAAAACAATTGGAATATCTGAAATCTTCTTATTCATCTTAGGAAACTTCTTAGCCTCCTCCAAAACCTCCTCCCAATTAGCATCCCCCACAACACTAAAAATCATATTATTCGTAGAATAAATAGCATCAAACAAATCAACAACTTTCTCCCTACTTAATCCCTTAACACTCTCCTGAGTTCCAGCAATAGACATATTAAACGGACCTTCATACAACATCTCCTTTATCTTTTCCAAAACATGTGTTGAAGGGTTATCATGATACATTTTAATCTCCTCCAAAATAACTTTCCTCTCTCTTTCCAAAGCCTCCTTTTCAAACAACGGATTCAAAACCAAATCCCTACCAATATCAGCACTCAAACCAAAATGCTTACTCGGCATCTTATTCCAAAAACATGTAACCTCTTCAGAAGTAAACGCATTAATAACTCCACCCTTACTCTCAACCTCCTGAGGTATCTCCATAACACTCCGATTCTTTGTCCCCTTAAAAACCAAATGCTCCATAAAATGACTTATCCCCTTAATCCTCTTATCCTCATATTGAGCCCCAAACTTAACACTCGAAGCAGTAGTCACAATAGGAATCTCTCTCTTCTCAAAAATAACTGTCAAACCACTATCTAACTTCTTACGATGAAACTCAACCTTTTTTACCATCTTAAAACTACAAAGAAGACTCACTTAATAAAGATTCTTATGGTTAATCAATTTAATTTATCAATATTTTCAATACTAAATATGTTTAATCCTCTCAATACTAAATATGTTTAGTGATTTAACTAAAAAAATTGGGGGCGGGAAAATTGGAGGTGGGCAAGGAGGGTTTCGACGTAAGTCGAAGTGAGTGGGATTTTTAAATCACTAAAA
>CAYNOY010000029.1:0-12191 GCA_964399015.1 Candidatus Woesearchaeota archaeon | reverse complement strand
CTCAATCACTAAAACTCAATCACTAAAACTCAATCACTAAAACTCAATCACTAAAACTCAATCACTAAACAACTCAATCACTAAACCAGACAAACACTAAACCAAACCCCTAACTCCAAACCCTCAACCCCTAACTTCCAAACCTTCCATCCAATGCCTATAACTTCCTTCACTAACTACTTCAAAATCAATATCTATTTTTCCACTAAAACCTGGCATATTCAAAACAGCACTCTCTGCCTCTCCCCCCTCAAAATCAATCCTAAACTTATACTTCTCACCCAACTTCTTCAAATCCTCCAACTCCTTCAAACCAATAACCTTTCCCAGCCATTCAGAACCTAATCCATCACAAGCAATCTTTGTCAAAATAACTTCAAATCCTTCATCCAACAACTCATTCCAAACCTTCTCAGCACCATAATCCCATAAAGGCGCAATAAACTCCAACCCCAAATCATCACAAATCTTCTTTATCCGATTTCCCTGATAACTACTAGCTATTCCACCCACAACAATTCCATCAACCTCTTCCTTAATATCATTAATCAAATCCCTCAAATCATCAACTTCTTTTTCCTCAATCCCCTTACTTTTCTTAACAATCAATTTCATTCCCAGTCTCTCAGCCTGTTTTTTCAAAAGATTCACATAAGGTTTATGAAACATAAAACTATCAAAATTATCCGGAAGAATACTCAACAAACAAACAATTTCGTGACCCCCCTGTTTTGCCTTATGCAAAGCTAAACACGAATCCTTTCCCCCAGAAAATAAAACTCCAATCTTCATTTTAATTTAAGAACCATTTTACCTTTTTTAAGAGTTTTCTTTTCAACAACATTTTTCTTCACCTTCAAATCTCTCCTTTCAACATCCTCTTTCTTCACATTCAAATCTTTCTTTTCAACAACATTTTTCTTTCTCACCCTAATCTCTTTTTTCTTCTTTTCTCCCCACCAAGATTCCCGATTAATCAATTTCCTCAAAAGTACTAAAATCAAAACAAGCAAAATAATAAAAACAAATCCCAAAATAGCACAAGATTCATAAACTTCAAAATTAAAAATCTTCACACTACTTCCACCATCACACGCAACTGCAAGTCGAATAAGATCTCCCCGAAAAATAATTCTTCCATAAGTTCCCCAATTTTCAAAATATCCTTCAAAAACCTGAAAATCCAAAAAACTAAAAATATTAATAAAATTGCCAACACTAGCCAAACCTTCAATCACTTCTTCACCCCTCCAATAAGAATCAAATAACAAAAAACTTACAAATAACAAAAATCCAATTAACAATGCCAATCCAATATAAACACCTCGATTAACCATAAAAACCCTAATCCCGTAAACTATTTAAAATATATCCAATCAAAAAACTCTTAAACTTATTTTCCCAATAAATAACATGCCAATTAATGCCCATCCAGATTATCTAAATGCAGAAAGCGAATATCATGGCGCAGCAACTCCTGAAGATAAACTTATAGCATTAGAAAAAATGATGAAAACAATGCCCAAACACAAGGGGGCAGAATCCTTAAGAAAAAATGTTAGAACCAGATACAAAAAATTAAAACAAGAAATACAGGTAAAAAAGAAAAAATCAGGAGCTAAAAAAGGAATTAAAAAAGAAGACATGCAAGCAACATTAATAGGATTAACAAATACTGGAAAATCCTCAGTCCTAAAAATCCTAACAAATGCAGAACCTAAAATAGCATCCTATGGATTTACAACCAAAGAACCTGAAATAGGAACCCTACATTATCAAGGATGTCCAATACAAATTCTAGACATGCCTCCCATTGGTTCAGAAGATTTCGATTACGGAATAATCAACAACACAGACACCCTACTAATTGTAGTAGAAAAAATAAACGAAATAAAATCCACCTTAGACTTAATCAAAAATAAAGAAACAACAAAAAAACCCAAGATAATCGTCTTCAATAAAATAGACCAATACGACGACAATACAAAAAGAAAAATATCCGAAACCCTCAAATCAAAAAGATACAAATTTGTACTAATTTCAACATTCACCGATGAAGGACTAAAAGAACTAAAAAAGAAAATCCTAAACACATTTGATATAATCAGAATCTACACAAGACAACCTGGAAAAAAACAAGACGACATACCCATCATCCTAAAACCCAATGCAACACTCCAAGATGCAGCAGAAAAAATACTCCACGGCTACAGCAAAAAAGTAAAATATGCAAAAGTCACAGGTCCCTCATCAAAATTCGCAAACCAAAGAATCGGCCTAAAACATCAACTCAAAGACAAAGACATAGTAGAATTTTATACTGAGTGAAACAAAATATATTTCTAAATACAAGTTTGATTATAAATAAAAGAAAACTAAAATAAACATGAAAAGATTTTCAAAAAAGTTTAGAGATTTCATTTTTTAGATAGTAGCATTATTCGGTTTAAGTGCCCTTTTTCAAAAAGAAATAGCCAAAATTGGAATAGAATTTATTTTAGTAATCTCTGCAATAATACTAGTTGCAGGACTTACTTATTTAATTATAATCACAATTACTGAATTTGAAAACTCAATAAAATAAGAAAAGATGTTGAAGCACTTAAATTCATCATTACAAAAAAATGAATAAAAAAGCAAAAATAACCTCTGAAGATGTTTTAGAATTAATAAAAATAGGGATTATAGTTATAATTGGTTTCATAATTATCAAAGCACTTCTCTCTGCAATTTAAAACAACTCTAACCTAATAAGCCTTTTTACCCAACTTCTCCAACTTCCCAACATCTATTTTCCCCAACAACTCACTAATCTCCTTAGCAACTGCAATCTTCAAATCCTGAGGGTGCAATTCCTTCTTAATAAAATCATTTTCAACATCAACATACGAAGAAAACTCCAAATTACCTCCCCACTTCTCAGCCCTCTCAACAACAAACTTCTCACCATTATCTTCTTTCAAAACCATAATCACATATTTCAAAATAGCCATAACCCCATTATCTGGATTACCCTCAATACAATCTGCCTTATTTATCTTAGCTTTAACATCCTCAACAGAATCCGTAACATCAATCTTAGTCCTAGCATCTGAAGAACTCATCTTCTTCCCAACCAATCCCGGAATCATAGGATTCATAACTTCAACTCGAGCATCAAAACCAACCCTAGGTAAATTCTCACGAGCAAACATCAAAATCTTCCGCTGATCCAAACCTCCAAACTGAACATCCACATCTAAATACTGTTCATCCAAAGACTGCATAATTGGATAAATCAATCCACCCAATGCCGGATTTTCTCCCATCTTAACAACCTCCGCAGCAGCCCTCTTACAATCATTAATTGAATTCATACTAGCCATCTTCAAAACATCATACATAAACTCTGGCTTCAATTGATACTCCCTACCCTTAACAAACTCAACACTATCCAAATCAGCACCCAAGGCCTTAAACATCTGAGTTATAGCCTCTTTATAATATTCATACCTATATTCCAAAACATTCCAAGGAGTCCCATCCAAGGCCCCATGCAAATCTGCCAACAAAACCTTAACCTTAAAACCTGCCTTAACAAAATCACTCAACTTCAAAAGAGGAAACAAATACGCAATCGAAGGCTTCCCTGTAACAGAAGTCCCCCAATAAACAACAGGCTTCTTTTTCTTCTCCAACAACACCTTCAATTCATCCTCTTTAACAATCTCCTGAGTATTTCTCTTAATCAATTCAAATCGTTGTTCAACATTCATAAATTCATCAACAAAAACCCTTTAATAAAGATTTCTATAAGATATATAATGAAAATAAATCTCTTAAAACTAACCTTCACAATAACCATCTTAGGCATCCTCCTGCTCACCCTAACCACAAATATCCTCCAACCAAAACTCACAACAATCAATCAACTAACCTCCAAACAATTAAACAAACAAATTAAAATTCAAGGAACAATAACAAACATCCAACAAAAAGAAACATTCCAAATCCTAACAATTCAAGATTCAACCTCAAAAATAAATGCACTTCTCAACAACCCTCAAATAAAAATAATCCTCAATCAAAATATAACTCTAACCGGAATCCTTCAACAATACAAAAAACAATTACAAATACAAACAAATAAAATAATCCCTAACTAAAAACAAAATACCAAATAGCAAAACCTGCTCCACCCAAAACTAATAACAAAATCCAAACCAGAATTAGCCAAAACAACCATCCCTTCTTTTTCTTAACTGACTTAACTTTCTCCAAAGGTTTAACTTCCACCTTCTGACCTCCCACATTTGCAACCTCAGGCTTAGCAACCATATCAATATTAGTATTATTAATTTTATTTATCGTAGCAGGAACACTCGGAACTGCCTTCGCACCTTCTTTTTTCAATTGAACAACAGCCTCATTAATATCCTTCAACATATAACCCGAAGCCAAAATCTTCTTCTTCAAATCAGCCATCTTAAAGTTACCACGATTAGTCCTTAAATATTCCAAAACTACTTGATTCACCATTTTTTCTAATAATATAAACCATCAATCATTTATAAACTTTCTTTTTTTTAATCTCCACCACATCCCCATCAAAAACCTTCCGAGCCCTCTTACGAACTCCAAAAAATCCCCTTACCCCCATAACCAACCCAGAAACAAAAAAACTAATCCACCCCCCTAAAAATAAAAACCACCCACCTATTCTCAACAAAATAGGAACTGCATCCCCCTTATTCAACTCAATTCTTTTTACAGGCTCATAAATATCCAAAACTTTCTTCCTATATTTCCGAATCCTAATTTTTCTTTTTCCAAAAAACATAAACTAATAACAGATCATAAATATATTAAACCTTCCACTTCCCACCATCTTGCACAACTTTCCCATCCAGAATAATCTGCGCCTGAGACATATCCTTCACAATATCCCAATGAACAGCACTATCATTTCCACCACCATTATCCTTGTAAGCCATTCCCAAAGCCAAATGAATTGTCCCATCAATCTTCTCATCAAATAATAAATTACAAGTATATTTTTTTATTCCAGGATTAACCCCAATACCAAACTCCCCAACATAAGAAGAATTCTCATCAGTCTTCAAAACCTCTTTCAAAATATCCTCATTCTTATCTGCTTTCGCCTCTACCACTCTACCCTCACTAAATTTCAAATAAATTCCACTAACTTCTTTCCCAGAATAAATCGCAGGATACTCAAACTTAATCCATCCATTCAAAGACTCTCGAATAGGTGCCATAAAAACCTCTCCCCCAGGCATATTCTCCTCACCATTATCAGCAATACAATTCTTTCCCTTAATAGAAAACTTCAAATCAACACCCTCCCCCTTCAACCAAACACTAGAACCCTTTTCAAAAACCCTATTTAACTTATCCATCTTTTTGCCCAACTTTTTCCAATCATTCAAACATGCATTAAACACAAAATTCTCATACTCATTAAATGACATCTCACCTTCTTGCGCCAAAGCCGCACAAGGAAAACCAATCGTCACTCTCTTAATCTTATCTTTCTCATTAACAACATAATCACTAATAGGCATAGTAACTTTCCGCCTAATCATAATCTTTTTAGAATCAACATTACTCAACTCCCGAGTATTCCCACTAGTATTAATCCCAATATAATATTGACAATTCTCAACCTCATGCATCTTTAATTCAGGAAACTTATTCAACTGCTCATCCGAAGCATGTTTATAATAAAAATCATTCATACCATCCAAACCCACATGCACAATCGGATACGCTCCCTGTAAAATAACTTCCTTATACAACTCCAAAATAAATTCCTTAGCCTCCTCTCCACCACTAATAATAACTCTTGTCCCAGGCTTCACTCCTAAAGAATATCTAACCGTCTGCTGCGCCAATTGTCTAACCCGTAAATCCATTTCATCTTCCCATCACCTAAAAAATAATAAAAAACTAAGCTTATAAATATTATGTCACTTCAAAACTTATAGAATTTTAAAGATACCTCTCATTTTATATATCTTAAAATCAATTTAAATCCTATGATGAAAGACCGAGTTGCAGCAATTATAATAAAAGACAATAAGATTTTACTTGTTACAGGGTATGATGAAAAATTCTATTGGACTCCTGGCGGAAAAATAGAAAAAAAAGAATCTCACGAAAAATGTCTGAAAAGAGAATTAAAATCTGAACTCAATGTTAATTTGATTTCAATAAAAAAATATGCAGATTATGAATCAATAAATGAAATCAAAAATAAACTTCAAAAAACTTATTATTATTTAGTTCAAATTGAAAGACCTCCTAAACCTCAGGATGAAGTAACCAAAATAATTTGGTATTCAAAACAAAATTTTCTAAACAAAAATCCAAAGGTTTCCAAAGGTAATGAAAACTTTTTAATGCCTTCCCTATTAAAAGATAATTTACTTTAAACATCTCAATATCCTCCCTAAACCTCTGTTAAGAATCTCGCTTAGAATATTTCAATTAATAAACAAAACCAGTTTCTACCCAAAATATTTTGATAAGATTTCAATATGCAGAGGGCGAAAGGGGAAAGGTGAAACCGGCCTTTCGCGGAGGAGGATAAACCTTAACACATAAAACACTCAAAAACTAATCTCCTTTTCCCTCAAAATCCCCTCCAATTTTCCAATCAAATGTTCTCCAAATTTATGCAACACTTTCATCCGATCATCCAAACTAATAACTGCCGAATTAGCCTCATTAGCCACCCTCAAAATATAATTCCTCATCCTAATCGTACTCTCACACTCTACTTCTCGTTTACCCTCTTCCTCCAATCCAAAACAAACCCCCCTTTCCCTTTCCTGTCTTACATAAACCCTAGAAACTAATGCAGGTTCAGAAGGATTCAATATAACTGATAACTTATTATTCCCTTCAACACAATTCTCAAAATCAGGCATCACAGGAGTTCCAAACAAAACATAAAATGGATGCACCCAGGTCTCACACTCTCTCAAAGCCTGATTAACAAAAAGACTAGAAACCTGTTGTCTAACAAAATCAACTTGAACTTCCGCATCCCCTTCACTCAAACGATATAACGCTTCAAACAAAGGACGACTTTCTTCAGGAACATTTTCAACAACCCCATACTCTTTCAACAATTCAGTCCTAGCAGTCTCCCTTAACAAATCTGCGGGAATACTTCTATCTGCCCCAAAAAATCCCAAATAATGCTGAAAATCCGAAACCAATAAATCCTTCCCACTACTTGCAGCACCCCCTACAAAAATAAAAAAAGGCTCATCAACTTTACGCTCATAAGCTGCCAATAAATATTTATTCAAAACCGAATACTTTTCTTTAACCTCTCCTTCCAAAAATCCTGCAGAAAAATCAATCAAATATGAAAAACTAACACAACCCCTCCCATCCAAGCCTTTCAAAACTTCATCTGCAAATTCATGTGCGTCAGACCTACTCAATCCCGAAATAATGCCAGGCCCCTCTAAATAAAAATCCTCCAACCCTACTTCCTGCTTAAAAAATCTAAGATTAACCACCAAATATAATAAAACTAAGATAATATAACCTTTATGAATCTACAACATATACTTTAAATCCTAACCAAACAACATCTTTTTCCGGTCCTTCCAAGCAACAAATCCGATTACAATCAAATTCAATATGCTTCCAAGTTCCGGAACAAGCCAAGCCAAACTAAACCATCCCGGATATTTTCTCACCACATAAATTCTCCAACTAGCCATAATTAACAATACTCCCAAAGCTAACCATCCAAAAATAGGAATAAACACTAAAAATATCCATGCCCAATGAAACTTACCAATTTGCAAAATCATTGCCCATCTAACTATAGGAATCCACGCCAACCAAGGATTCTTATATTTCAATTTCCTACCAATAGTAGACCATGCCAAAGAAGTATAAACATAAAGTCCAATCAAAAACAAAAAAGCAATAAACAATCCAACTCCAATCAAAAATCCCATTACACCTCCACCAAGAGCATTTACAGTACCCTCACTAAATGGGCAACCTGAACTCCCAGAACTAACATTCATTGCAATCTCAGTACATACTTCAAAAAAATCCTTACCCCTATCAAAACCCATTTTAATCACAAAGATTATAATAGATTATATATTATAAAGGTTATGTTTATCTACCTAATTCTCGCAATCCTCCTCGGACTCCTCGCCGGAACACTAACGGGCCTCACTCCTGGAATCCACATAAACCTCATAACAATTCTTCTTCTCTCAGCTTCAACAACCCTTCTTAAAATAACCTCATCCATAACTCTAACAATTTTCATCATTGCAACAGCCATCACCCACACATTCATTGATTACATTCCTTCAATATTTCTAGGAGCTCCAGATGAAGATTCATTTCTCTCAATCTTACCTGGCCATCAACTCCTACTAAAAGGCAGAGCCTACTACGCAATCATCTTCACACTTTACGGAAGTCTAACTGCCCTACTAATAATCCTCATCCTAACAATTCCATTCATAAAAATCCTCCCAACAATCTATCCTTATATAACAAAAATAATGCCACTCATCCTAATCCTAATCTCTGCGCATCTTATCCTAACGGAACACAATCCCAAATCCCCGAACCAAAACCCAAAAACCTGGGCATTCATAATATTCCTTCTAGCAGGTTTCCTAGGAATCGCAACACTTAACTCAAACATTCAACAACCACTCCTCCCATTACTAACCGGATTATTCGGAGCAAGCAATCTCCTAATAAGTATTCAACAAAAATCAAAGGTTCCAAAACAATCAATCCAACCCCTAACTAAAATAAGACTCCGAAAAATATCCATCGCAAGAGCATCTCTAGCCTCAATCCTAGCCGCCCCATTCACAGCATTTCTTCCAGGTCTCGGAGCATCTCAAGCAGCAATAATCGGAAAACAAGTAACAGACATGCAAGATCCAAGAGAATTCCTTTTTCTTCTCGGAGCAATAAACACAATCGTAATGGCATTATCATTCATAACACTTTATTCCATAAACAAAGCTCGAACAGGTGCAGCAATAGCAATCTCAAAACTCCTCCCAACACTAACAACTCAAGACCTAACAACAATCATCATAACAATCATCATCTCAGGAATCCTTGCCTTCATTCTAACAATTCAACTAGCAAAACTAACCGCAAAAAACATTCACAAAATAAAATATTCAAAACTCTCAAAAATAATTCTCATAATCCTAACAATAATAATCTTAATTTTCTCAGACTACACCTTCCAAGGAAAACTCATCTCACTTCTAATCTTCACAACCTCAACATCTCTAGGAATATTCACAATATTAACTGGAACAAAAAGAATGCACCTAATGGGTTGCCTACTCCTCCCTACAATATTATTCTACACATTCTAACCATCCTTAACACTCCACATACTAACCCACATCAATCCTAAAACTGCAATCAATGTAATAACTAACGCACTCAAAAATTCAAAATAAACAGCCCCACCTTTTAACCCCATTTTAACAATCAATAAATTAACCGCATTCTGCAAAGGAGTCCTCCAAGACAAAGCAATCAAAAAACCCAAAGCAGCACTAACTGCAACAACAACTTGCTTCCTAAACTCTTCCTTAAATTTCAAGGCAGAATCAACAGCACCCCTATATAACTTAATATGCAACTTCTTCTCAACTTCCTTTCGAACAGCATCTTCAACCCCCTTAACCTCCACAGCAACCTTCCTCTCAACCTCCTTATCCACTTCTCGCCTAATCTCATTAGCTACCTTCTTACCCATTTCTTTCTCAATCTTCTTTTCAACTTTAGAATCCATATAATAAAAAACAACTAAGAACTATATAAAATCATTCTTCCCAACAATCTAAACATAACTTCTCCAAGGGAATTTCAATTGCTCTTTCCAACATACCAACCGTGGCATATTCTAATGTATCCAGTCCTCTAGATTTTCTAATATCTTCAATACTCATTCTTCTTGCAACACAATCATTATTACAATTTGTAGCTTTTCCATACTTACATGCAGACATTAAAGGAGGGCAAGCAATTCTTGCATGAACTTCAATAGCTCCATTTTTACGAACTCGGCTAGCCTGATTTTTTGTCTGAGTCCCTCTAACAATACTATCATCAACCAAAACAACTCGTTTGTCCTTAACAGAACTACTCACCGGAATCAATTTAGTATCTGCGATTTCTTGTTGCCTTACCCCATTTCCTGGAGTAAAACTTCTTCCAGCATAATCATATCGAATAAATGCTTCCTCATAAGAAATTCCAGACTCTTTAGCATAACCTAATGCATGCCATCTACCTGAATTAGGGACTGGGGAAACAAGATCTGCATCAACAGGATATTCTTCAGCCAACAACTTACCAATATTTTTCCTCACTTCAGAAACACTTCGACCATCAATAACAGAACTAGGATAAGCAGTATAAATCCACTCAAAAGTTCCAAATTTCACATTATCCCCCAAATCAAATTGATAAACATTATGGATTCCAGATTTATCCAAAAAAACAACTTCCCCCGGATTAACATCTCTAACAATTTCATATCCAGTATTAATAAAAGAGGTACTTTCAGATGCAACTACATAACCTCTTCCATCTTCTTTTTTACCTAAAACTAACGGTTTTCTTCCAAAACCTCTCGCAGCATAAATTCCATCTGGAGTTAAATTAATCATCGCAAAATCTCCTTCAATAGATTCAAATAATCTTTCTATCCCTTTTTCAAAATTAAATTCCCTTAAAACCATTTCAGTAACTAAATCACAATCACTAATCTGATCAGGAAAATGACAACCCTCAAATGTAGCCCCATCTCCCATAAGTGAATCCCTAACTTTAATATTATTATGAAAATTCCCATCAAAACTCAGTGTTCCAGATTGATATCTAGAAATACCTGAAACAGGTTCCCGAGTAACTGAAACAGAACCAATACCTTGTCGAATATTTTTACTCCTTAAATCCTTCCGATTAAAATTTGCATCCAACAACCCCTTATGAGTATTTCCTTGAATATCATCTCCCTCATAAAAAAACATACCACAATAATCCTGTGCCCTATGTTGTGTATAAAAAGTACCTAAAAACAAATCATCCCCACAACTCTCGTTTGAAACAACACCAAATAATCCTGCCATCTTTTTCAACATAAAAAACTCAATAGTTTTTTTAAACAAACATATACTCCAAAATATACTTTCAATAAAAAATTTTCTCAAAACCATTGTTACTACTTAAATCTAGAAAAAATTGCCAAAAATTTTAAAAAAGAAATTTTACAGATCTAATTATGATAATTGAAAAAGATTATACCAAAGCTCAAGAAAACCCTCTAATCAGACAAAACTTTCTTAATAAAATTGATTTAGAAAATGCACATCATTATGTAGATAAAGTAAACTATATTGATAATCCAAATGAATTATCCACCATTGGTAATGAGAATAGGTTAGTTGTTGGAGAGGCAATAATGGAAACTACTGGAAAGGCTTCTGGATTTTTTTTAAGACCTTTTATCAATTTAAAAAGATTTAAGTTTACTAAACCCACCATAGAAGTTTACTCTCAAGCATTTTCTTCACACTACCACCCCCAACTTGACGATTTTTTAAGTAGCTTAATTGATCATGAGGGAGAACATGCTAGAAGGGAGTGTGAAGTTTTTTTCAAGATTTATTGACGGTAATTCAATAAAAGGTTATCAAGAAGAAATTGAAGTTTATAGTCATCAGATTAAACAAATGCAAAAAAGAAAATGTTCGGATTTTTTTATAAATTCTATAGAAGAGTGTGTAAAACTATATAGTAGATTGATAGATTCTTCTTAGTTTCTTGACTTTTTAATTTTCAAAAAAATCAAAACCACTTATCAATACTCTCTTGCTTCTCTGTCTCTCTCCCAAAAATACTTTCTATATATCTCTTAGTCAATTGCAAATCTTGCTGAATATATTCAGGAACATTATAATTAACTGCCAACTCAATTCCAGGTTCCAAATACTTTACAATACTCCCATAAGAAATAGTAAAAATCAATTTAGGATTATGACACTTAACACACTTCCCATCCAAAGGAGGACGGCGATAAATCTCATTACACTTTCCACATCTAAAAGTCTGTTGGCTAAACTTTCTCAAATTACCTTTTAAATCTCTAATAAAAT
>CAYNOY010000028.1:0-13967 GCA_964399015.1 Candidatus Woesearchaeota archaeon | reverse complement strand
TGGCGAATGAGCAAGTTCATGATGGTCGATGTTGGAGACATGAAGATACGATTGTTGAAGTTAAGCATTTGAATCAGTGGTATTTGAAAATTACGGAATATGCTGATGAGCTTGCTGATTTTAAGAATGTTAGTGAGTGGCCTAGTTTGATTACGAAGTTGCAGAAGAATTGGATTGGGAAAAGTTTTGGTAGTGAGATTTTGTTTTCCATAAATGGTGAAGATTGGCCAATATTTACAACTCGTCCTGATACTATTTTTGGAGTTACATTTATGGTTGTTTCTGCTCAGCATCCTAAGTTGATGGATTTGGTTACAGATGAGCAGAAGGAAGAGGTTGAGAAATTTATTGAGAAGTTATCTTCGGTTTCTGAGGAAGATATTGATAAGTTAGAGAAGGAAGGAGTTTTTACGGGGGCTTATGCAGTGAATCCTGTGAATGGTGAGAAGGTTCCTGTTTATGCAGGTAATTTTGTTTTGGCTGATTATGGGAGTGGGATGGTGATGGCTGTGCCGGCTCATGATAAAAGGGATTTTGAATTTGCTAAGAAATATAGTATTGATATTAAATTGGTAATACAAAATCCTGAGAGAGATCGTAAGGAAACCCAGGTTTCCTTAACAAGTCAACCTTCCTTAAAAATGAAAGAGGCTTATACTGATGATGGGGTTTTGGTTAATTCTGGAGAGTTTGATGGGATGAAGAATAGGGAAGCTATTGATAAGATTGTGAATTTTTTGAGTAAGAAAAAGTTGGGTAAGAAAATTGTGAATTTTAGGTTGAGGGATTGGTTGATTTCGCGGCAGAGATTTTGGGGGACTCCGATTCCGATTATTAATTGTGCTAAGTGTGGGGCTGTGCCTGTGCCTGAAAAAGATTTGCCTGTTAAACTTCCTGATGATGTGAAGTTTTCTGGGACTGAGAATCCTCTTAAAGATAATAAGAAATTTTTGGAAGTGAAGTGTCCTAAATGTGGTGGTAATGGTTTTAGGGAAACTGATACAATGGATACTTTTGTTAATAGTAGTTGGTATTATTTGAGATATTTGGATGCTCATAATTCTAAAAAGATTTTTGATTCTAAGAAAGCTAATTATTGGACTCCGATTGATATTTATATTGGGGGGAAGGAGCATGCGTGTATGCATGATATTTATATTAGGTTTTATACAAAGTTTTTGAGAGATTTGGGATTGATTGATATTGATGAGCCTGCTAAGAAATTGTTTGTTCAGGGAATGTTGCATGGAGAAGATGGGAACAAGATGAGTAAGTCTTTGGGTAATGTTGTTGATCCTCTGGATACAATTGAGAAATATAGTGCTGATTCTTTGAGATTGTTTTTGGTTTCGCAGGCAAGTCCTGATAGTGATTTTAATTGGAGTGAGAAAGGAGTTCAAGCGAGTTTTAAAGTTGTTAACAGGGTTGTTGATTATTTTGGTGGAGTGAAGATTGGAAAGTCTAGTGCTAAAATTGAGAGTAAGTTGAATAAGGCTGTGAAGTTGATTTCTGATGATGTTGAGAATTTTAAGTATAATTTGGCTGTGATAAAGTTGAGGCAGTTGTTTGAGGCTTTTGAAGATGAGATTGGGAAGAAAGATGCTGAATCTTTTTTGAAGATGTTTTCGGTTTTCTGTCCGCATATTGCAGAAGAGCTTTGGTCTAAGATTGGTGGGAAGGGATTTGTTTGTTTGAGTGAATGGCCTGTTGTGGATGAGGGTAAGATTAATGAGAAATTGGAGAAGGCTGAGGAAGCTGTGGATAGAACTGTTTCGGACATTATGAATATATTGAAGATAATTAAAGAGAAGCAGGGCAAAGGGTGTGAGAAGGTTTATGTTTATGTTACTCCGATGGAAATTGAGTATTATGATGAGGGCGAGTTGAGTAAGAGGGTTGGTAAGGATGTGAAGGTTTTTGCGAATAATGATAAGGAGAAATATGATCCTTCTGAGATTGCTAAGAAGGCGAAGTTTGGTAAGCCTGGGATTTTTGTAGAATAAATGGAGGCTAGTTCTGTTTGTTGGGAAATTTTTATAAAACTTTTTGGGGGGAGATTGATAGACTTGGTAATGTGGTGTTGAGGGAGAAGATTAAGGTTTGTGACAGGGAAAAATGTTTTGGAGATTTTGATTTGGAGGTAAGAGTTGGTGAATTGGTTGGAGGTTTGGCAGATTTGAAAACTGAACCTGAAGGAGTTTATTTTGATGAGGTTGAAAGATACGAGGTTGTTCTTTCTGAAGAGGGTTATGAGATGTTGAGGGAAGGTAGTTCAACGGAGATAGGTTTGGATTGGGAGGTAAGATTAGTGTTGGTATGGATGGGATGAGGGCATATTGATAGTTTTGTTTTTCCTCCACCGCAGAAAGCCGCTCATGAAATCGCTTTCCCTTTCTGCTCCTTGCATATTACTAGTATTATAAATTTAGGATTTTATGGGGGATGAGTTTTCTTAGGAAATTGGTCGTTTAAAATCCTAAAAACTCAAACATACAAATATTTTTAAATAAACATTCACCTATTGGATTATGATAAATCCCTTGCTACGTCCTTCAAAAGATGAGTTATATCAAAGAACTCATGCAAATATTTTGAAAACAATTAATCAGGGCGGGGGGAGGTCTGGAATAGATATTTACGTAAGGCATAAGTCTGCATATGATTCCCAGCCAGATAATGGTTTGGCAGGCAAGATGGAAATCCTGGATGCTGTTACAAAAAAACATAATTTTTTGGGTGATGATAATCTTTCTAGAAATACAATTTCACAGGTAGAAGCCGGAATAACAATTTTCTATAGAAGTTTAGAACTATTAGCTAAAAAAATTCCTATTGCAGATGTGCGTTTTGCATTTCAAATATAATAAAATGAAACAAATAAATATTTTGACATATGGTGGATTTAATACAGAGGTTTTGATTACTGAGGAAGTTGGTGAGTTTTTTGAAAATAGTAATAATAAGGATCCTGTGAATTTGATAACTTTTGATTCGGATGAATGGTATCAGAAATGGTTGTTGAGATATTTGGATGAAGATAAGGATGCTGTGCCTGATGAAAAATTTGGGAAAGAGTTTCGATTGATTTATACTAATATGATTCAGAATCCGGAGGATTATCAAGATGTTGAAGATATTTTGGAAGGGTTGGGAATTCCCCAGGAGAATTTGATATTTGATGGTTCTAAAACAATTTATGAAAAGGGTACTGTAGATGTTGTTGGGCTGAAAACTAAATTTTGGGTTAGATGGATTGTTGTTAAGAAGTAGGTTGTTGAAAAGTTATTTTATCCCTCCGCGAAAAGCCGGTTTCACCTTTTCCTTTTCGCCCCCTGCATATTGTTAGTGTTAAAATTTTAGGATTTATAGAATGAGTTTTAGAAATATTTTTGTTCTTTAATTTCTTCTTTAGGATTATTACCCATTATTCTGTATCTTCCATCTGGGCCTATAACTCTTGATTCCACAATAGTTTCTGGATTATTTTTTCTAATTGCTACCACGCAATCTCTTCTTGGAGGAAAGATTATTTCGGTTCTCCTTGTTCCCAGTAATCATTCTAACTTTCTTATGTCGTCTTCAATTTCTATAGGATTCATAATATAAATTAGTAATAAATGTTTATAAATTATATCTTTATAGATCGAATTCTAGTTTTTCCCTGTAGATGTTATATAATAAAAAAATAAAAAAATAAAAAAATAAAAAATACTTATAGATCCAAAAAATCTGCAAAGCAGATTTTTAGGCTCATCAAAACGACCTCATTACCCCATTTTAAAAAATGAGGTCTTCAGGTTTTGATGATAATTTAATTATCTGTCTCTATGTTTTTTAACTATAAAATCGCAATCAGGATTACTACATTGCCATTTCTCATATACATCTTCTTTGAATGAGAATGGTAACAAAAATCCTTGTCCGCATGTTGGACATTTTGGATACATACAGTGATTATTTTCTTCCGCCATTTTTACCTCCTTATACCTATTTATTTATTCTTATTGAAAAAAAGTTTAGTTTATAAGTTTTTGTTATTTGTGATGGTTGTTATGGGTTGTTAGGTTTGAGGATTATTCTAAAATCCCTTTTATTCGTCTAACTCCTGAAGATGAAGATGTTTCTTTTATTATTTTGAATTTTCCTAATTCCTTCAAGTTCTCAACATGTGGCCCTGTGCAAATTTCTTTGCTGAAATTTCCGATTGTGTAGACACTTACTTTTGCCCCATATTTTGATTCAAATATTCCTTTTGCGCCTTCTTTTTTAGCTTGTTCAAGAGTCATTTCTTCTCGGACTACGTTTATTTTTTCTTGAATTTTTTTGTTTACTAAATTTTGGACTTCTTTTATTTCTTCAGGAGTTAATTTTCTATCGAAGTTAAAATCTAGCCTTAATCTTTCTGAAGTTATGTTTGAACCTCTTTGTTGTAGGTCTGGTTTGTTTAAGGCTTGTTTTAAGGATTGTAAGAGAAGGTGAGCGGTTGTATGAAGCTTTGTTGTTTCTTTATTATTGTCTGCTAAACCTGATTTGAACTTTCCTGCTGATGCTGTTCGCGAAAGGGATTGGTGTTTTGCTAGTTGTTCGTGGAAGCCTTTTTCATCTACTTCTGTCCCCGATTCAATGGCTACTTCTTTAATCATTTCAATAGGAAAACCATAACTCTGATAAAGTAAAAATGCTTCCTTCCCGGAAATTTTTTTGTGAATACTTCTCCCTAAAGACATTTTTTTAATTTTCTTAAGCCCCTTTTCCAATGTAAGTTCGAACTTATTTTCTTCTTTGTTTAGTTTGTTTATTATTTTATTTTTATTTTTCTTGAGAATGTCATAATCACCATATATCTTTAAGATTTCTTTTACGAGAGGAGTTGTTAAATCTTTGTCTTGAGTAATTCCTAATTTTTTTGAGTGGCGTACTGCTTTTCGAATTAATCTTCGGAGAACATATCCTTGCCCAGTATTTGATGGGATTATTCCATCTGCTATTATGAAAACTGATGCTTTGATATGGTCTGCTATTATTCGCATTGAACGCATATCGTCCATCCAGCAGTCTGGCATTTCTTTGAAACCTAAATCTCCTTTTGTGAAGGTGTATTTTTTGTTTGAGAGTTTTTCTATTGTTTCGATTAGGGGTTTGAATGTGTCTCCGAGGTAGTTGTCTTCTAGTCCGTTTAAAATTGCGACTGTTCTTTCGACACCCATTCCTGTGTCGATATTTTTTTGTTTTGATTTGTTATAGTTTCCCTTCTCATCTTTTGTATATTCCATAAAAACATCGTTCCATATTTCTACCCAGTTATGACTTTCTTCTCCCCACTTTTGGCTTTTTTCTTCCCAGGTTCTGCCTTCTGTTGCCAATGTAGAACAATTTGGATTAAATTTTGGAACTGGTTTTTTTGACCTCCAATAAAACATTTCAGTATCTGGTCCACATGGTCCGGTTTCTCCAGCAGGCCCCCACCAATTACCTTCCCTTCCTAGAGGGATAATTTCATTTATCTTTAAATCTTCCCAGATTTTTATTGAATCTAAATCTTCCGCTATCTTATCTTTTTCTCCTGCGAAAATTGTTACTGCTAATTTTTCTTTTGGGATTTTTAATGTTTTTGTTAAGAATTCGAAACTCATTTCTATTGCTTCTTTTTTGAAATAATCTCCTAAAGACCAATTACCTAACATCTCGAAAAATGTGTGGTGAGTTGTGTCTCCGACTTCTTCGATATCTCCTGTTCTGATGCATCGTTGGACATTGACTAATCTTTTTCCTTGAGGGTGGGGTTGCCCTAGAAGGTATGGGACTAGGGGGTGCATTCCGGCAGTTGTGAAGAGGACAGATGGGTCGTTTTCAGGGATTAGGCTGGAGTTAGGGATTTCTTTGTGGTCTTTTGATTTGTAGAAATCTATGTATTTTTTTATTAATTGTTTACGAGTTATTTTATTTGACATGTGAATAAGGGGTAATGAGGATTTAAAAGATTTGGGATTGTGAAAATTGGAGGGTTGGATGATTGTCTTCCGCGGAAATTAAGGTGAGTTGTTTCCTCCTCCGCAGAATAGAATAATTTTCCACTCCTGCGGAAAGCCGCTCATTAAATCGCTTTCCCTTTCCTCCCCTTGCATAAAATTAGTGTTGTAAACTTGGGATTTATGGAGATGAGTTTTGTTGGTTATTAAAATATGCATAATTGAGAGCTATGGATTAGGATGTAGTTTAAATAAACAAGTATTAAAAATATAAATTTCTATTGTATAATATGAAAAGTGGAACTTTTGATTCAGTTAAAAAACAACTTGAAAAAGCATATCTTTTTGCAGATGTAGATGTGAAGACTAAGACTGTTTTGGAGAATGCTCAGAAGATTTTTCAATTTACGGTTCCTTTGGTTATGGATGATGGTTCTTTGAAGACTTTTCAGGGTTATCGGGTTCAGTATAATAATTCTCGTGGGCCAACTAAAGGGGGAATAAGGTTTCATCCGAATGTTAATTTAGATGAGGTTACATCTTTAAGTTTTTGGATGACGATGAAATGTGCTTTGGTAGATTTGCCTTTTGGTGGTGCAAAGGGAGGCGTTGCTGTTAATCCTAAATTACTTTCAGAGGCAGAGCTTGAAAGATTGAGTAGGGGATATATTCAAGGAGTGCATAAATTTATTGGACCTAATTTGGATATCCCTGCGCCTGATGTTTATACCAATGAGAAGGTGATGGCTTGGATGTATGATGAGTATAATAAAATTAATGGAGGAGATTTTCCTGCAGTGATAACTGGAAAGCCTGTGGAATTGGGTGGAAGTTTGGGTCGAAATGATTCTACTGCTCGTGGGTGTTTTTATATTTTGGAAGAGTTTGTTAAATCTGAAGGGTTAGATAAATCTAAATTGAAAATTGGCGTGCAAGGTTTTGGGAATGCAGGATATTTTATTGCAAAACTTCTTTATGAAAATGGATATAAGATAAATGGGGTGAGTAATTCTCGTGGAGGGGTTTATTCTTCTGAGGGGAATTTAAATCCTGATGAACTTTTGCAGATTAAAAAGGTGAATGGTTTCTTGGAGAAAGAGGGATTGGTGAAAATTTCTAATAAAGAGCTTTTGGAATCTAATGTTGATGTTTTGATTTTAGCCGCATTAGAGAATCAGATTACTGATGATAATGCCTCTTTAATTAAGGCTAAATATATTTTTGAAATTGCTAATGGTCCTATAACTCCCGAAGCTGATGCGGTTTTGAATCGAAATGGGGTTAAGGTTTTTCCAGATATTTTGGTTAATGCTGGAGGGGTTATTGTTAGTTATTTTGAATGGATGCAGAATAGGGTTGGTGAGAAGTGGGGTTTGGAAGAGGTTCATGAAAAATTGAAATCTAAGGTTTTGAAAGCGTTTTATGAGGTTATTAAAGTTGGGGATAAATATCGGGTGGATTTGAGAACTTCTGCATATGTTGAAGCTCTGAAGAGGTTAGATGAGGCCATTAGAAGTTAGTTTAACTGTGATAATTTTTTCTTAATGTCTGATAATTCTTCTTGGAGAGTTTTGTTTTTCTCTTTACTTTTACGATCTTTTCTTGGCTTAGGGACTTCTAGGCCTTCTTCGGGGAATGTGGATAGCAATAAATTTGTTTTAGTCTTCAAGTTTCCGAAAGCTATTCTAAGTTTATTTTTTAATGTGAATTCTTTTTTTCTAAGTGCCCTGTATTCTCCTAATTCTTTTGAGATTGATAAGACATTTATTTCTGCAGATAATAATTCTTTTTTAGCCGAAAGAGCTTCTTCATAACCTATCTTAATGTACCTTGTTTCCATTTTAGAATTAACCAAGCTTATCAAATATATTCTTGTCAACAGATTCGATTCTTGATTTAATCACCTGAATTTCATTGTCCCACTCTTCTAGTTCTCGGTCTTCTTTTTCTCTGACTTCTTTTATTTTAGTTAATAATTTTTCTATTTCGAAAACTTTGTCTCTTATTTCTGCGAAAGCTCCTACCGTTGTTTGGAATTTATCTAGCCTGACATAAACAGGTTCATTTTCTTTTGAAGGATGAGCAGTATAGGGTCTATTTGCAATTGATCTGGTTAATTGAGGTTGTGGAGGTTCTGGGAGGTTGAAATTAGGTTCTTCATGACCGATTTTAATGGGTGATTCTTGATTAGGAGATTCAACTACCTGGAATTTTGAAATTGGACTTGGAATTGGACTTGGAATTGGAGATGATTGGATTGGAGATTTTCTAGGTGGCGCAGTTATTGCATGTTTTATTGCTTCGTTAGCTGGAGGGATAGAAGGTAATTCGTTGTTAGGTTCTAATGAAGGTAAATTTGGTTCTAATGGAGGTAATCCAGTTGGTAGTCCACCTAAATCATCAATAGAAGGAAGTGCCATATCGTCATCAGCTGGAGGTAAATCTGGTAGGATGAGAGCTCCCGGAGAATCTGGTGTTGTGTTCTTTTTTTTATTAAATAGTGCCATCTTACCTCTTTTGTTTTACTAATTATATTAATCAACTGGCATTTAAAAACATTTGTTTTTTTTGAAGTTTGAATTTACTCGCTAGTTAAGAAAACATTTATATACTGTTCTCTCGTTAATTGTTTTACATAAAGGATAACTTATTACCAAGATGCAAATAAAATTTCTTAAATCTGTCGTCGAAGACCTCATAAACAAACAAGCAACACCAATCATAGATTTACTTTTGGGGAAGAAACATGTTAATGAATTTAGTATTGCGAAAAAGTTAGAGCTTACAATAAATCAGACTAGAAATATTTTATATAGGCTGTCTGATTATGGATTGGTTTCTTTTATTAGGAAAAAAGATAAACGAAAAGGTTGGTATATTTATTTTTGGACTTTGAATATTCATCAGTCATTGAGTTTACTTGAACAGAATTTGAAAAAAGAATTGGCGCATTTGGAAGAACAATTAAAAGGTAGACGAGAGAGAAGATTTTATGTTTGTAATACCTGCTCCTTGGAAGTGACTGAAGAGTCTGCCTTATTGAATGATTTTTCGTGTCCTGAATGTGAAGAGATTTATGAATTATCTGATGGAACTGAAATTGCAAAAGATTTGGATAAAGTGATTGTTAAAATAAAAAAGGAAATTGATTTTGTTTCTGAAGAAAGACAAAAAGAATTTGAGAAACTTGAGAAGAAAAAAGGAAGAGAAATAAAGAAGGCTGCTAAGGAATTAAAGGCTAAGCGTGATGCTAAACGTGCTGCAAATAAATTAATTAGAGATGCTGAAAAAGCTAAAGAGGCTAAAAAGGGTGGGAAGAAGATAGTTAAGAAAAAAGTTGTTAAGAAGGTTAAGAAATTATCTAAGAAGGTTAAGAAAGCTGTGAAAAAAGTTAAGGGGAAGGTAACTAAACCTAAGAAGAAGAAATAGTTCTAATTTATAAAATGACAAAATGGTTCGAGGATAAGTTTGAAGAGAAGCGTTTAAAGAAATATACGCACCAAAGATTGAAGTCAAATTATTTTGCGAAAGTTTTTAGGAAATTTAGTGTGACGAATTGGTTGATTATAATTAATATTCTTGCGTTTATTGTTTCTATTTTTTTGATTACTTTTTTAGGTGAAGATTTTATGGTTAATTTAGCGCTTCAGCCGAATGCATTTTTTGCAGGAACTGTTTGGACACTTTTGACGAGTATGTTTATGCACGGGGGAATGGGGCATCTTTTATTTAATATGATTTCATTGTTTTTTATTGGAAATTTTGTTGAGAAGATAATTGGAAGGAAAAAGTTTTTTAGATTCTATATAATCGCGGGATTGTTTGCAGGATTATTTTATGTTACTCTTGCTTATTTTTTTGGAGTAACTGAACTTGGTGTGAAGATTTTTACAAGTCCAGATACTTTTGCTGTTGGGGCTTCTGGTGCAATATTTGCTTTGTTGGGGCTGTTGGCAGTATTAACTCCGAATAGTCGAGTTTATTTGATTATGGGCCCTTTGATTGCGATTGTGGTTCAATCCATTTTTGCACAAGCATATCCTACATCGACTTTGCTTCCTCTCTTGGATTTGTTTATAACTTTTTATTTTATTATCTCTATCTTTTCAATATTTTCTTTTAATCCTAGGTTAAGGAAAATTGCGATTCCTATGGAGATGCCTTTTTGGTTTTTGCCATTTGTTGCTATAATTCCTTTAGTTGTGATTGGATTGTTTTACCCACTTCCTATTGGAAATACTGCTCACTTTGGTGGATTGGTTGCAGGGTTAATGTATGCTTGGATGTTAAAGAAAAAGTATCCTAATAAGGTTCGGCAGTTATCTGTTATGTTTGGTGGTTAGTTGGAGATTTCTTTTTTCCATTTCTGGGATTTTCTTTTTTGGGTAATAATTCATTAAACAATTTGTTTCTATTGCAAAGCTCTTTGTATAATGCAGGGGTCTCTACACTTAATTTAGTTCGTGTGATATCTGTTCTTGCATGGTGTTCTTCGTAATAAATTTTTAATCCTTCATCGGATAATCCTGAAAATAAATGTTTGCAGGGATTACGCACTTTGTTTTTTATTTCCTTAGCATGTTCATAATTTCGTGTGTTTGGTAACACTAAAGCCCCTGTTGTTTCTACAAAGTCAAAGGCAAGAGTATGTTGTACTTGAGTTAATCCATGTCTTAATTCGTCTTGCCATTCTGAGATTGATAAGTCTTTGTCATCGTTTTTGTTATTTCTAAAATCTGTGAAATATATGTCTTCAAGTATATTCCCCTCATCTTCTGCTAGGTCTGCTAATCTAATCTCTTTTTTGTGATTGTGATTTCTTCCATTTAAGTGCCTATAATCATCTGCAACAACATGTCTAAATGCTCCCATCAAAATTTGGGATCTTCTGGTTGTAATTTGGTCTTCGGTGAGTTCTTCTAGGGCCTCGTCGTATCTTTCAAAATCTACGTGGTTTCCTTGAACAATCCTCATATAGAAATCGCTAACAAGTCCTTCGGGATCAGACATATTACTCCCTCCTGCATATCTGCAAAGTTTTCCATATAACTTTCTACCATTGCTCAAATCATCAGTGATAAACTTAACTATATTTTCCATGCTCTATGATATCACTCTTTTTCTCATTGGGTTAAAAAATTAGAGGGGTTTGATTATTTAAATATTTTTATTGTTGATTGATTAAACAACTTTAAAAACTCTTTGCGCTTGTGATGAATATGGTTGTGAAAAAAAAGAGTGAGAAAAAGAAAAGTAATTTTTCAGAATATATTTATGGGAATTTTAGGGATGCTGTAAGAGATGTTCGTTTTCTTAATAGTTATATTTCTTTTGCAACTACATTGTTTATTGTTGTGACTTTGATTGGTATGTTTTTTCCGGTTTTTTTTAAGGAGCAAATTATTGAATTGGTTAAAGAGATAATTGCTCAGACCGAGGGTTTGGGACCTGTTGAGTTGACACGATTTATTATGGCGAATAACATTAAGAGTTCATTTTTTGCTATGATTTTTGGAGTGCTTTTTGGTTTGATTCCGTTGGGAGTTATTATTGTTAATGCTTATGTTTTAGGGTTTGTGGTAAATCAGTCTGTTGCGATTGAAGGACCTTTGATAATTTGGAGATTGTTTCCTCATGGAATATTTGAAATTCCTGCGATTTTAATTAGTGTTGCTATGGGATTAAGACTTGGGCTTTTTTTGTTTGTGTACCGGGGGGAGGAAAAAGGTAAAGAGTTTTTGAGATGGGTTAAGCAATCTTTGAGAGTTTTTGTTTTAGTTGTTGTGCCTTTGTTGGTGATTGCGGGTTTTATTGAGGGTGGATTGATTTGGTTGTTGGAGTGAAGAGATATGTGGAATAGGTTCGCTTCGCGAACGATTTATTTTATATCAGATTGGGTAGCTTTGTCAACCCAATCTTCTAGTCTTATGGATAGTGTTGTTGATTTTTAGAATTAATGTTATGGAGCTTGTGAACAGATTGATTTAGATTTCAAAACATGATAGAAGCCGATTTATCCATGTATTTAAAAGATTCATAAAGTGGAAAACTTCCATCTAAATCTAAATGAACTTTTGTTCCATCCCTTAAAAATCCAAAATCTGAATTAGGTTTGGGTTTATCTATTTCTTCTCCTCCGCCTTTTGAAAAGTCTTCTATTAGTAAAACTGCATTATCTTCTTTAATTGCACCAATGCAAAAATCGGTTACCCTTTTTCCTTGAGAATAATACTGTTCTGCATTTAAGGAATAAGATTCATACCAACTTTTTATGGACTTTGTATTTCTTAGATATGGTTGGACTTTAAATTCTCTTATAGCAATATAAATTTCACGATCCATTCTACCTAAACAAAAATGATCATTAGTTGTTCCCCCATCAATAAATTGTAAAATATTTTCTCCAGACATATGTCTGTCAAGTAATTCCATTAATTGTTGATTTTTTTCAATTTCTCTACGAATTTCTTGGGAGTGTGCCAAATAATCTCTCATATAAAGATTGATTATTTAGTTAGGATTATAAAGATTTGGGTTATTTATGTTTTATTGAGGGCGGATTGATTTGGTTGTTGGCGTGATTATCCAAACCATTGATTTAATTTTTTTTGCTTGCCATATTCTTTTAAGATTTCTGATTTTTCTCTGAAAATATTTGGAGAGAGTTTTAATCTGTCTTTCATTTTTGCGAAGGCCTCGTCTAATGTTGCGAATTTTTCAGAAGGGTTTCTGAATGCTGCTCTGCAACATTCTCTTAATATTCCTACGCCTAAGGGCGCGTGATATTCTGGACGGGCTTCTCTGAAAAATACTGCACTTGCTTGTTTTTGTGTTTTTTCTAGGTATTCTGCTAATGCTAATCGGTTTGCATAGTATGCTCCTGTGACTTCGTTTGCATAGCTCTTTCTTCCCCCGAATAATTCGTAGTCTTGCATTAGTTCAACTTCGTTTCCTTTATTCCAGAGTCCGCCTTTCATTTCTGCTTCAATTACCTCGAAGGAGAATTTGTCGGGTAAGAGGAGTATTTCATAATGGTTTCCTACGTAGTATGCGTGGAATAACATTATTTCTCCGATTTCGGGATAGTATCTTATTCTTTTTAGAAGATCTTTAGATAGTCCGTCGTCTACTGCAGTTATTGACCAACGAGTTGGGACGAGTTTTCTTTGGGTTTTCATTCCGAGTAGACCTGCGCTTAGGATTTTTATTACATCGCTGACAGGGATTCCGGTTTTGTACATTTCGTTTATTGCAGTTGTTGATTTCACATCACTATCTGATACAAGATATTCTACCTTTGGTTTGATCTTAGGATTTTCTTGTAATCGTGCATATTCTAGTGGCGCTGGGTTGCTGATGACTGGAGTGTATTTATTTATCTCCATTGTTTGAGTTGGAGGTTTTTTTAGGAAGAATTCTGTTGATACTGATTTGTAGGCCATGCTGACTTCTTGCATTACATTTAAGAATTTGTTTTTGCCGATTGGTTTTTTTACGTTTGCTTTAAATTTTCCGTAGATTAAACGGCTTCGGTTTGATAAGATTTGATCTATTGAGAATTTTTTTTCATGCCATATTTCAGGTGTTGAGAATTCTTCTGTATCTTTTAGTGGAATTATTGGTTCTCCAAATACTGCGTCTTCTGAATCATTTGGTGATAAGATTCCTGCATTAACGTTTGGGTAGTCGTGTTTTCCTACGAAAATTTCTGGAGGACTGTTTCCTGAAAAGTGTGTGCTTATTTTTGGATTGAATCCTTTTATGTTAGAATATATTTGGCAGGGTTTTCCGCAGAGGCCTCTACCCTTACATCGTACACATTGTTTAGATTCGAAAAATGGCATATTGACCTCTCTTGAGATTATGAGGGTGCAAGATTATTTAATAATTGCTGTGGTTGTGTTGGGTGATGAATTAGTGAGAGTTGTTTTCCGTCTCCGCGGAAATCCGTTCCTTACGTCACTTTCCCATTTCCTTCCCTTGCATAATATTAGTGTT
>CAYNOY010000027.1:0-14008 GCA_964399015.1 Candidatus Woesearchaeota archaeon | reverse complement strand
AAAATTAAAAACTAAAACTTTCTCCCCTATTTGAACGCTCTTTAAATGCTGTAATGGAAATCTTAAATTTTTATAATGTTCAACATTTTCAGAATTAATAATTTTTTGTATTTTCTTTAAAACTCTCTCACGTGTTTCAGGATCTTTTTTAAATTTCTCTCCTAAAAAAGAGATCGTTGAGTTTATTGAAAAATATCTGTCTTAGTTTAAGGGATATGTTAGATGAGCAGAGATATTGAATTATTTCACTTCCCCAATTTATCTTCGATTGATTTTAATTTATCCTCGAAGTGTTGTTTTTTGATGGTGGTTTTTGGAGCTGTTGATGTTTCTTGAGTTTTTTGGTTTGAGTATTGCATTAAAGATAATTTTTTGTATAATTTGTATAAGACGAATATTATTATTGCCATTAGAATTACAATTAGGAGTCCGATTATTATCCATATTAAATATTCTAGATTCATTGGTTGTTTCTTTTTTATTTTATTTATGATGTCATCCAGACAATTGTCTGCTCCTTTGATATTGTCTTTTGCGTTAATAAATTCTTCTTTTTCTATATTGGATTCTATTTCTGAGATTATTTCTTCACAAGTTTTTAATTCATCTATTAGATTTTTATCCTTTGTGTCTTTGATTATTTTGGCTTTTCTTTTTAGTCTTTCAAGTTCTTTTAGGAGATATTCTTTTAAGGGTAATGGGATTAATTTTCCGGATTTGCTTTGTGTTAATTCGTTGGTTGTAATTAGGTAATTGAAATCTGTTTCTTGGGTTAAGTCGGTTATGAAAATTATTTCAAATGTTGCTGATTCTTGTGGTTTTAATGAGGAGATTGTTTTTGGAGATATTGCATACATTTCTTTATCGAGGTTTTCTAAGGTTAGTAGGATGTTGTTGAGGGTTGTTTTTCCTGTGTTGGTGATTTTTAGAGTTGTAGTTTTTACTAGGTTTTTTGTTACATAGATTATTTCTTCTGCATCAATTGTTAGGCGGGTGTCTTTTTCAATTTCTTCGGTTATGTTTGGAGTAGGAGTGGTTGTTGTGCCTCCTCCACCACCTCCTCCAGAGGGAGGAGTTACTGGGCAAACTCCACAATCGGTTGGACAGGTGGAACAGGTTTCTCCGTTGTTACAGATTCCATCTCCACAGTATAATCCACTAGTGATTGTTGAGAATGTTTTGTAGGCTCCTGCTTTTTCAGTGTCTAGATATATTCCAATGAAGGTTATTTTTACTTGACCTATATAAGTTGTTGTTGGTGAGATGTAATGAGTTATTGGTGTTGCCCCTACTCCGATTGTTTCTGAGCCTGTATCTAATGATGCTCCATTGTCTATTCGTGTTAGATTCCAATGAACATCCATATCTGTAGGATTATTTCCAATGTTTTCTAGAATTACTGAAATGTTTAATCCTGTGATATTCGGATTTATGATGGTTATGTCTCGAACATCGAAAAGGGCACCGACTACTTTCCAGAATTCATTTGTGTAGTAAGAGATGCTGGATTTTGTTGCATTAACTATTGTTTCCCATTGTCCACTCATAGGTGCAGCTCCTACGGCGTAAGAGTAGTTGTAAATTCCGGTTGATTTTTCAGTCATGGCAGTATTTATAATTGTATTTCCTGCAGAGTCATATAGGATTATTGTCATTGAGTCTGGAGATGTATAAGAACCCGATTGTTTAAAATTAGACTCTACGTAATAAGTTCCTGTTGCTTCTACTTCAGGATATCCTGCTACATCAATTGAATATCCCCCCCCTATTGAAGAGGTTACAATTATTTGTTTGTTGGAGCTATCCCAGGTGTTTCCGTAATTGTCTGTGTAGGTTATGTTTACTGAGTATGTTGATTCGGTTATTGGTACTGATAAAAACCATGTTGCTGTTTTTGTTTGTCCTGCTGTGAAACTTCCTATTAAGTTGTTTTGTGAATAGTCTGTTAAGAATGTGAAACCTGAGGGGACATTGAGATATGCGTAGACTGTTGAAAGAGGTTCTGTTGCATTTAGTTCTCCAGTTATTTTTATGGTGTGGTAGGGGAGTGTTGAGGATGGTGCATTTGTATTTTGTGCTGTTGCGTTTGGACTTCTTATTGTGAATTGTTCCCATGACATGGAGTTATTGATGTTTCCAGTGGTGTCATCTGCGTAAGTTTTGAATTGATAGGTTCCTGCAGCAACTGCGGTCCAGGAAATGTTATATTCTGTTGCAGAGTAATTTGTCATTGTTAAATTTGTTTCAGGAGTTGTGTTTATTGATACCCAGACATCGTTTATGAATTCATCTGATGCGGTTGCGTAAATTTGTATTGATTGTCCTGAATAAATGTCTGAGTCTATTGATTGTGCGGTTAAATTTGGGGCAATGTCATCTACGAGACTTCGAACATCAAATGATGCGTCGGAAGTATCATTTTTTATGGAATAAGAATCGTTTATATTTATTGTTAGGTAATAAGTTCCGTAAATGTTTGTGCTGTTCCATTGATAAGAGCAGTTGTTTGTTGTAGAGGTATCTGAATCTGCATCTGTACATTGTTGTGTTAGATTTAGATTTAATATGATTGAGTTGTCTGTTGAATTTTGAGATTCTGCGTAATAGATGTTTGCTAGAAGTAAATCTGAATCGGAGTCTGAGACGTTGAAAGTTATTGTGTAGTTTCCTTGGGATTGGTTTATTGTTTCTCCCCCATTTGGTTGAAATAAGGTAATGTTTGATTTGTGATTTACATAAAAATTACTTGAGGTTATTGAAGAACAGTTGCTAGTGTCGCAGACAGCTACATAAAATGGAGTTGTTCTGTTGTCTGTTTCTTGTATTGTGTATGAACAAGTTGAGGGTCCTGTTGCTTCGAAAGAAGTATTACAGAAAGTTGTTTGATTGCAACCTGAAGTGTTTATTTGACTTGAGTTGCAGATAAATGTTTGCGCTGATTCTATTTCTATATCTGTCCAGCTTACATTAAAGGTTATTGAGTCTCCTGCATGATTTGGGTTTGCGAGTGTTGAATTGACTGAAACTTCGGATATTGTTGGAATTGCATTGTCAGAATGGTCTATGATTATTTTTGGTCTTTGAGCTGTGTTGCTTTCTTCTGTTGAGGCTAATTCTCGGTAATTTCCTTCAGAAGTATTTGGTGCAGATAAAATTATTCCGTAATTATTGTAGCTCCCATTTACCCATCCTCGAACTGCGTTGGTTATTGTTATATTGTAATAAACACCTGACTGATTTGTTATATTTACTGAGCCTATTTCTGTGGCTATGTAATCTCCTCCTGCAGTTGACCATGCTGTTCCAGTTATTCTGTTGTTCCATGTGGCCTGTGATTCTGTCCAATTTGCATTTACCCTGTAAGCTCTTAATGTTAGGTTTGAGGTTCCAACAGAGTTGTTAACGTAGAATTGTAATTTTCCACTTAGGATAGTATCTTCTGAGGGAATTGTAGTTATATTTTCGTCTCGGATTAGGGAGTTGTAATGAGTTCCTCCGCTTACGTTTCCTATGATTAGTTTTGTTTGAGTTCCGAAATTATTGTTGGGAAATGTCTCTCTTAAGTATGTGTCGTTGATTGTTGCACTGTCTGAAGGAGATTCATAAATTGTGAAACCAGTTAATGAATGATTTTGTGTTATTGTTAGAAATGATATTAGGAATATTGATAAAAGGGTTAACTGAGCTATGACTAGATATTTCCTTCTTTTTTTCATAGGGTTTTAAAGAGATTTATACTTTTAAAATTATGCCAAGGATTAAAAACTTTATCCTTGGTTGAGGTAAGATTATTTATTTTTAATTTTTGGATTTCATAAAAATAAATTGTTTTTCTGATGTTTAATTTGGGAAGAGTTTTGTTTGTGGGATTAAGGATTAAAAAGAAAATATTAAAAAAATCTGCTTGCAGATTTTTAGGCTCATCAAAACGATTTCATTTTTAAAAATGAAATCTTCATATTTTGATGATAATTTGGAAAGTAATTCTGAGTTTAAGTAATTCAGAGAAAAACTTTTAGTTTTTACTTTGACTCATAAAAATAAACTCTTCACCTTGGGGTGAAGAGTTCTAGAGTTTTTATGATTGTTGGTTTGTGTTGGATGTTTTGTATTACAGATTTTTATATATAGTGGAGGGGGTTATATTAATTTTAATGGAAAATAGATTTAATCGAATTGATATTCAGGATAAAGTTATTGAAGTTATTGTTGAAGATATTCAGGGGAGGGGGTTGGAAGCAGATTCTCGTGTTGAGATTGTTGCTAATAAATATTGTTTGGATTATTGTTTTGTGGGTTTGAATTCTAAGCTTCCTCATTTGGAATTTGTTGGGAGTTTTGGGAAAAATGGGGATGGAGTTGGTGAGGGTATTGGGGGAAATGGGGTGGTTGCTAGTTATAATATTGATGAATATGCTAGAAGATTTGAGAGTTAGGATTCTAAAATCTTTTTGAAACTTTGAGATTGTTTTTTTAGGATTTCTTGGAGTTGGTCTTCGGAAGTGTTGAAAATTTGGGAAAGTGTTTTGAATTTTTGGATTAAGAGTTCTGCTTTTTTTGGGCCTATGTTTGGGAAGGATTCTAGGATGTATTGTTTTTGTTCTTTTAGGGTTTTTGGTATTCTTGAGTGGAGAGTTATTGATTGATTAGGTTTTAGTTGTTGTTTTGCTAGAGTTATGAGGTATGCTGATGTGTCTTCGGAGTTTTGAGTTTGGATTATTGGTATTTGGTGGTTATTGATTATTGAGAGCATGAATCCTCTTATTGCGTTGGGGTGGATATTGGCGCGATTATTGAAAAGGTCTTCTTGTTTTCCTTCGATGATTAGTATTGCTTGTTTGTATTTTTGCATTTGATTAAGTTGTTGGATTAATCTTTTGTTTATCATAGAGGAGACGAAATCGTTAGTTGTTTTTCTTTCGATTGCAGTTTTTCCTATAATGTAGTCTGCGATTTTTAAGGGTTTTATTTCTAGATTTATTTGGTTTGAAGAATGGAGTTCTGAAATGACTAGGGAGTTTTTTTCATGGATGTCTGCAATTATTGTTGGTTGGGGTTTATTGGATTTTTTTTTGATTGTTTTTTTGAATGGATTGTAAAATGTCATGTTAATGATTAGTAAGTTTAATTTAAAGATTTACCGAAAGTTTTAAATATTTATTGATATCTATAGGTATTATGGGGACAAAACAAATTAATTTGAAATTGCCTGAGAATTTGGTTGAAGCTGCTGAAGAATATGCTAGAAATTTTGGTTTTAGAAATATTCAGGAATTAGCTGCAGAAAGTATTCGAGAAAAAGTTTTTGAGAAAAATGAGTTTGATGAAACTTTTAATGAAAAAGAGGTTGAATTGATTGATAATTTAATTGATAGTTCTATTGATAAAGGAGAGTTAGTTTCTGAAGATGAATTAAATAAAATTCTTTTACAATGAGTTATGGCATAAAATCTTTAAAGTTTTTTGAAAAACAAATTAATGAGCGGGATTCTAATTTTAAAAGGTTAATTTATGAAAAAATTGAATTGATAAAAGAAAATCCTTATAGATATAAACGAATTCATTCGAAAAGATATTCTAAAGTTTTTAGGATTCGATTTAATTTTTCGGGAAAAGAAGTTCGATTGGTTTATGTTATTGTTGAGCCTAATGTAATTTTAGTTTGTTTATTGGATAGAAAAAAGGATTATAGGGATTTGGAAAGATATCTTTCTAAAATTTAAAATTTATTTAGAATTTATTTAGAATAAAGTTCTTTGCTTAGGTTTTTCTATTTCTAATGATTCGCCTCGGTCTAATTTGTCTTTTATGGTTTCAATTGCTTTGTGCATGCTTTTTTCTTTTGCTCTTGATGTGTAGTAGAAAATTTCATCTAATGTGTCGTTGGTGATTAGGATAAAAAGTTTTCCTTTCATTAGTCTTGCGGTTCTTCCACGTCTTTGAATTTGTCTTATTGCCGAAGGGATGGGTTCGTAGAAAATTACTGAGTTGACTTCAGGAATATCTAAACCTTCTTCGGCAATTGATGTTGCTGCTAGGATATTTATTTTTCCTTCCCTGAATTCATTCATTATTTCTTGTTGTTCTTTTTGAGATAGTCCTGAGCCATTTTTTTTGCTTTGCCCTACAAAAGTTTTTGCGTTTATATTTGGAATTTTGTTTAGTTCTTTGGCAATTTTTTTTGTAGTGTCTCTGTATTGGCTGAAGATAATTGTTTTGTTTTTTGGATTTTCTTTTATTGAATTTTCTATTATGTCTTGTAATTCTAAAAGTTTTGGATGTTCTAAGTTTCTTGCTATTAATTCATTTAATTTTATGTATGCGTTGTTGAATTCTTGATTTTTGGTTATTCTTATTACGGCTTTTGATTGATTTTGGTTTGCTTGTTCGAAAAGATTTTTTATGTAGTTTTGTGCGGTGAAGAGAGTTTGAGTTTCTAAAAGTTCTATTAGATGTGCGAGTTTAAGTGCTTGAGCACATACTGATGCTCCCATTAGAAAATTAAAGTTTTTGTTTCCTCTTTTGATTGCCATCATTATATTTCCTTGGGCTTCTAGGAGGGTCATTTTATTTGCAGGTTTGAAGATTAGTTTTCTTTTTTTTAATTCTTCAACTTTTCTATCATAAATGCTTTTTATTCCTTCGGATACTTGCCGGAACTCTTCGGGGTATTCTAAACGTATTGCTTGGAATTCTAATTCTTGAAGGTATTCTTTTACGTCTTCGGATTCTCTTGTTCGAAGTTCTATTGATTCTATTCCCAGGGATTTTGCTATTTGAGTTATTGTTTCTTTGGTTGTTCCTGGCGAGGCTGTTAGCCCTAGGATTCTTTGGTTGGTTGCTTGTTCTTTGTATTTTTCTGCGATGTAAGTGTAAGCATAATTTTTTAGACATCGATGACATTCGTCTTCTATTAATAGAGATACTTCTTCTAAGCTGTATAGGTTATTTTTTAAATCGTTTTGAATGCATTGGGGTGTTGAGAAAATTATGTCTGAGGTTTGCCATAGTTCTTGTCGTTTTTTTGCATTTGTTTTTCCGGTGAATAAAGTTAATTCTGCGAAAAGTTCTGGAAGATTTTTTTTGAAAGATTCTAAGTGTTGTTCTGCCAGAGGTCTTGTTGGTGCAAGGAATAGTGCTTTTGATGCAGGAATTGTTTTTTGTCTGTTGATTACTAACATTAATGCGATTAGTGTTTTTCCGATTCCTGTTGGAAGTACAACTAAACAATTTTTTTCTTTACAATTGTTGTATATATCTTGTTGATATTTTCTTGGTGTTAGATTTTTTAGAACTTTATCTGGCATTATATTGTGAGGGAGTATAGAAGATATTAAAAGATTGTTGTTGTGCTTTTTTTAATGAATGATTTGAAGAGATATGTTTGTAGGAGTGTATTTTTTTATTTTTGTTAAATTTATATACTTTAGTTTATTTTATATATTATGAAAAAAAAAATTGTTATTTATTCCCGGAATTTTTAATTTTAGGTGGTATCAGAAATTTTGGAAAGAAGAAGTTGAAAAATTGGGTTATGATTTTTTATTTTTTGAGGAGCCATTTTATGGTTATTGGAATATTGAGGGATGAAAAGTAGGGTTAAACAAACTAGGAAAATATTTGATGAAAATCCTAATTTAACTGTCGTTTGTCATTCTTTTGGAGGGATTTTGTTTAATTGTGCCTTGCAAAAGTTTAAGAAGGCAAAAATAAAAAAAGTAGTTTTTATTAATAGTCCTTTTAATATGAATATTTTTGGGATGAAATATCGAAAAAATATTTTGGGATATAAAAAGGATTTTAAATATAATTTTAAGGTATTTAGTTGGGGTTCTTTTTTTGATGAGATTGTTCCCTTTTTTTGGACTAAATATGGTAATGAAAAACATTATACTTTAATTGCAGATCATCATTTGATAGTATTATTTGTTCGAAGAGTAATTCGAAAGATTATGCATTTTAGTGATATAAATTAATTTTTTCTTAGTTTATATTTTAGATTATTTGTAAAAATTATAAACTTGCAGTTGCTAAAACTGATATGAAAAATATTATGGCTAGAACTAACCAATTGAATAGGTTTCCGAAAAAGAGTTTTGTTCCGTCGAGGTTACTTATTGGTAATAGGTTCCATGCGCCGTAGTAGAGTGAGTATTTTGTTAATGGGGTGAATATTTGAAGACCAGTTATTGGACCAATTAAGGCGCTGATTACTGCTAAAAGAATTAATGAATAGAATCCCCATGCTGCAGTGAACGCGGGATCTGTTTCATTTATTTCTGTTCTCCTTATTCTTCCGGTTTTTTTGAGCATTCTTTTTTGAGGATTGTTTTCATAATCAAATTGGAGAAATGTTAGTGCCTTGATTATTCCTATTGAAAAAAATCCTAGGAAGAAGGGCAATATTATTCCCATTGGAATTGGTTTTTTGAATTTTGCTTGGGTGTAGAACCAGTATTGTTGGAATCCCCAGATGCTATATTTTATTTTTAAGTTGAAACGGTTTGCAGCGTATTTTTTTGCAATAGTATTTGTTAGAACTATTATTGTTGGGATGATTAGTAGGAGGGGGTTTGGGTTTATTATTGGAAACATGACTATAAATGTAAATACTATTATAGAAATTATTATTGCAGATACCTCTTTTTTGTCGAATTCAATTGACATATTTTTGTTAAGGTGGGGATATTTATAAAATGTTGGTTGGAAGTGAGGTTCATTGGAGTTGATGGATTACAGAAAAGTATTTAAAGTAAATTTTGTTTCATAGGTTATGTTACGAGTAAAAAAGTTGACAGAGGTTATTGGCAAAAAGGTGTATACTGATGTTGGAGATTATTTTGGAGAGGTCGAGGAATCTAATTTAGTTGAAAATAAGGTAGATAGTTGGAGAATTCGTGTTGCTAGTTCAATGGGAAGTTTTCTGGGTGGTGCTCGAGGAGTTATAATTCCACATCAATTTGTTAAGGCTGTTGGTGATGTGATTATTGTTAGTCGTGCAAGTTTACCCTTGGATGAAGGAGATCAGACTGTTGAACAAACTGTTGATTTGAGTAATAGTTCTGGTGATGAAGAAAGTGTTGTTGGTTTTGGTGGTTAGTTTTTTTGGGATTGTTTTTTGAGTAAGGTTTATAAATTCTGATTGTTATTGTTTTTTATTGAGATAAAAAGATGGTTGCACCAATATTAATTTCACCGTATTTTTTGGAGTATATACTTCCGTTTGTTTTAGTTTTTACTTTGATATTTGCTATTTTGCAGAAGAGTAAGTTGTTGGGAGATGATGCTAATAGGATTAATGCGATTGTTGGAATGGTTGTGGGATTGATTTTAATTGCTTCGCCATTTAGTAAATTTATTATTGTTGAGTTGATGCCGTTTTTGGCTGTATCTGCTGTTGTGCTTTTTGTGTTTATGTTGTTGTATGGTTTTATTGTTGGAAGTAAGGATGGAGATATTTTGAGTCGAGAGTGGAAGTGGGCTTTGACTGGAATTTTGGTTTTAGCTTTGGTGACAATTCTTTTAATGATAATGGGGTATTGGGATTGGGCTTGGAATCTTCTTTTTGGAGGGCAAGGTAGTGGACAGATATGGATTAATGGTTTAATGATTGTTGTTATTGCTGGTGCGATTATTGCAGTTATTAAGGGTGAGACGAAGAGTAGTTAGGGTTTTGGAATTAATTTTTTGAGCAAAAAGTATTTAAAGGAGTTTATCTTTTTATTGATTAAGAGGAAAAAGAGAATGCCAATATTTGCTAGAACTATAGGGGATGTATTATATACTTGGGCTGACTTTGGTGTGTTTGCTTATTTGTTGCCTTTTTTGATGATTTTTGCAATTGTTTATGGGATTTTGAGTAAGACAAAAATTTTGGGTGCAAATAGGGGTGTAGATGCAACGATTGCCCTTTCAGTAGGTTTGCTTGCTTTACAATTTGATTATGTTACAAATTTTTATGCTACGATATTTCCTTATACTGGAATGGCGATAGGGGTTTTATTGGCGGCATTGATATTGATGGGATTGATGGGAGACGAATTACCTTGGACTAAATATATCTGGTTTAGTATTGGGGCTATTTCGTTTATATTGGTATTATTTTATTCATTTTCGGATTATTCGTGGATGAGTGGAATGGGTGGTTATGGCCTTTCTCAAAGTTTGCCTGCGATTGTTGCAATTGTAATTGTTTTAGCAGTTATGGCTGCGATTATATTTGGGGGTAAGGGTTCAGAATAAGATGGCAGGAGTATTAGATATATCTGGAGTTTTCTTTTTTATGCCGGTGTTTAGTTTTTTATTTGTGTTTTTGATTAGTTATGCTATTTTGGTTAAGACGAAAATTTTGGGAGAGATGCCTTTTGTTAATGTTTTGATTAGTTTTATTTTAGCTATTGTGTTTATGAGTTTTTCATCTGTTGAATTATATATAAGGACGATAATTCCTTGGTTTGCAGTTTTATTTGTAATTGTATTTTTGGTTTTGTTAATTGCAGGACTTGCCACAAAAGATTTAGAAGGAATTATGACTCATAAGTTAGCCTGGGTTTTTGTTACAATTTTGGTTGCTATGTTTTTGATTGCAGCTATTAGGGTGTTTAATCCTGTGTTGCATCCAGATTTGATTTTGGCATCTGGAGATGGAACTCAGTTGGGAATTGTTCAGCAATTAAAAGATATTTTGGATACTCGTGTTGCAGGTGGAATTTTATTAGCAGTTATTGCAGCGATAGTTGCCTGGGTTATTACAAAGACGAAGACTGGTTGATGAGGTTTTTTAGAATTAAATTATTTTTATCTTAAATAATTTTCAAAATCTTCTTCAGATTTTTTTGGTTTTCTTTTAGGTTTTGGTTGTTCTTCGGGAGAAGGTTGTTCTTGGGTTTCTTGCATTGATTGTTCTTCAGAATAATGTTGTTTTTGTTGATTTGTTCTTTGTTGGTCTATAATTGGATTAAGAACTTTTGAAAAAGAATCTTGAGTTGCATGAAGTTCGCTAGAAATATTTTGTAAGTCTTGAGAGTAATCTTTTACTTTTCCTAAGATTGCCATTTGAAGTTCGTTGAAAGAATTTTCTATTTTTTCTAGTCTTTTATTTATTCTTTCAGTTTTAGCTGTAAGTTCTTCTTTGACATTTGTTAATGAGGCTGTTTGTTGTTTTAGGTTTTCTATTTTTTCTTCGATAATTTGTTCTGCTATTTCTGTAATTGTTTCTACGTCTACTTGTTGTTGATATTCATATTCAGGATATTCTTCTCCTGGTTGATAAAATTCAGGCATTTGATATTCGGTTCCAGGTTGTTTTTGTTCTGTTGTTGGAGTGTATGCAGAAGGTATTGTTTGTTCTTGTGGTGAGGGTATTGGCGAAGGTGTTGGTATGGGGGCAGGAGTAGGCATTGGTGTGGGGGCAGGCATTGGTGCAGGTGCTTCTTGGGCCATTATGCTTTGTTGCATTTGAGGTTGTTGATTTAATGAGGGAGGTAATGTAAATTCATCTTGGATTGGAGATTGTCCTGAGGGAGATATTGTTGGAGGGGCGTTTTGAGGAGTTATTTGGTTTGAAGGTATAGGAATTCCTAATTCTTGGGAGGGGTTTGATTGAGCAAAATTATCTGTGGGTTGTTGAAGTGATTGAGGTTCTGTATTAATTGCAGTTTTTATTTTTGATTGAGAAAGTGCATCATTAATATCTTTGGGAGTTATTCCTTCATTTTTTAAGGAATCTATAATTTGTCTTTCTGTCATTCCTTGATCCCGCATTTTCATTACTTGTTCTAGTGCTGCCATAGTATTATTAAGCTTTCTTCTTTTTTATAGGTTTGTTTTTTAATTGAGATTTTAGTTCTTCTTTGACGATATTTCTTACGTCAACGATTCTTGCTAATTCTAATGGTTGAAACATTTGCATTTGTCTCTGCAATGTTTGTACTTCAGTTTTTCTTGCTAGATTTCCCATTTCTTCTATGATTCTTCGGTTAAGTTGTTTAATGGATTTTATTTCAGATTCTATTTCGGTTGTTCTTAATTTAAGTTCTGAGAATTGTTTTTCATAATCTTCTTTGGTAGTTATAAGGTTTTTTCCAATGAGAAGGGCTCGGTCTTTGATGAGTCTTTGTTTTTCTTCTACTTCATTTAATCTTGTACTGAATTCTGCTAAAAGCTCGTTAGTCATATTGGGTTGGGGTTGTTGTTTTGCCATCTTTTTCGTTTATAATTTAATTAGGTTAGAGGGGTTTAAAATTGTTGTGTTGTTGTGAGTCATACATAAATTTTAATACTAAATTCTTTATATTATATACATGAGAGGTGAAAATGTTATTTAAGGCAGATACTCCGCTTTATGCGTATGAGGTTGTAAGAGAAGAGGGGCACCAGGTGATGTATATTAATTACTTGGGGGCTAAGGAAGTTCCTAGTGTTGCGGATAGTTTGGAGATTATGTCTAGGACGATTGATTTGTTGGTTGAGGCGCCGAATATTTCAAGGATTGTTTTTGTTCAGCAGAGGAATTATAATTATGGTGCTTCGGAGATTTTTATGTTGCAGGAGATTGCCAATCTTTATGTTTTTTTGACTAAGCAGGAGAAAATTTTAGCCCCGTTTAAATTGTCAATTATGGGGACGCAATATCTTAGTCAGAGATATAGCGATGTGGGTTATCTTTTGGAGACTTTGAAAAGGGACCCTTTGGCTTGTTATGTTGAGTTGAATCGTTTTATTGGTGATGAGAAATTGAATTTGAAGAAAACTCCTGAGGATCTTATTGCAGATCAGTCTAGTTATATTCGGCTTTTGGAAAAATTTAATTCCCTTTTAGAGAATACAAAATTATTGAATGAGGCGAAGGATTATTTAGCAGATTATACAATTGGTAATCGGGAAATTTATTATAAGTTTTTTAGGGCAGATATTATTCCTAATTTTACGTTTACGCGATTGGCTAGTAATTTGCCTGATGATGCAGATATTGTTAAACAGTATAGTGTGGGAAAGGATGAGGATAAATCTGTTGTGACTATTTTGAAGAGAGACAGGGATGCTAAATATATTTATCATTTGATGCCTCCAGAGTATTCTTTGGATGAAGATAAACAGGCTTTGTTGAATTTGGCGAGGAATGTTTTGATTGAGCATCAGCCAAAGGCAGAGGAGTTTACTGATCCTGAAAAAACTCGTCAAGTTTTTTTTAATATTTCTCGAGATTTATTGAGGGATTTGGCAGAGAGTAAAAAAGTTAAGTTGAATTATGGGGAGTTGAATCAGTTGGCTAAGATTTTAGTTAGGCATACGATTGGTTTTGGTTTGATTGAGGTTTTATTACAGGATAAGAATTTGCAAGATATTGTTTTGAATGCACCTATTTCTTTGAATCCTATTTTTTTGAGGCATCAGGAGTTTGATGAATGCATTACTAACATTACTCCCAGTACTGAAGATGTTGATTCTTGGGCAGCGAAGTTTAGAATGGTTTCTGGTCGTCCATTGGATGAGGCAAATCCTATTCTGGATACTGATTTGTCTTTGGGAAATATTCGAGCTAGAATTGCAATTATTCAGCAACCTCTTTCTCCGAAGGGATTGGCGTATGCAGTTAGAAGGCATAGGGAAGAGCCTTGGACTTTGCCGTTGTTTATTAAACATAAAATGATTAATAGTTTTTCTGCAGGGTTGTTTAGTTTTTTGATTGATGGTTCTCGAACAATGTTGATTGCGGGAACTAGGTCGAGTGGTAAGACTTCTTTGTTAGGTTCTCTTTTGTTAGAGATTATGCCAAAGTTTAGAATTATTGTTGTGGAGGATACTTTGGAATTGCCTGTTGATGCCTTGAGGAAGCTGAAGTATGATATTCTTAGGATGAAGGTTAGGAGTAGTTTGTTGAAGACTTCATCTGAGATTGGGGCTGATGAGGGGATTAGGACTTCTTTGAGATTGGGAGATTCTTCTTTGATAATTGGTGAGGTTAGGTCTTTGGAGGCTAAGGCTTTGTATGAGGCAATGAGAGTTG
>CAYNOY010000026.1:3378-14424 GCA_964399015.1 Candidatus Woesearchaeota archaeon | reverse complement strand
TTTTTATACAACTTGTGGTAGAGTTGTACCCCATGAATTTGCCAAAAAGGTATTACGCCCCCACCGGGATTTGAACCCGGGTCACGGCCTCGAAAGGGCCGGATGCTTGGCCGCTGCACTATGGGGGCAGATAGGTTCTAAATTAGATTAGAACATCTATAAAATGTAGAAAAAAAGGCTGTTTTTAAATTTATGGTTTTGGGATTTATTGACGGTTTTTGATAATTTGAAAATTAAAGATTAATTTTTCATCTTATTATTTGTTGCTTCGCCCGCACACCTCCTTGATGGGATAAAAAATTAATTTGTAATCCTTGATTGATAATTGATTAAAACTTAGGGTTTCAATAGGGCCTGTTTTGGTTAAATTGGGGATAGGTTTAAAATGTTTTTATTCTTGTGTTATTGATGAAAAGAAGAGTTGATAAAAGAACGATTAGATTTTTAATTGGAATTGTGGTGATTGGATTTATTATTGGATTGATTGTTATGAACTTGGGAGGATTTTCTAATGAGGGGAAGGGATTGAAAGGAGAGTTGGGGAGCTTAAATCTATTTAGTTCTGATTTAGAAGTCTTAGAGAAAGATTTTGAAAAAGATTCGGGCTGGGTTGAGGAAATGACATTGCCTGAAGAGTTTGAGGAAAAAGAAATGAAGAGCAATGAAATGACAATCTTCTCAGGAGAGTTAAGTATCTTAGGTAATCCTTTTTATTCGGATGATTTAAATCTTAATGATAATGTATTAATATTATATAATTCAAATTCTCGTGAGGCAATAGAAATTGCAGAATATTATGCAACAAAAAGGGGTATTGATTTTTCTAGAATTTGTGAAGTAAAACTTCCTCCAGGGCAATTTGCAACGGCTAGTCAATTAAGAGGTGCTAGGAAAACTATTGTTGAAGATTGTTTATGTGAAATTATTGATTTGGATTTATTAGATGGTGAGTGTGATGTTTCAAATATTAAAAATATTGCAGAGATTTCTCCGATTACTCATTTTGCGATAATTAAAGGAATACCTTCTCGATTAACAGATACTGGTTGGAGAGATGATTCAGAAGAACCTTCATTTGATTTTTTCTTAAGTTATATGTTTTATCGAGAGGGAAATTTTTTCGAAGAAAGTTTTACAGGAAAAGTGCCTTGGATGAATTATTCGGGATATTATGAAAATAATATAGATTTTCAGTCGGGTTATTCTTATTATTCTTATGTTCGACCAATTGATGTTTCATTTGATAAAATTGTTGCATATGGGAGGATAGAGGCAATAAATAAAGCAAGGACTTTTGATTTAATTGATAGGATATTAAAAGCTGAGGGGCAAGGGTTTAGGGGAAATTTTTTATCTGGAATGATGGGTTCCATGAATCAGTCAATATTACCTGATCCAGATGAGAATATTCTTTATAATTTTTTTAAGGATTTGAGTTCTAGTAGGGGTATTGAATGTAGAGAATATTTGGATAAAATAGATCCTGATGACTTTAGGGAATTACCTAGGGCATGGCCTTATGAAAGTTGTAGGACTGGAACAAATAGGTATGGGAGTATTCCTGGAGAACCTTATGGAAATATTAAAAAAGCAATTAATGCGGGAATTTTTTTGGGAGAAGACCCTTATCCTAATGGTTTTAAGGGTTTTGATGGATTTTTTAATATGTTAAATTGGAGAAAAAATGGGGGAGAATGTATAGCTCTTTGTAAGGATTTTGTTGAAGAATTAGATAGGGAAAGTTGTCGTTTAGAATCTGAAGATTACTTTCAGGAGATTAATAGTGATTGTGTAGGGGTTGCAGATGGTTTTCTTGGATGGCAATCAAGGTCTTGGCCTGTGCAATATTATGGTTTTTATCCTCAAGGATGGACTACTACTGAGGAGGGTGCACGAGAAAAGACGGTTCCATTTATTCTTTCTGGAGACGCTTATATTGATGATAAATTTATTGATAATAAGTATCTTAGATTTGGAGCATTAGATTCAGTTGATAATCCTAATTGCCTCCTTGAAGATGGAAATGAGATTAGTTGTAAGGAAATAGTTGCACCGGATATTTATTATAAAAAAGATTTTGATGAAGGAATAAATTTAGAAGAGGCGGGTGTTAAAAATTATGTTATAAAAATGAGATATAGAAATTCCCCTACTAATAATGGGAGATTTATAATTCGGTTTACAGCGATATCAAATAATGAGGGTGAAAAAAATTATTATGATGAAGTAGTTTTAAGAATAAATACTAATGAAGAACATTTAGATTGGGAGACTATTGAGTTTGATGTTTCTATTGATAGTAATACTTTTTGTAAATTTAAGGGGGTGGTGGAAGTTTGCGAGGATATGTCTAATTCAAATTTTGGAGGTATAAAATTATATTTATTTTCTTATTTAAATTCTCATAAAATGGAAGGATGGTTTGAAATTGATGGTGTTGAAATTATTGATAAGGATACTGGGGAGGAATTAATTGAGAGAGAGATAGGTAGTTTTAATGCATTGACTGAACAAACTGTTTCAGGAGATTGGGCTGCAAATGTTATTGATAGATTAGGAGGAATTGCATGGTGGGGAAGTTCATCTCATTTTATTACTGGAGGATGGGCATTTTTATTTGGAGATAGATTTGCTGGAGCTTTTTTTTCAGGACGTACACTTGGAGAAAGTTTAATGCATAATGGAAGAAATGCTATGTCTGGAATAATTTATGGGGACCCTTTGTATCGCCCTTCTGCTGTTAAGATTTATATTTGGGAAGAAAATACGGTTTTATTAAACTCTATAAATGATGGATATGATTTTGAACTTGGTGAAAAAAAACTTGTTGATTTGACAATTAATGCTTTGCATGGACAAGATAATATTTTAACAACTAACTGGGCTTTATATTCTTGTTTAATAAATGATATTGATGATTGTGATAAAAATGATGGTTGGACTGAATTTTTTAATGAAACTGGGGCAGTTTTTGGGGAAAAAGTGAATGTTAATTTGATGGAGTTTGTGATTAATCCTGATGAAGCTCAAAGTTTTGTAATTAAGTTAAGAGTTTGGAATGAGGGTGAAGAAAATAATGATTTAGTTAACTATGCGTTTTTTAATTACCTTTATTGTATTGATAATGATGGGGATGGATATAAAACTAATTGTGGTTTTGAAGATGATTGTGATGATGATGATGATTCTATATGGAGATATTCAATGGGTTATTTAGATGAGGATTTGGATGGTTATGGGATTGGAAATGAATTGAAGGTTTGCATTGGTGAAAATTTTCCTGAAGGTTATTCAATAAATAATAATGATTGTGATGAGAATAATCCTGCGATTTTAGACACAATTGTTCATAATTGTGTTTCTGATTGTGAAGAGGATTCTGATTGTGGGAGTAGTATATTTAAATGTTATGGAAATAAATGTGTTTCTCCTTTGAATTGTTATGGGGCGGATTTAAATCTTAATGGAGAGGTTGATAGGTGGGTATTTGGAGGTATTACAGATTATGACATCTTATTTAAAAATTGGGATAGAGATGATTGTAATGAATTTAATAATTGGTGCGAGAGGGCAGATATTAATCATGATTTTGTTGTAAATAATATTGATTTGGAAATTTTAAATAATCATATGGGTATGGATTGTAATTGGGAAGGATGTTTTGATTCTTGTTTTTCTTGTGGTAATGGGGATTGTGAGGATTATGAAAATAATGTAATTTGTCCAAGTGATTGTACACAGTCATTTTGTTCTGACTGTGATGTTTTGGGTTTTGGTTGTAATTATGATAAGTGTCATAGTTTGGGGGAATGTTTTTATGCTGTTAAATTTTGGTCTTGGGAAGAGGATTGTGTTGATTTGGCTGGTGCTTGTTTAGATATTGAAGTGTGTGGAGATTATAGTGATGAGGAATGTGGTGGAGATGTTTGTGATGTTAGTGTTGAAGGTTGTGAATTAGAGGAGGGTGAGTGTGTTGAAGCTGAACCTGAAGATATTGATTCAGATAATGATGGGGTTTTGGATGAGGACGATATGTGTGGAAATACTATTTATGAATCTGTTGATGATGTGAATAATCAGGGTTGTTTGAAACCGAAGCAGGGTAAGTTTGATATTTTGTTTAATTTGCAGGAAGAGGATATTTCTAATATTGAAAGTTTTGAAATTGGGATTGTTAATCGTGGGAGGATTAGATATAATAATAATGTTAGTTTGTTGAGAGTTGTGGATGGGAATCAGGTTCGGTTGGATTTGGATTTGTATATTAATTTTTTTAGACACAGGGTTGAATTAAATTCTAGTGCTCTTCCTGAATTGAATGTTAGTGCTGTTATAACTATGTATAATGTTAGTTTGGTTAATCCTGTTGTTAAGATGGATGGGGTTGTTTGTGATCTTTGTAATGTGACTTATTGGAATGTTAGCGAGGGTGTTTTTGAATTTAATGTTTCTCATTTTAGTGTTTTTGAGTTGGTTGAGGCGGAGAATTGTGGTGATGGGGATTGTAATAATGGAGAGAGTTGTTCGAATTGTGCCCTTGATTGTGGTGTGTGTCCTGTTGTTCAACAACCTAGTTCTGGAAGAAGTTCTAGTTCTGGAACAATTCAGATGGTGAATGAAACTATAATTTTTGTAAATGAGGTTAATGTAAGCACAGATTCTAATTTAACTGGCGAGGAAAATCAGACTGTATCTATTGTTGAGAAACCTTTTTGGAAGAGTAAGGTGGTTTATGTAAGTGTAGGAATTTCAGCAGTTGTTTTGGTTTTGGTTATTGCAGTTTTAATTGCTTATCTTTATTTGATTCGAAAAAAAGAAATTTAGATTATTTGGAAGTAATTCTAAAATTCTTAAAGATTAATTTTCTTAGTCCAGTCACTTACAATTGGAATTTGCTTCTTTTTTCCGCTTAGTGCGTAAATCCAGCTTAATGCCCAGATTAATACAACTAAGATGTTAAGTGATGATTTTATTATTGTTCCTATGATAAAAAGGTGTTCGAAGATGTTTCCAATTATTCCTGCTAGAATACTTATGATAAAAATTACTAAACTTTGTTTTGCGTAATACATTACATATTTGTCATCGGGTTTTACTATTAGTGCAATTAGGAATCCGATTATTGATAAAAATGTTGCTAAGAATGCAAATAGTATTTGGTTTTCTTTATCTTTTGTTTCTTTCTTTTTGGGCATGATTGTAGGTGGGCTAGGGAGTTTATATTGTTTTTGGAGGGGATTAGCAAGATTTAGCAAGATTGATAAACTTTAAAAGTATAGTAATTGTGTGATATTTATGAGCCTGTAGCTCAGCCAGGTCAGAGCACTGCTCTTATAAGGCAGGGGTCCCAAGTTCAAATCTTGGCAGGCTCATATAAATATTGCTTGCAATATTTTGGACTTAAGATTTGTAATCTTGGACAAGTTCAATTCCCTTCAATTTGATATTAAAAAAAGAATTGAAGGATCAGAGAATTTAAAAAATTCTCTGAGTTGGTAGGCTCATATAGAGAATTTAAAAATTCTCTAAGAAGAACTTTGATGCGATTTCCTTAGGGAATTAAAAATTCCCTAATCCTACAACTTTAAGGAAAGTTGAAGTCTTAGGAAATGTCAGTCATTCAAAGTTCTCTATAAATAAAATGTTAATTAGATTAAGGGTAGTTTAAAATGTTAAATAAAATTTATTTGGAGAAAGAAAGATGATAGAAAATTTGATTAATCCAATCTTAGAAGTAGTATTTATATTACTTGCAATTTCCTTATCCATAAATTTTATTATCTTTTATATTGTGCCTTTTTTTATATTAAGAAAAAATAATCTTATTTATAGAAAATTTTTAAGGTCGAGATTTCCTTTTTTTGGCCTTTTTCCTTTTCCATATTTTCGAACTTTCACAAAAAGAGGATTTAATAGGGAATTTAATAGAATTTTTTTTTATGACTTAATTAAAGAAACTAATGATGCGAATTTAATAAACACTATTAATTTATTTAGGCCTATTAGTAGACTTTGTTCATTCTTTATGGCCTTAATTTTTTTAATTTTTATAGTTGGAGCATTTATTGCAGTGATTCTTTTTATTATCATAATTATTCTTAGTGGGGGAAAATTTTAAAATGAAATTTAATAATGTTGAAGGTTATGAAGATGCTAAGGGATATGGGATTTCTTTGGGAATACCTGAATATCAGATAGATTTTCATCTAGAAGTTAGGGGGGGGGAGGAATAAAATGATAAATGATAAAATTTATAAACCTAAGATAATTACTATTATTAGCAATCCTTGGATTGTGAATATGCTCCCCGGTGATCTGAATGGGTTGCCGGATGTTTTTTATACCAATTTTTCTTTAAGAAAATATGGGGGAAATTTTTTATGGAAGATACTTTAATTTTTGTAGATAATGGATTTTTTAAATTAGTTAAAGATTATTTTGAGAAGCAAAGTAAAAAAAAGAAAAAACTTTTACAAACCTTTAGGAATATTTGCAAAAAAGAAAATTTAAATCTGAAACATTTATTTTATTATTATTCTCCACCTTATCAATCTGAAAAACCTTTATTAAAAGAAAATAAATTACGAAAAGATTTTGATATGATTAAAAAAATGATTTCAAAAAGAAAATGGGCGACATTTAGAGAGGGAAGATGTCAGAGATTAAAAGTAGGTGGAAAATATATTTATAATCAAAAAGGTGTTGATATTTTATTGGTTATTGATTTAATGAGATTTGAAAAGAGATTTCCAAATATAAAAAAAATTATTTTGATTGCATGTGATTCTGATTTTGTTCCTGCGATTAATCAATTAAAAAATGAAAATATAGAGGTTGTTTTATATACTTATTTTGATAGAAGAAGAAATTCTTTGTTTTCAAGATATAATGAACTTTTAAAATCTTGTGATAAATGGGTAAAATTAAGAGAAGAAGATTTTGAAGATTCGCAATTAGAGAATATTAAACATAGGGATTTAAAATGTTAATTGGATTAGTAGGAAAACCCTCGTCAGGGAAATCGACTTTTTTTAAGGCTGCTACTTTAGCTGATGTTTTGATTGCAGCTTATCCGTTTGCTACGATTAAACCGAATACTGGTGTTGGTTATGTTAAGATAGATTGCATTGATAAGGAGTTTGATGTGCAGTGTAATCCTTCGAAGGGTTATTGTGTTGATGGTCAAAGATTTGTTCCGATTGAGTTGATGGATGTTGCGGGGTTGGTGGAGGGAGCTTCTGAGGGAAAGGGTTTGGGGAATCAGTTTTTGGATAATTTGACTTCGGCAGATGCTTTGATTCATATTATTGATATTAGTGGGGAAACAGATTCTGAAGGTAAGGAAGTTAAGGGGCATAATCCTTTGGAAGATGTTGAGATGTTAGAGAAAGAATTGGATTTATGGTATTTGGGAATTTTGAAAAAAGTTTGGAAGGTTTTTGCTAGAACAATGCAGAATACAAAAGCGGATTTTGCTAAGTCTGTTGCTAAACAGTTTTCTGGATTGAAGGTTAGTGGGGAAGATATTAAGGATGTTGTTCGGAAGGGAGATTATGACGTGGAAAAACCTGCAGGATGGGATGATGATTTGTTGTTTAAGTTTGCTCATGATTTGAGGCATTTGACTAAGCCCATGGTTTTGGTTGCGAATAAATGTGATAAGGATTCTTCTAAGGATAATTTGGAAAAGTTGAAAGGTGCTTATCCTGATTTGATGATTATTCCTTGTAGTTCTGATTCTGAGTTGGCTTTGAGGGAGGCCAGTAAGGCTGGTTTGATTGAGTATGTTCCTGGTTCTAAGGATTTTGAAGTGAAGGGAGAGTTGAATGAAAAGCAAAGTGAGGCTTTGGAGAAAATTCGGCGAGGAGTTTTGGAGATTTATGGTTCGACAGGTGTGCAGGAGGTTTTGAATAAAGTTGTTTTTGATTTGCTGAAATATATTGCTATTTTTCCTGCAGGTTCTAAGTTAGCTGATAGTAAGGGGAATGTTTTACCTGATTGTTTTTTGTTGCCTGGAGGAAGTACGGCTTTAGATTTTGCATATTATTTGCATAGTGATTTTGGTGATAATTTTATTAAGGCAATTGATGTTCGGACAAAGCAGGCTGTTGGGAAGGATTATAAGTTGAAGCATAGGGATGGGTTGGAAATTTTGACTAGATAAGATGGATGATTATGAAAATAATTATTTTGTTTTTGCATTAAATAATCCATGGGTTGCTGAAATCTATGGGCGAGAAGTAGTTGATAGAAGCGGAGTTTTGTTTCAAAAGAAAAATGATATTTTAATTCCGGTTGGGGAGGACACTATTTATTGGAGAAACGGAGCGGATTATCCTCCTTCATTAGATGGGATTGTTGATGAATTAATGAAATTAGGAATTGAGAAAATTTTTATTACCTCATTAGAAAATTCGGATGGTGAATTGTGGGGGTTGTGTAATCTTTATGCCCCTGAAGATTATGATTATTCTGAGAGTCCTCCTGATGCAGAAATTTACTATGCTCTTCGAGATGATCAGAAGGATTATTTTTCAGGATATGGAATTAGCATCGAAGAGATTAAAATAAGATAAAATATAACTTGGAAAGTAACTCTGAGTTTAAGTAACTGTTGTTTTTGTTTGATTATTTTTTAGTGTAATTTTGTTTATAAGAGAAGGTGTTCTGATAATTAAAATCAAAAAATTTGTTAAAATACAAATTTTAGGATTTCCAAAGGATTACACTAAGGTGTAATCTTAATCTTTGAAAATGAAACATATTTTGGAGTCACAGCAGTTTAGTCGGGGGGTTTTGTTTGATTTATTTAAGAGGGCGGATTGTTTGAGGGTTGAGGGAAGTGATTGTTTGAATGGGAAAATTATGGCGAGTTTATTTTATGAGCCTTCGACTAGGACACGATTGAGTTTTGAGAGTGCGATGTTGAGGTTGGGTGGAAAGGTGATCGGTACTGAAAATGCTCGTGAGTTTTCTTCGGCTGTTAAGGGTGAATCTTTGGCAGATAGTATTCGTGTTTTGGGAAGTTATGCCGAGGTTATTGTTATGAGGCATAATGAAGAAGGTTCTGCTTTGAAGGCTTCGGAGGTTAGTAGTGTTCCGATTATTAATGCCGGTGATGGAAAGGGTCAGCATCCCACTCAGGCGCTTTTGGATGTTTATACTTTGTATCGGGAGTTTGGAAAAGTTGATGGATTGAAGATTGCGATGGTTGGTGATTTGGCTTCGGGAAGGACAGTTAGATCTTTTTGTTATTTGTTAGGTAAGTTTGATGATATTGAGATTGTTTTTGTTTCTCCTGAGAATTTGAAAATGGGAGAGGATATTAAGGAATATTTGAAGAGGCATGAGGTTGGGTTTAGGGAAGAAAGTGATTTGAATAAGGTTCTTGGGGAAGTTGATGTGATTTATATGACGCGGATTCAGAAGGAGAGAATTAGTTTGCAAGATTATGAAAAAGCTAAGGGGAAGTTTGTTATTAATGAGGATAATTTTGGATTGGTTAATGAGGGTTCTCGGGTGATGCATCCTTTGCCCCATGTTGAAGAGATTGATTTGCCGATTGCGATTGAGAGGGATGATACAGAGAAAAAAGTAAACCTCTGCCTTAAGGCAGAGGACGAGCTTTGCTCGTCTTTTGACTCTGTCTCCCCAAATCCTATTGTGAAATCAGAAGGATTTGTGGATAAGAGGGTTGCGTATTTTAGGCAGGCGGAGAATGGGTTGTATGTTCGGATGGCTTTGTTGAATTGGGTTTTGAATGAATGAAGTTTGTTATTGCAGGAATGTTTAAATATATTTGATTCTGCAGTGAGTTATGAAAAAGGGGTTTGTTAGGAATAGATTTTGTATTAGTTTTTTAGTTGTAGTTTTGGTTTTGGGATTTGTTGGGGTTGTTAGTGCTGATGATGATTTTGTAGATAATATTGGGAGAAAAGTGGCTATTGAAACTGTTTTACCTAATCTTGGTGTTAATCTTGGGAGTGTTGATGGATTGGAATATAATCCTGCGAATGGACAATTGAAGTTGAATGAGGTGGTGGTTTTAGATACTACTGATTTTCCTTTGGATGTTGTAGGAGTTAGTGTTGCTGAAAATGGGGATAGGGTTTATGAGCATAGTGGTGGGAAGAAAGTTTTTATGAGTGCTGGAAGAATGGGGGCAGATAATTTGATTAAGGGAGTGAGTAGTGAGGCAGGAGGAGAATATGATGCTCGAGGGGTTCAGGTTGTTTTTGGAGAAGGTGAGGGGGAAGTGAGGGTTGGTGTTAATGGAAGGATTGAATATGATGGAGGTGCGAGTGTTAAGGTTGGAGATAAATTAGAATTTAGTGAAGGGCATTTTAGTATTGTTGGGAATGATGATTATGAGGTTAAGGGGAGATTTGATAATGGTGAATTGGAAATGGTTTTTGGTGAACAGATTGCATTAGGTTTGGAAGATAGTGGGAATGATTATAGTGGGGGTGAGAATTATATGAAGATTAGTGATGGTGGGAGGGATGCTGAAGGGAATGATGTTTTGGTTGTGGATGTGAAGTTGAGTGAATTGGGTGAAGGGAATGATGGAGGTGTTCAGATATGGGATAAGGGTTTGAAAAGTTTGATGGTTAATAACGAGCCTATGGAAGGTAGAAGTGTTGATGTTTTGAATAAGGATGGAATTCTTAAGTGGGGTCAGACAGAATCTGAAACTTGGGCTAATGCAGGAGAAGTGTTATTTGGTTTGGAATTGTGCAGGGCTTGTGGTTGTGGTTCTCAGAGTTGTCAGCCAGGAATTAGTCCTGGGGTGGTGCCTGGAGAGGTAGCACCGATTCAGGGGGCTTTTGGAATGCCATTATCTCCTTTGGGAATTCAACAAACTCCAAATCCTCAACTTAAACTGGATCCTAGAATGAATTTTAATCAGGGAGGTCCAGATTCTCAGATTGGATCTCGAAGAGGTGGGGGAGGATTATTTAGTCGGATACGGAATTTTTTTGGGAGGATTCGGGAAAGGCGTCAGGCTAGGGATGGAGGTTTATTTTCTAGATGGAGAAATCGGGT
>CAYNOY010000026.1:0-3278 GCA_964399015.1 Candidatus Woesearchaeota archaeon | reverse complement strand
TTTTTTAGAAATGTTTAAATAGTAGTTTTGCTAAATTATTTTATGAAAAGAGGACAGGTGACGGTTTTTATTGTGATAGCAATTGTTGTTGTAGTTGTTGTTGCGGTATTTTTATATGTTAGTAATGTTGGAATTGGCGAGGGTGGATTGGGTGGTGAAGATGTTGTTGAAAATTCTATTATAGATTGTATTGATTATGTTGGGCAGGACGGGATTGAGACTTTGGGAATTCAGGGAGGTTTTTATCAGGAGTCTGATGCTTATTTGGATTTAGAGTGGGCTATTATTCCTTATTATAAATATGGCGATGAATTGCTTGCTCCGAGTACAACTATTGTTGAAGAGCAGTTAGGTGTTTTTGTTGATGATAATATTGGTAGTTGTATTGAGGAGTTGGAGGTTGGTGATTTTGAGTTGAGTCAGGGTGAGGCAAAGACAAGTGTAGATATTAGTGCTGAGGAAATTGAGATTACTGTTGATATGTTAGTTAATATAAAGAAAGGCGAGAGTATTACTGAATTAAGTTTGAAGGATCATCCTCGGGTTCGGGCTTCTGCAATGGGAGAGATGTTGGATGTTGCGAGATATATAACTACTGCAAGTGTTGAGGAGACTATTTGTATAAGTTGTTTGTATGATATGTTGGAGGAAAGAGATTTGTATTTTGATAGTTTGACATTTACTAATGATTCGTCTTTAATAATTTTGTCTGAAAATAGTACGACTGAAGATGCTTATGCGTTTGAGTTTTTGTTGCAATACCCTGAAGTTACTTTAGCTGAGGTGGAGGGTTAGGAAGATGGTTGTTGAGATGGAGTTTTCTAGGAGGATTAAGAGTTTTTTGTTTATGTTGATTTTTGTGGGTTTGGTTTTTGGGAGTGTTGGGGGAGTTTTGGGTGAGGCGGTTGATGTTACAGATGACGGGGTTTCTGTGGCTAAGGTTATTAAATTAAATGATGCTATTGATTTGAATTTAGTGGTTAGTGGATTAAATGGTTTAAGTGCAAATTTTGATTCTGGAACGGGTTTATTAAAGATGGGTGATAGAGAATTATTGGATGTTAATGATTTTCCTGCAGGTGTTTCAAAAGTTATTTTTTCAAAAGATGATGCAGGGGTTGTTTTTGCAAAATATGAATATGCTGATGGGGGTTATGCTGAATTAGCTCAAGGTAGATTTGGTATTGATGGAAGATTAAAGGGAGTTAATGATAAGTATCCTGATATCGGAGTTACTTTAGGAGATGGGAATACTATTAAGGTAAGTGCAGAGGGTAAGATTGAAACTTGGGGAGAGGCTAGTTTGGATATTGGTGGGAGGACTTTTTCTACGGTGGAGATTGGCAAGGAAAAAACTAAATATGGTTTTGTTGAAATTTTGGGAGAGGATGTTTTTAAGATAAAAGGGAAGATTGAGAGTACTGATTTGAATATGGAATTTCCAGAAGAAGTTACTTTGTGTTTTAAGGTTGAGGAATGTCCAGAGGTTGAAGGGAATTATTTGAAGGTAGTTAAAGATGGTGAAAGGATTATGTTTTCAGGAGATTTTAGTGCTATGAGTAAGGATGATTTGGAAGGGGTTCGAGTTGTTATTCCTAATGCGGATTTGGATGCAGATTTTGAAGGAATTAATTTAGGTGAGAATGGAAGAATTTCTAATTTAGATCGTCAAGGAAATTTAATATTTGAATTAGTGGCTACTTCTGAAGGTGTGCAAACTATGGTCCCTACTTCAACTATAGTTTCTGTACCCAGTGTAACTTCTCAAAATCCAGTTCGTTATTGTGGGAGTCGGGGATGTAGAATTTATGGTTATTCAAGATTTACTGCAGGTGCAACAGTTCCATTTATTCCAGGAAGGCCCCTTCATAATATTAGGGGATTTTTTGTAAATAGAAGGCCTTTATTGAGGGCGGCTACAGGTGTTGGAAGGGTTGTTGGATGGGCTGGAAGAGGAGTTGTAAGAGTTGGTGGTGCGGTGGTAAGGGGAGCTGGGGCAGTTTTGAGAGGTGCTGGACGAATAGCTACTGCACCTGTTAGATGGTTATTTGGGGGAAGATATAGAAGAACTTGTTATGGTGGAAGATGTTATTCTCGAGGGTATAGATAATTTTATTTTTTTAAACTCTAAAATATATTTTACATAACATTGTTTTTTAATGATTGTTTTAAGATTTAATTATATTTATAAATTAAATTTTTTGTTTTAGATTATGGTTGAAGAAAATATTGGGAATGTGAAAAATATAAAATATGTTTATAGTTTTAAGGAAGGAGATAAATCTATGAAAGAGATTTTGGGTGGAAAGGGTGCGAATCTTTCTGAGATGACTGCTATTGGGATGCCTGTGCCTGGAGGATTTACAATTAGTACTCGAGCATGTGCAGAGTTTTATGAGAAGGGCAAGAAGTTGAGTGATGAGATTCGAAATCAGATTTCTGAGAATTTGGAAGAGTTGCAAAATGATATGGGTAAAAGATTAGGTGATAGGAATGATCCTTTGTTGGTTTCTGTTAGAAGTGGGGCTGCTGTTTCAATGCCTGGAATGATGGACACTGTTTTGAATTTAGGTTTAAATGATGAGACTGTTGAGGGTTTGGCTGTGAAGACAGGTAATAAGAGATTTGCTTATGATTCTTATAGAAGGTTTATTCAAATGTTTGGGGATGTGGTTATGGGTGTGAAGCATGAGCTTTTTGAAAAGGTTTTGCAGAGAATTAAGGATGAGAAGGGTGTTAAGGTTGATACTGATTTAAATGTTGAAGATTTGAGAATGTTAATTGATTCATATAAACAGGTGATTCAGAGTTCTACTGGAAAAATGTTTCCTAGTGATGTTAGGGAGCAGTTGGATATGGCTGTTAAGGCTGTTTTTAGTTCATGGAATAATGATAGGGCGATTATTTATAGAAGAATGAATAATATTCATGGGTTGGTTGGAACTGCAGTTAATATTCAGTCTATGGTTTTTGGAAATATGGGTGATGATTCTGGGACTGGTGTTTGTTTTACTAGAAATCCTTCTACTGGAGAGAATAAGTTTTATGGAGAGTTTTTAATGAATGCACAGGGTGAAGATGTTGTTGCAGGTATTAGAACTCCAGAAGTTATTGAGAAGTTGGGAGAGATTATGCCTGAGAATTATAAGCAGTTGGTTGATATTAGGGAAAAGTTAGAGGAGCATTATAAGGATATGCAGGACGTTGAGTTTACTATTCAGCAAGGGAAATTATATATTTTAAAAACAAGAAATTGGAAAAGGACTGCGCAAGCAGCA
>CAYNOY010000025.1:0-14959 GCA_964399015.1 Candidatus Woesearchaeota archaeon | reverse complement strand
TGCTATTGCAGTTTTTCTCTTTCCACTTACAACAAGATTTTTTTCAATTGCCATTATATTTTACTCGCTAACTCTTTCAAGTCAATAAATTTAGCCTTAGGTGGAGCACTCAACTTTACCATCTTAACATCTTTAAATTCTTCAGGAATATCATTATAACACTTAACTCTCAAAAATGCTTGCTTTCCAATTCCATTTCTATGATCTGGCAACATGCCCCGAATTCCTCTCTTCAACATCATATAAGGAATTCTACCATATCTAGGACCTTTTCTCGAATGTCCCCCCATATCCTTGATAGTTTTATACTTAGCAATAATATTTTTTTTATTTCCAGTCATAATAACTTCATCTGCATTAAGAATAGTCAATTCATTGCCTTCTAAAGCATTTTTAGCAGTATAACTACAAAGTCTTCCAAACACAGCACCTTTTCCATCAATAACTATTTTATTCGTTTCCATTTTACAAAATCTCAACCCCTTCTAGTTTTTTATTACTTTCTATCTCTTCCTTTATTGTTTTAATCTCACATCCGGCCTTAATCAACTTTTCTCTAGCACCTTCAGAAAATCCCAAGGCACTAACTTTAATCTTCTTGCTAACTTCTCCTTGCCCCAAAATCTTTCCAACAACCATAATTTTATCACCCTTAACCTCGTCAAGTTTATCAAGATTAATCTTCAAATACTGACTAGCAGGCGCAGTCAATTTCTTACTCAAATCCAAAAGCCCTTCATTCTTAGCCAAAAGAATAGTCTCAACTACAACGGGATTTCTTTTCTTCTTTAATCTCTTATCAATTTGTGTTTTCGATATCATGTTATAATTTTTAGTAGAAGTAATTAACTCCTGCTAACGCGAGATGTTCTTAATCACTCGCAGGTATAATTTTTGAAGCAATTAACCCTTTATAAATATTTGTATGAGAATAATTAAGCTTTATCTAAAATTTTTTGAAGATTAATTAAAAATTCTCTGGTATCTACAAAATAATTAGGATAAGCTTTCTTTAAATCATTAGTTGTATCTGCACCAACAAGAACAACATCATATTCTTTTTTACCCTGATTTCTTTTTTCAGCCCTTGCATAATCTGCTATCGCTTTTTCTTCCTGATTTTTTGTATATCTACTTAGACTAAGCCTCTCCTGTTCAATATCCAACTCTAACAAGAAAAATTGTATGTTTGGCTTTTCTTTTGTAGCACGTTCAAATACCCCAATAGCTTCAGTCCATCCATTCATAATCTTAATAACCTTCAATTCTTTTTCCTTTTCTTTAATTTGAGAATACAACTCAACTTCATCTCGAGGAGTATTTGGAACAAGAGGAGTATTTTCAATTATTGCAAATGCAGAACTTACTAATCTAAAAAAATCTTTCCATTCTTTTTGACCCTCATTAGATTTAATCGCTTGTCTAGTAAAAAAATCCACGGTTTCAATTGCAGTAGCCCAAATGTGCTGTAATTTAGATCTTATTTGAACTTCAATTAGTAATCCATTATAGTCTTTTTTTCTCTCCTTATCGCTGTTATACCTATATATTAAATGAACACTTCTGTATCCATCCTCTTTTGGATGAGTAATATAATCTTTTTCATTTACTTTTTTATGTTTTAAGTCTCCCAAAATATAACCTTCTCTGTAGAGTTTTCTTGCCATTTCAACATTAGACATAACTGCCCTGCACCCTGCGATATCCTGCATCTGAGATAAATTCATAGTGGGCTTATCTCCCGAATAGATTCTTTTTAACTTTTTAAGGATTGAAGGAAGTCTCTTTAATCTTTGAACTGACAAGGCATCTTCATCCATTTTCTCCGAAACCGTTTTTAATCTCTTCTTAAAAATATGCAAGGGATACCTATGGATTGCCCTCCAATTATCAAGCACCTCTAAGGCCCTTTCTTTTTCCTCAGTAGAAGTTTCTTCATTAATTAATACACTTCCAGCTAAATCTATTTTTGATTTACTAAATCCTTTTGATTTTGTCCATATCATAATTATGCGCAGGCTCCACACTATTTAAACTTTTGTTTTGCGCAGACATTTTTAAGCGTAAAATCGTAGTTTTTAGTAAAAAATATATTTTTGCGCGGTTATACAAATAGTTTCTTAAGAGTTTTGCGCAGTCACCTAACTGGAGATTACTTACTAAAATAAAATAAAAAATGCAGGAGAGAGGATTCGAACCCCTGTAAGCACTAAGCTATCACGGCCTTAACGTGACCCGTTTGACCACTCCGGCACTCCTGCATAAACTAATCAATAAATCAAACAATTATAAATCTATCTAAGAATTACTTAACAGCCTTACTCAACTCACTCAAATTAGAATCCAAAGCTTCAATGGCTTTCAAGAAAATCTCTTTCCCATCCATCTGTCCCCAGCTTTCAATATTAAAAATTAATTCATTAACTTCTTTAGTTTTCTTAATCTTCTCAGCAAGCTCATCAGAAACTTTCACCAAATCATCCTCATTGTATGTAGCCTTTCCTTCAGCATCAACATAAATAAAATCCAAAATTTCTTCATCAATATTATGTCTGTAATAAACTAACCCTGGAGAATACTTAATATGATCAACACCTTTCCCAAGTCGAGCTTCACCAATAACTTCAAATTCTTGACCTTCATCCAAAATCACAATCGGCAATTTCAAATCAGTTCCAATTGATGGAGTCATATCAGTAGCATAAACCGTCTTAGGCCCTTTTTCCTTTAACTTAAACTTAACTTCCTTTGAAGCCTTACCAGTTTCAATCGGAATCAAACCAATTCTATGAGCAATTATCTCATCATAAAGCGCAGAATCATTCTTAAAAATCTCAACTTCATCAATCGCCATCACAGGAATTTCCAAAACACTTCGTCTTATCGCATTAGCCAAATAAGCCGGCATGTCTGTAACAAAACCCAATTTCTTCTTCGCTTCATAGTTTTGTATTGTTATCATTTTATTATGCTGAATTATATACTTTTAAATCTATCCTTAAACCCTTCGACCTCTTCTACCACCTTTTTTCTTAGGTCCACCACGAGCAATTCTTGTAGTATCCATAATCGACAAAATTTTAAATCCTGCACGAGTCAAAGACTTAATCGCCGCATGTGCTCCAGGTCCAGGATTATTCTGCCCAGTTGAAGCTCTTATCTTAACATAAAACCCGGTCAATCCATTATCTCTAGCTTCCTCAGCAACTCTCTGAGAAATAAACATCGCAATAGTTGGATTAGCTTTCAACCTATCTTGTTTAGTAGACTGACCCCCACTAAACTTAGCCAAACTCGTACCAGCCATGTCCGTCAAATTCATAATGGTATTATTAAATGTAGTATAAATATTCAAAATCCCAATTCTTTCCCCTTTAACTTTTTTCTTAGGAGTTTCTTTCTCTGGAATGTTTTTCTTTTCTTCATCATCCTTCTGCTCCCCGTCTTCTTTAATTTCCTGAATATCCTCAACTTCTTTAGCTTCAACTTTGCCGACCTTGTCTGCTTCAGCAGATGCCATTTGGGCAGGAGGTACATCCTTAGGTGTTTCTTCTTTAATCTCCTGAATATCTTCTTTAGCTTCAGCTTCAACTACTTCAGTTTTTTCTTCCTGAACTTCCTTAGCCTTTTCTTTTTCAATCTTTGTTTCTTTAATTTCTTCTGCCATTATTCTTTAGCCTTCCCATCATTTTTGTCAACATTTTCTTCTTCTTTAGCAATTTCAGTTGCAATCTCTTTTTCAGCCTGAGCAACACTTTCTTTACCTTCTTCAACCTTTTCAACTTCTTCTTCAACAATTTCTTTAACGGCCTCTTCTTCTGAAGCTTCTTCAACAACCTCATCTCCTCCATCAACCTCTTCATCTCCACCTTCAACCACTTCCTCAGCACCTTCAACCTTCTCTTTCTCAACAACCGCTCCACTTTCTAAAACTTCTTCCTTAATCTTTTCAATTTTACTTTTCTTATTAGTAGGAGCTTTAATCACTAAATCAACTTTAACATCGCCTTCTTCAATCAAGCCAACTTGATACGAAGGAATATTCACAATTTGTTTTCCAATTGAAACATGTTTATGAGTTATTAATTGCCTTGCTTGTTTAGCGGTATTCGCAAAACCTTTTGCATGAACAACTGTCTGCAATCTTCTTTTCAACCAGTTTTCCTTATTCAGGGCAAGCGTATCTGCAATACTCTCAACAGGAAATCCTTTTTTATGTAATCTTTCAATAAACGCATTCTTCTCTTCATCACTTCCAGTAATCAATCCTTTAGCCAAATTTCTAAGTCTACCAATCGCAGCATCTGCCTTCCAAATCTCTCTCTTAGTCTTCAAACCATATTTCTCTCTAAGAACATTCTCTTCTTCAATTCTAGGTTTATCAAACGGTTTCTGCGGTCGCGAATATTTTTTCTTTTGTTTTTTCATTTTATTAGTTTACGAAAGTTTATCATTTCTTTCTCTTAACCCCCACTGCTTTCTTCTTACCTTTAGCTCTAAAGTGTGCCTTAGTTCTTTGCCCTCTAACTGGATGTCCGAACGCGTGTCTCAATCCTCTATACGATCTAATTTTCTTTAATCTTCTAATATCAAATTCTTTCTTCATATCTAAATTAGTTCCAATCAAATGCGAATCTTCTCCAGTTTCAAAATCTTTTCTTCGATTAACCAAATGAGTTGGTAATGAAGGATTCTTCAAAAAATCAGTTAGTTTCGCAGTTCCATCTTCATCCAAATCCGCAATTTTTGTAGTAGGCTCTAGATTCAACAATCTACAAATCGCATTTGAGATAGTCCAAGAAATTCCCTTAATATATGTCAAACCCGTCAAAATATTCTTGTTTCCAGGAATGTCAGTTTGCATAATTCTAATTATAGAAAAGTAATCTTTCTTTACAGGTTTTTCTTTTGGTTTCTCTTGTTCCATTTTATAATTTATTCAAGAATCATTCCTTTCTTTCAAAAGGCGGACGATTCTTGATCACGGAATTTCTTCCGCGCAAAGATTCTAAATCTTTGCATCCCAAAAACATAAAGTTTTCGACACCTCGTATTAATCAATGTAGAATTTTGGGGTTTAAAAAGCTTTGGACTTTACAAAATATTATTTATTTGAATCCCTATTAGCAAAACTATTAAGTTGTTCAGTAGTTAAATCAAATCCATGCCAATATGTTGAGCCAACATCAGCATGCCGATAAGCTTTTTCCCAATCAAGATTTCTATCCTTATCTGTAACGAGTGTTGAAGATGCCAATTCATAAGCATCCATATGGTATCTGCCAGGACTAAAATGTATTGCAGTACAAAGAGCTCCTGCCGCAAGAGCAACTCCAATTGTTTTTGTAATAAGATTATTAAATTTTACCATCAAAATCAAATAAATTAAGGATATTTAAAACTTCCGCCTCTCAAAAATAAAAACCAACAACACTAACAATATCCAAGGGGGCGGAAAGGAAAAGGTGAAACCGGCTTTCCGCAGGAGGGAATATTCAAAACTTAATTTACATCTAAAAAAATCAACCTCAATTACTTACCAATAAACAAAAAATATTTCTCATTTCCCATTATTTCATTCCAATATCTTTTTTCAGCAGCCTTTCTAGGATCGGGTAAATTCGAAACTCTCTTCTTTAAATCTTCCAAGGACTCAAAAGGTTTTTCTTTTCTTGCAGCTAAAATCGCTTCAGTATGTCTTTTACCAAACCCAGGCAATAACTCAAACTGATGCAACCTAGTATTTATTGCCTCAGCTTCATTAAAAAAATCTACAACAGTCTGTTCTTTTTCTCCAACAACTTTTGAAATAAATGTCTCTAATTGTTGCTTAGCTGTTTCAGTCATTTTGTTTTCAGGAATTCTTCCAAGAATATAATAAACCTTATCCCTTTTACCCTCACCAATATACACTTCTTCATCAACTTCCAACTTAACTCCACGTCTAGGAACTAACTGCAACAATGTAAAATTCTTAGTACCAATAGCCTGAGCAATCGGCATCATCTTATTTTCCAAAGGATATCCATACGGCAAAAAATCCAAAACTATTGCGTTCTCTTCTTTATCTGACATATTATCCTCCAATTATTTAGTGCCCTTGACAATCTCAAGAACCTTATTTACTTCCTCTTCACTCAAACTAACATCTATAAAAATCTTGTTTAAGTCTGAAGCATCTTTCGGAAGCAAGTCAACTATTTTAACAACGTGTTCTCCCTTTAATTTCAACATATCCATCGCCTCTAAATCTTCTTTAATCTTCTTTGCCTGTGCTGGCTTAGTCTTCAAAAACTTTTTCATATAAGTAACCATTTCTTCCTTTTTCTCATTATCTTCAACATTATTAAGTATCTCTTGTACTTCATTCAAATTTATTGGTGTTCTGTCTAATATCATTTTACTATTTTCAAAATTTTGCTCCATTAGTTTTGGAAAGACTAAGATTCGCTTGCGAATCTTTATATTTTAATTTCCTCAAATGAACCGGATGAATTATATAAGTTTTCTCCTTTTTTAAATCTTTTATTTCTACAATATAACTAGCTCCCCTCTTACCACTAATAACTCCGCTTCGACCCTGTAATTGCATTGGAAACTTAGGTCTTTCAGCTAATTCTCTAACAACTGCAACCCTATCGCCTTCGTTAAAATCTTGAAAGTAATTACTAAGCTTAACCTTTCCATGCTCTTTCATTTTTTTTCTTTTGTTCATTTTTTCTATATCCTAATCTACCTCTATCACCTACACTAAAACACCTAAAATATGTATGTTTTTAAAGCTTACTAATCTTCGAAAATCTAGCGAAAACCACATTCTAAAGAATGTGATGAGCTTTCGAAGAGCCAGAAATTCGTGTTTTAAAAAATTGTCCAATAAAAATCCACACTTTAGTGTGGAGTAAGGACAATTTTATCGAATTTCTTGATCCTAGTATGGACCAACATGTCTCAAACTTCCTTGATCTAAATCTCCCCTTTGCTGCGCTTCTTCCATATTCGAAACAATTGCTTCAAACATTTTATCACCAAAAACTCCCCGCCCACATCGCTCGCAAAAGTCAATCACACTACTCTCAGCAACCTCGCACTTACAATATATACATTTTTTCATCTTTTCAATTTTACCTCTTTTAATAAAGAACTTTGCTTGAGCAACATTTCCCGGGAAATCTGCACAAAGACTTCAACCCTTTGGGTTGAATGTATCAGAGAACAAGTTCTCTGAGTTCTTCTTTGAGAATTTGAAATTTTATTTTTTTCAATTCTCAATAACAAAAATTATCCAAAAGAGTTTATAAATTTTTATGTGAAAAATCCCTTAAAATAATCAATATCTATTTCCAATCATCGCATCTCTTCCCCACCATCATCCCATCCCTTCGAAAAAACCATCTCCCCAACATCTTCCAAACTATCCAAAAGATTCATTCCAATCTTCTTAGGTGAAAGAGTATAAAGCACATCACCAATATACAAACTCCTAAGAATCGACGAACCCCCCCTAAAATAATATCCACTCTTCTTAAAATCAGAATCATCCTCATAATGGCTCACACGCCCCCTAAGGTTAAATCCTTCTTCCAAGTTAATATCATAAACATAAGCCCCACTAAACACATACTCGCCCTGCTCGTTCTTCTCCTGACCTTCATTTAATTCAGCAACAGTCATTGGAACAACCAACAATCCCTTAGCCTTATCAAACAAAAAAGCCTTATGATCAGAAGTAGCTAAACTCTCAGTACCCCTATCACCAATAACTTCCTTATACATTTCAATCGGATTAGAAACATCACTAACATCAAAGATAGCTAACTTCACCCCCTGAATCGCAGTAAAATAAATAGCACCCTCAGTATGAATCTTATCCATATCAATACTTGCATCAACCTCCTTACCAATACCAATCAAATGAGTCTCATCATAAGGGTGCAAATAATCAGAGTAACCTGGAATCTTCAACTTACCCAAAACATTAGGATTAGTGGCATCAGACAAATCAATAACAAACAAAGGATCAATATGCTTAAACGTAACCATATACCCTCGCTTACCCATAAATCTAACAGAATAAATACTTTCACCAGGAGCAACTCCCTCCAACTCACCAACAACATTCAAATCAGAATCTAACACATACAGATTGTTCACAGAAGTATCAACATTATCCGAATAACCACTAACAGTTGTAGCAATCCTAAAATTCTCCTCATACTCATCCATTGAAAACTGATTCAAAATATGCCCCGTAACCTCGCCAGTTCCTAAAAACTCAATCTCACCACCATCTAAACCAAATTTAGTAATAACAGTTTTCTGAATAGAATCTTCCTTGTTAACTAAACCTCCCGTACGATAAACAGGCCAAGAAGTTTGAGCAATATACAAATGCTCAGTAGAGGCATAAACATTTTGCCCACTACCCACAATAACTTCTTTCTCAATTTCCTTATCTTCATCACTCATTGAAATAGAAGCAACCGTAATAAAACTCTGAGCTTGAATCGGTGCAATATAACTCACAGCAACACAATCTACCATCGGCGCCATCTCAGCACCATCTTCAGCAAACTTAGGAACAATATCGCTACAAACAATATCTTCCTGATACAAATCCGGATAAGAGTTAGCAACAAAATAAACATCACTTCCAATTTTTCGAGAAGTAATATAATTTCCTTCAAAATCAATAGTCCTCAATAATTCTGGCTCAGCCCTATCACTAACATCATATAATCTAACCTCAACAACCCCAAAACTTCGATAAGGCATTTCAGGAGCAAACGTTTTAGAAGAAGCCATAGCCCTAACATCGTAATCTCCATTACCAAAAACCAATAGCCTATCTTCATCAATAAAAATTTCAGAAGAATAAAAATTTCCCAAATCCATTTCACTAACAATCTCTGCTTCATCAGAGGGATATGCTTTAGCAATAATCAACTCCCCTCCAGAAACTGTATAAATATATTTTCCATCAGTCTTAATAATGTCCGCTTCATCAACGCCTTCAACCTGAATATTTGTCTCAGAATATTTCACAGCATTTGGAGCACTTGTAGCCGAATCCATCGCAGCCTCCATAACCATCATCTCTCCACCCTTAAACATTCTTCCATCCCCTTGCCCTTTAGCATCTTCAAAAGCCTTAAGCAAAGCTTCTCCAGATTCAAATTTTAAAAACCCCCCATCCTCAGATTTATTCAAATCAATCAAACCCAAATTAGCCACCACAATCAAAGCAACCAATGCAAAAACAATCACAGGCAAAATCCCCTTAAGATAATTCAAATTAGGTTTCCTTCCAGGAGAAATTATAATATGTTTCCGAGCAAGTTTATACATCTTAATTTTCTTACCTTTAACACTCCAGAAAAAATTCTTCGTCTTCTCAACCAAACCCACCGAAATCAAATTTTTAAGATTATAGCCTACAGTATTCAATGGAATCCCACAAGCATCAGAAATATCTTTTTCACTCGCCTCCCTAACGTCTCCAAGAAAATCAATCATCTTTTTACAACTCTTATTTTTCAAAACCTCTGCAACTTTAACAGACCTCTCATCATTCAAATCCATTAATATAAATTTATCGTCCATAAAAAACATAAAACTAAATACTATATAAACTCAGCGAAGAGTTCGAATGGATTAGAACTAATTGCTTTCAGAAGCATTATTTAAGGAAGGCTGAGGCACTTTTTTAGAAAACCCTAAAATTTTACTAATAACTCTCCCAATTAATTTTCCTATAAAATAATAAACCGGAGTTAAAATCAATGCAGTGATAAATAAAACTAAAATGCCTAGGGAAGAATCTGGTTCAACATGAAAAATAAAATTAGTAATTGCTAATCCAATAAATCCTAAGCCTGTTAAAAAAGATAACAATCCAGCACCAATACAATTCCAATCCCTACAAGTTGATAATGTCCAAATTATAAACAGATTCAAAAGAAATAATATAATGGTAAATACAATTCCAGTTTTTTGCGAAAAAGTCTTATTTGAAAAAGTCTTTTGTTTAAATCCTTTAATATTTAACGTTAAATAAATTTTAAATTTCATAAAAAGTTTTATAATAAACCAAATTCCAAAAAACACCCAAAAAATAAAACCCAAACTCCCAAGGGCCATTGCAAATCCTGCTCCAGATCCTCCTTCTGAAACATTCATTAGGTAAAATAAACTATATAAAATTGAACCTATAAAAAATAGATAATAGGCAATTTTATCAAAAAGGTTATGTGAGAAATATTTTAATATTATTATGCCCAACACAAGAGGAATCAAAGCAAATATTAACCCCCAAATGGATCGAGAAAAAATAACAAATACAAAAGAAAAGACAATTAAAGGAAACAATAAAAGAATAGCTTCACTAATTTTTTTATACCTCCCCCTCTGTAAAATAAAATCTATCATATTATTAACTCTTAATTAAATTTTTAACTAATATTTCTCTCTCTTCTTTTTCTTCTTCCACTTTCTAAAAATCCAATACCCAACACCCAAAACAACCACTCCAATAATAATATTCTGAGTAGTATTACTTGTAACCTTACCCAAATCCTTTCCACTATGCATCGTCAAAACAGCACCAACATCATCACTCATAGGATTATTCAAAGAATCTTTATAATAAATCTTTAATGGAATATAAATCTCATCCGCCCGTTTATTAACTTTAATCCTATAATCAACAGATTCAAAATCATCAGAATCCAAATCCCCAACATAAACAGTTCGAGGAGAAAGAATAGTATAATCTTCAGAATCCTGCAACTCAACAGTCAAAAATTTAATATCTGCAACATCATTATTCACAAACTTAACAGTTATCTCTCCAAGATTTTTACCCTTGTAAACATCTGCATCATCAATTTGCACATAAAATTGAGGTTTACTTTTGACAACTATACTAATGGTATAACTATCTGTCCTCTCTTCACCAATCCGATTCACATAGTTACTAGTTAAATTAGCCTCGTAAATTCCTTCAGAACTTCCAGGTAACGCAATCAAATCAAAACTAATTTCTCCAACATCACCACTAAACAATCTAGATATTTTTTTCTTAGAAACATCATTAAAAAATCCAATTTCCGAAGGAAGATTTAATTCAACCCTCAAATCCCTAACCTCAGATTCCCCATTATTTTCAATAGCCATCTTAAAAGCACCCGGAACTCCAGGCTCTAAGGTAGTAGGCATAGTACTCAAATTACTAAAAATAACTACATGCCCAAAATCCCATCTCTGCTGATTTTCAAAATCTAAGGCACTTACTCCAGCTATCAAAAAAATAGCCATAAACAACAACAACATTTTTCTTCCCATCTTTTTCAATTTTAATAATCTCCCATCCTTTAAAAAACTATTGATAAAAATAAACTATTTTAGTTTATTTCTAATCAAGTTCTTTTCTTTCCCAAGTTCTTTTCTTCCCAAGGGTTCTTTTCTTACAAGAAAAGAAGGCTTTTTCTTTCCCGAGGGTTTCTTTTTTCTAAAAAGAAAGGCTCATTCATAACGAAGAGCATCAACAGGTTTTAATTTACTTGCATTATAAGATGGAAAAAATCCAGACAAAACTCCGACAACAAAAGCAAATGCTAATGAACCAAAGATAATCCAAGGACTCATAGAAGCTCGCAACATATCAACCCCAAACATTACTCTTGCCACATATTCAATTCCCTTTGAAATAATTATCCCTACAATCACCCCCAAAAAACCTCCAAACAATCCCAAGATTCCTGCTTCAATTACAAAAATACTCAAGATATCCTCATTCCTAGCACCAACCGCCTTCATAGTTCCAATCTCTTTTTGTCTTTCTACAACAGAAGTATACATTGTATTTGCAATTCCAATTCCTCCAACCAACATAGAAATCGCGCCAATTCCCAACAAGAACCCAATAAGAATATTAAACACATTTCCAAAAGTTTCCATAATTTCATCAGGAGTTAAAATAGAAAAATCAATAGTCTTTTCATCAACATCTCTAAAACTCATTAATTTTTTCTTAACCCTCTCGGAAACCTCTTCCATATCCTCACCCTCTTTAATTTCAACCCAAAGCATATCAACCCTATCTCCAGTGCCAAACAAGTTTTGAAAATCACTATATTTAATATAGGTTTGTTGATCATCTTGAGGATTTCCAACCTCACTTAAAATTCCCGCAACCTCAAACTCAATATCATTAAGCATAACAGTATCTCCAGGATTAATCTCCTTCCCCATTAATTTCCGGTACTTGTAATTATATCCCAGCAATATTTTATTATTATCATTCTCTTTCAAGGCCCTTCCATCAATAACTTCAATTCCCGAAGATTCAAAAACCAACATAGATTCTTTTTCATCGTCAGGCAAACCCATAACAAGATAATATCTTGCCTTTTCATTAAACTCAATCTTCCCATTACCTATAGTAAAATATGTAGCCATGTCAACACCTTTAACTTTTTCAACAATTTCATAATCATCTAAGGTTAATTCAACAGCTCCTTCTCCACCAAAACCTGTGGATGAACCTTTGGGTTGTATAAAAAATTTATTACCCCCTAACATTTCAAATTGGTCATCAACAAAATCTTTTAAACCTAAAGACAAACTTAATAAAACAAAAATAGTAATAATCGCAAGGAAAATTCCAAGTATTGTCAACAAACTCCTTGTTTTTCTTTCCTTCAAACTTCTAAACGCTAACTTAAAATATTCTTCTATCATTTTATGTGTGGTTTTTGATTAAACTTTTTTTAAAAGTTTAACCTCTCAAAGCATCAACTGGTTTCAATTTACTTGCCTGAATAGATGGAACCATCCCAGATAAAATTCCAATTAAAAATGAAAACATAATAGCAGAAACAATTAACGCAATATTCAACTCAACACTTATAATCTGCAAACCTAATGCACTATTTGCTACAGAAGCTGCTCCAAAAGATAAACCAACCCCCATCAACACACCTATAATCCCTCCAACTAGCCCCAACAATCCAGACTCAATTAAAAAAATACTCAGGACATCCGAATTTTTAGCACCAATCGCCTTCATCGTCCCAATCTCTTTTTTTCTTTCTATAACTGAAGTATACATAGTATTAGCAATTCCAATACCTCCAACAATTAACGAAATCATAGCAATTCCCACAACAACAAGATTCACAGAATTAATAATATCTGTAACTGCACCAACCGCTTCCAAGGGAGTTTCCACAGAAAAATCATCATCATCATCTTCACCTATGCCTCTATCTTTTCTAAATGCCTTTTCTAACCTATCTGCAACATCTCTAATCTCTTTAGGTTCTTCAACCTGAGCTACAATCAAATCCCATTCATCATCAATATCAAGTAAATTCTTCAAATCATCCTCATTCAATAAAACTACTTCATTTACTTGAAAACTCCCACTCTTCTTTAAAATCCCTGCAACCTCAAATTCCTGCCCCTGAATCTTAATTGTTTTTCCAACTTTAACTTCCTTATCAAAAACCGACTTCTTAACAAGGTCTCGACCCAAAACTACTTTTCCAGAATCTCCTGAATAAATCAGTCTTCCCTCCCCAATTTTCAAACTCATAGCCTCATAAGAAATATCTGCTTTTTCTTTATCTTCCGGAATCGTTGTAGCAAAACTAAACTTCACAGCATCATTATACTCCAATTGGACCATTCTTAATAATCTAGGAATCACAAATTCAACACCCGCAACATTCTCAATCAATTTTAAATCATTATCATTTAATTTTTCAACAACAGTACTTCCTGGAGGTCCAAGTCCGGTTCCAGAATTTTGAATAGTTAATTTATCTGTAGATAACGTGGCAAATTGCGAAGTCACTGCAGCCTGCAATCCCTGCCCCAACGAAATCAACGAAACAACAGCGGCAATACCAATAAAAATTCCAATCATCGTCAACCAGCTTCGAAGTTTCCTTCTACGCAAATTATTAAACCCTATTTTAAAATAGTCAGTTATCATTTTTATCTCCTTTTACGTTATATTATCTAAAGGAGACTTTATATTTTTAATTGAAGCCTGAGATACTTGTAAATATATTTGTGTTGTCTTAATATCAGAATGCCCCAACAATTTTTGAATTATTCGAAGGTCAGTTCCTTGTTCAAGAAGATGCGTTGCAAACGAATGTCTGAGTAAATGTGGATAAACTCTTTTTTTGATGTCTGCTTTTTTTGCAGAGTTTTTTAGAACCAGCTGAATTGTCTTAGTTGTTAATTTTCCACCACGATTAGAATAAAAAAGAATATCCGAATTATTTTCTTTAACAAAGGCATCTAAATCAAATTTTATACTTTCAGGAATTTTAACAAATCTGTCTTTTTTGCCCTTAGCGAGACGAACATGAATCAGTCCTTCTTCGAAATTCAAATCTTCATTTTTAAGACTAATAATCTCTCCAACTCGAAGTCCGCACCCATAAAGCATTTTTATAATTAACTTATGTTTGGTATTTTGAGTAGAGTCAATCAGCGCCGTCATTTCTTCGATCGTCAATATATCTGGAAGAGTTTTATTTTTTTTAATTGTAGGTAAGTTCAAATCTTGATGAAGAACATTTTCAAAAAAGAATTTTATCGTGGAAAGTTTCAGAGCTACACTAGACGGGCCGCATTTATTTAATTGTTCCTGAATATAATTACGAACAACATTTTCATTGAGTCCCTTATTACAAGAATATCTCAGGAAATTTTCAACATGAAACATATAACTTTTAACAGTTTTCCTAGAAAAATTCCTTATTTCAAGTTCCCTCTTCAATTTTATTAACAAGCCGTCCACGAATACAACAAGCTAACTAGATATAAAAAACCTCGTTTAACCTACCAAATGACGACATAAAAATCTTTTATTTCGTTTTATCTCTTGTTCAAAAAAATATTAAATTTGCCTCGCAGCGTCGCTGTTCAGTCCCAAATTTTT